>JBBTRC010000001.1:0-1171 GCA_038065355.1 Patescibacteria group bacterium
CCTCTATACATGGACTTACGTCTTCGCAGAGAGCTGTGTTTTTGTTAAACAGTCGGCAGGAAATCTTTCGCTGCGGCCCAATACACCACTTTAGCCTCAACCTTCTATGTGTTGATCACTAAAGAACTAAAATCAATTGCAATCAGCCAACAACATCAATTGACATACGGACTAATTTTTGAATCACAAGTCCCGATTCCTCATTGGGAGGGTCAGGATTGTTAAACTTTTCATCTACCATGTCTTCGGAGTAAAAACCGATTTCAACTGAACGTCCATCCCTTAGATGGATTATCACGCCACTGTCATTTCTAGTGACTTTTTCGATTTCAGCTCCAGAAAGTTTTTTTGTTAGTTGGTGTAAAAGCATTTGTGTTTCTCCACTTTGTTGTTGAGGACAAAGTGGTGTATTGGGCAGGCCTTATCCCTAAGTTACGGCCGCTATTTTGCCGAGTTCCTTGAGGACCTCTCACTCGTTCGCCTTGGTCTACTCGACCTTACCACCTGTGTCGGTTTGCGGTACGGTACCGCTATGTTTAATCCAAACGAAGTTTTTCTCGGAAGCGTGCTCCCTAACATCGGATCGGCCGAAGCCTCACCTTTAGACCTACCTCGCGTTATTGTGTGGCGGATTTGCCTACCACACACGCTCAGTACTCCTACGGCAATCCAATAAGCCGCGTTAAGTACAACACTCCGTCCCTCCATAGGAACATAGTGGTGTGCAGGAATATTAACCTGCTATCCATCGGGTCCCCCATTCGGGATTCCCTTAGGACCGACTAACCCTTCGATGATCACCATCGCAAAGGAAACCTTGGTATTTCGGCGGACGGGGTTCTCACCCGTCTTGCGGTTACTTGTGCCGGCATTCTCACTCCTCCTCGCTCCACCGCGGCTCTCGCCTTGGATTCATCGCAGAGAAGGACGCTCTCCTACCACTCGTACACTTCACAGAAGATCCGAGATACTCTCGGATTGGACGCGTCAAGGTTGCCGAAGCAACCTTGACGCCGCTGCTCTCCTTACAACGGTCATCCACATAAAAAGTGGTACCGTTCGAGGCCTCGACAGCTTTGGCCCTCTTTGAGGACTTATAGTTTCCTCTGTGAAGTGTACGAATCCGCAGTTTCGGTAATATGCTTGAGCCCCGATCATCTTCGGCGCAAGG
>JBBTRC010000002.1:0-13752 GCA_038065355.1 Patescibacteria group bacterium
ATCAATCACTTCGTGATTGAAAGTAGGTTCGCGCAAAGGTGAGAATGTCACCGCAGAGTAAGACTTCATCAGAAGTCAGAGCAGAACCGTGGGACGCCGTAGGCGTCCCCAAAGTTGAAAGGGGGAAAGTAACGAGTCGCGTAGCGACAAACTGTGACGGTGTGGGCGTGGCGAAGTGGGCGGATTTGTCCTTGTTTTGTATCTAAAACCTTTATATATGTTCAAACCAAAATATTTTCTATACGCTCGCAAGAGTAGCGAGGACGATGATAGACAAGTCATGTCTATTGAGGCTCAACTTTTTGAATTAAGAGAACTAGCGCGTAAAGAAAATCTTGAAATCCTAGCGGAGTTTCAAGAGTCAAAAAGCGCAAAGACACCAGGACGCGAGGTCTTCGGCAAAATGATGGCTCAAGTGGAAAAGTTAGAGGGTGTTGGCATACTTGCTTGGCACCCTGACAGATTGGCGCGCAATAGCATAGATGGCGGTCGCATCATTTACGCCGTAGACACGCGCAAGGTCGTGTCTTTACGCTTTCCGACATTTTGGTTTGAACCCACACCGCAAGGGCTCTTTATGTTGCAAGTGGCGTTTGGTCAATCGAAATACTACTCGGATAACTTATCGGACAACATCAAGCGCGGCGTCCGCCAAAAATTGCGACGAGGCGAATGGCTCAATCGTGCGCCGTTTGGCTACCAAAATAATCCGAAGCTTCGAAATATAGAACCGCATCCAGTAACTGCTCGCATTGTTTCTTTAGTATACGAAGAGTACGCCAAACGATCACACTCTTTCGTCTCGCTCGCACAATTTTTGGCGGACTTGGGAGTGGTGTCTTCGAACCAAACGCCACTTGCCAAAGCTTCCATCAAACGACTTCTCACACATCGTGTGTATCTCGGGTTTGTGAAGCATGGGGACGAGTGGTTTGAAGGAAGCTTTGAACCAATCATTTCTCCGCAATTGTTTGAAGCTGTGCAGAAAGTATTGCAAACAAAAGAAAAGCCGCGCAAAAGGAAAATCAAGCATGATTTTCCGTTCACTGGTCTTTTTCGATGTGCTGAGTGTACTTCGATGATTAGCGCGCAGTGGGCAACAAATCGCTGGGGAACAAAGTATAGATATTATAGGTGCTCGAAAAAGCGCGGCTATTGTTCTCAGGCATATTTGCAGGAAAGCGAGCTTGCGAAGCAACTCTGCACACAGCTTCAAACAATCTCGCTTTGCGATAGATATACCGATTGGATGTTGGAGCAGGTGAAAGACTGGGAGCGCGAAGAAGTTGGAGCGTCGCAAAGCGAGGTTCAAAATCTTTCTGAAAGAATCAAAGCAAACGAAGCGCGCCTAGAAAAGCTGGTGTCTACTTACTTGGATGGCGACATACCGAAAGTGCTGTATCTGAAAAAGAAAGACGAGAATATGCGCGCAACGCTTGCTTTGAAGGAAAATATGAAAGATTTTGAACTACGAAGAAACACTTGGGTCGAACCCTTGCGTGAATGGATTTTAGATACAAAACAAGCCAATTTTTTGTCCTCCTCCTCTGATTTGCAAGCAATCAAGTCGTTCGTCCAAAAAATCGGAACGAACCCTACGGTTCGTGACAAATCCGCCCACTTCGCCACGCCCACACCGTCACAGTTTGTCGCTACGCGACTCGTTACTTTCCCCCTTTCAACTTTGGGGACGCCTACGGCGTCCCACGGTTCTGCTCTGACTTCTGATGAAGTCTTACTCTGCGGAGGGAGAGGGATTCGAACCCTCGAGAGGCTTTCACCTCTAACAGTTTTCAAGACTGCCGCCTTCAACCACTCAGCCATCCCTCCGTGTTATTTGATTGTGTTGCCAGTGGTTGAAGATTTCATCCACCTCGCACCTCATAAATATCGGTGCGCCCGCGCTCTTTCGATCGCGGAACGGATAAATAATGAAGCAGTTCATTATTTATCCACTCAGCCATCCCTCCAATTTATTCGGTTGTAAGAACAGCGACTTTTGCTTCCGTTTTCACCGTTCTTTGGTGGCAAAGATAGTAACAGAAGACGCGTGAATTGTACACCGTCTGCCGCCGCCGCCATGCTACAATTTTGTCATGGAACCAACGGCCCGCGCGATTACCTGGGAAGCGCCAGAACACCATCATGTCGAAAAGGGGAACGACTGGTTTTTTGCGCTCGCTATCATCATCGTTTGTATGGTGATTGCCGCCATTCTCTTTAACAATGTCATGTTCGCGCTCCTCATCGGCTTGGCCGGCGGCGCGCTCGGCGTGTCGGCGGCAAAGCGCCCCTCGATCGTTCAGTTTGCGGTGACAGTGCGAGGCATCAAAATTGAAGACCGTTTGTACCCCTTTGCCACGCTCATGTCGTATCACATTGACGAAGAAGATCCTCGCGGTCCCCAGCTTTTGGTCAAGTCGGAGCATCGTTTTATGCCGCTTCTCGTCTTGCCGCTACCGCCCGACCACATCGACGACATCGAATCAATTTTGAAGGAAAAATTGCCCGACGAACACCTTGAAGAATCGCTCCTCGTGAAGATACTGGAATTATTTGGGTTTTGAGGTGAGAAAGCGTGGGACGCTTTCGCAAGACCTTGTCAGCTATTTTGAGAGTGTCTGAACGAAAATAGCGACAAGGTGTACTGCTCCTCTAAGGGGTGACGTGGCGCTTTTCTCATGGTAGTATCGTTTCGCTCTACTGTCTTCTTCGGCTTACGCCTCGAAGGACGAGAGCTTCATTCAAAAGGCAAATGTAAACAAGGAAACCCTGCTCTTGTAAGAAGCTTTTCTCTCGTTTTACTTCGAGAAAACTTCTTTCGAGAGCTTCATTCAGGTCTTAAGTGAATATGATATTCCTTCGCTCGCTCACTGTAAAAAGCTTTTCTTCACTTCGTTACGAAAACTTTTTTCGAGAGCGGCGTTCGGCACATAGATAAAAGTTTACTTTTATTTAGTTCCTCACTTGCTCTCGTAGTTTAATGGATAAAATGCTGGTTTGCGGTACCAGCGCTCCAGGTTCGATTCCTGGCGAGAGCACTCGTTGAAAAGGTCCAGCTTTTATGGCTGGGCTTTTTCAATGAGCCTAAGGAATCGAAGCTGTTTTGAGATATTTTGTGAGTGCCAAACGAAACAAAATATCCAAAACGGGTACTGAACATGTAATGTTCGATTCCTGGCGAGAGCACAAAACGACAATTTTAGTCTCTGGCAGAAATATTTTCATTGGCATATCATGCGCTTATTAGCAGACTAATGTTTAGGTATGAAAAAATATTCAACACAACGTCGTGGCCAAAAGAGAGTCGATGCTGAACACCCCGAACCACCACGCACCGCCCATCGACTGGAAGGAGTGGTCAAGAATCGTGGAATCAAAAACAAGAAAAAGCCTAAAACCAGCAAAAAACGAAAGAGTCCGCGACGTTAGTAATTTTTGCTAGAATAGATTCAAGTGTGGTTTTATAGACACACTGATATTTATGGATACACAAATAAAAAATCTGTTGGAAGAGCAATCTAAGAAAATTGACGCTATTTACTCATCAGTCGAAAAAACCAGACGCTACTTTCTGATCATCATGTGGATCTCAATTGCCTTCGTTGTTTTGCCAGCCATCGGACTCATTTTTGCCATTCCGGCCTTTATCAGTACATACGCGAGTCTTTCTGGTGGCTTCTAGCCCAATCCTCTTTCTTATATTGAACGTGGTATGCTGTCTCTCATGCGGCGCATGGGTATAGATTTTGGCACGAAGAAAGTGGGCATTGCCCTGACCGACGAAGCGGGCGTGATGGCTTTTCCGCACGGGGTTTTGCCGAATGACGCAAAGCTTCTCCAGGTTGTCATCGACCTCGTCAAAGACAAACAGGTGGCAGAAATAGTGATCGGCCACTCGACTACTCATGCGGGGGTCGACAATCCGGTACACGCCAAGGTGAAGGATTTTATGACTGACCTGACGCTCGCCATTGGTATCCCCATTCATTTGGAGCCAGAACATTTTTCCACCCAGGAGGCTCTGCGCATCCAGGGCAGAAATAGCCAGACCGACGCCGCCGCCGCGGCTATCATTCTGAATAGTTTTTTAATGAAACAAAAATAAGCAAATTATGAACGTCTCCTACGATGACTTTGCAAAACTAGAAATCAAAATCGGCACAATCACGGCCGTCGAGGTGGTGCCGGACGCGGACAAGCTTCTCAAGCTTATGGTCGACTTTGGCGAAGATCTGCCGCGACAGATTATTTCCGGCATTCGCCTGTACTTTGAAGACCCGCAGGTGTTGGTCGGCGTGCAGAGTCCGTTCATTACCAACCTCGAACCTCGTACTATCAGAGGTTTTGAGAGTCAGGGAATGATTTTGGCCGCCAGTACGGCTGATGCGTTTGCGCTCTTGCAGCCCTCGGCCGCATTACCGGTTGGTACCAAAATTAAATAACATGCCGCCAAAAGAGAAAAAGCCATCGCTGGCCGAACGAGTACTTTCCACAAGGACAGTGGCACGAGCGAAAGAGCTCATGCAGTCGCGCACCGGCTACACTTTTTTGGCGGCCATTTCTTTTTTTGAAGCGGCGTTGCCGTTGCCAATAATTACCGACCCTTTTCTGATGGCGGCGATTTTGGTTGATCGCCGAAAGGTGGTGCGGCTCACCATACTTACCCTTTTGAGTTCGGTGTTGGGCGGCATCGCGGCCTTTTTTACCGCTTTCTTGTTTCATGACGTGCTGTGGTCATGGACGACGCCCGAGCTTCAACAGACGCTTCAGGATTTTCTCACGAATAACAAAAATAACACCTTTATCCTCACTCTCCTTGGCGCCATTACGCCCGTGCCGTACACGATCAGTGCTTGGGCCATTGCCCTCATGGAAGGAAGTTTGCTGGTGTTTATTCTCGGATCGATCGTTGGTCGCGGAGTGCGGTACGGAATTGTAGCCTGGTGCACGTACAAATTTGGCCCCCTCGCCGTCTCGTACGCCAAGCGGTACGTTGGCCTCACCTCGCTTTTGGTATTTATCCTTGTGGCTTTGTACGTGTGGTACAAACTGTGAGTTTGACCATCGAAAGAGAACCAAGAACAACGTATACTAGGTGTATATGCTATCGGCTCTTTCACGTGTCCTGCCGCCGCCTACGTACCTCACTATGCCGAGCGTGGGGTTGGACATTTCCGATACTTCGCTCAAGTACGTAGAGTTTGAACCAAGTACCAACGCCGCCGCTCCAAAAAAGATCAAGCGTTGGGGTGACATTGAAATTCCGGCTGACATCGTCCGATCTGGCGATATCAACGACGCGCAAAAACTCACCGCCGTCTTAAAAGAATTTAAGCGGGAGGTCAAAACGGAGTACGTACGACTGTCGCTCCCTGAAGAGCGTGCGTACCTTTTTGAAACTGAAATAAAATCCAACACCTCGTTGAAAGAGGTGAGAGGTTTGCTTGAATTCCGACTGGAAGAAAATGTGCCGATTCCGTCCCGCGACGTGTTGTTTGACTACACCATCATGCCCAATCAGGAAGATAGCAAAGTGACGCAAGTAGCAGTCGCGGCTTATCCGCGGGAAACGATCCAAAAGTACTACGAGGTCTGTCTGGGGGCCGGGTTGTTCCCACTCTCGTTTGAAGTCGAAGCGCAAGCGATGGCACGCGCGGTTGTTTCGCCCGACATGACAGGCGCGGTCATGCTCGTCGACTTTGGCAAAACCCGTACCGGTGTCGGCATCGTCTACAAAGGATCACTTTTGTACACTTCAACGATTGATATCGGCGGCAATCAATTATCACAAGTGATTCGTCGCGTGAAAGGCAATGACCTTTCTGAAGCGGAGGTGACTAACCTCAAAAACACCGAGGGGCTTCACCGAGGCGTTGATTCGTCTGATGTGCGTGATGCGCTTATCACCACCGTGTCCATCATTAAAGACGAGCTCGCTACTCGCATGCAATACTGGCATTTGCGTTCTGATCTGAAAAATCGAAAAATCAGCTCCCTCGTCCTCTGTGGTGGTAGCGCCAACCTCAAGGGCCTGCCCGCCTACTTGAGCGAGACGCTCGGTGTACCCGCTGCCCGCGGGAATGTCTGGGAAAATGTCTTTTCGCTCTACGACACGGTGCCGCCTATTAGTCGGCGGGTGTCGCTCGGGTACGCGACAGCTATCGGCCTGGCGCTCAAAAATTCTGTGTAGTTATGTCAAACCTTGTTCCCACTGAAGCCAAGAAAAAAATCGCCATCGAGTACTGGATGCGTGTTGCGACAGTCTGGACGCTACTCCTTATCGGCACCACGGTGACGGCTTTCTTCATATCTCTGCCAACGTATGTGTTGGTGAACGATCAAGTGGACGCCTACCGAGAGTCGGCCGAAGAAGCCTCTCAAAAAATCGCCGTCTTCGAGAGCGCCGCCGGCGTCTTGGTACAGGCGAGCCAGCAGGGAAAGGCGGTGGTGGATGAGGCGGCGCTTGAACCGCTCTCAAAGTACATTTTGATCTTCGACTCTTTGCAGTCGCCCGGGCTCCGGATCACGGAGGTCAATATTAGTCGGGCGTCTCAGGGTTTTGAAGCGATGGAGATTAACGGCACCGCCGCCAACCGCTGGGTGCTCGCTGAGTTTCGCGACCGACTGCTCGATCAAAGCGAAGTGGAGACGGTTGATTTTCCGATCTCCAATTTGGCAAAAGACAAAGATATCTTGTTCTCGATGACGGTGACCATTAAAAAACCAACCCCATGATGCGCGTAACCCATCGAAATCTACTTATCGCACTCATCACCCTCCTGATTTTGGGTGGAGCCTTTGCATTCATGATTTATAAAATTTCTGCCCAAGGGGTAGTGCTTGAGGAGTACATTAAAATCCTTGAAGAGCAAAATACTCAAGAAGCCTCACTTTTGCGACTGCAGAAAATTGCCGAGGACACAAAAAATGACCGGACGCAGTTGCAAGGACACTTTCTCAAGCAGGAAAGCGAGAGCCTCACGTTTTTAAATTTGGTCGAGGGCCTCGCCCCGCAAATGAACGTGACCTTGGAAACAACTGATCTCAATAAAATTGAAAACAAAACCGACAAATCAGAATGGATTGAAGTGCATTTTGATTTGACTGGAAGTAAGGAAGATATTGTCCGGTTTGTCCGCACCCTTGAAGTGTTACCATACGTATCGCGGGTGAATTCGGTCCTCCTTACGGTGCGTTCACTTGAGTTGTGGCAGGCCGAAGTCGTGATGCAGGTGCGCATAATGTCGTATGAATCATAAACTTGAAATTGCCGCGTTCGCGCGCAAAATATTCAAACACCAGCAACGCGGACTGCGGGAGTTTAAAATTATTCATCCGGCTCGGGAGTGGTTGTTTGGACTAAGTGCAGTCGCGCTTCTCCTCCTCTGCCTCGCGGCGTGGAATGTATTCACGTTTATGAAATACTCAAACACCGAGGTCACTGGTTCGGTCACGCCTGGAGAGGAAGTGGTGGTATACAAGACCCAAAACGTAGAAGCGGCACTCACAGAATTCGTGCGACGGGAGGAACAATACAACCAACTGCTAAAATACGTGCCGACGCCTCCCCAAGTTGAGATAAACGAAACAGCCACCACGACCGAAACGACCAGCGAAGCTAGCACGACCGTAGAAACTATCGCCGAAGACGCCGCTTCTTCGACAGAGATTGAAGAAGCTGCCACAAGCTCAACTGCCGACCAGACTGAATAACCGGTGTCCTCAGGAGGAATCGAACCTCCATCAAGAGCTTAGAAGTCTCCTGTTCTATCCATTGAACTATGAGGACAGTGCAGACTACCATACCAAAAAATTGCTTGCTTTAAAACCTCCCAGCAACGTAACGCGATGTGTGTGATGTCAGCTTTTTCAGACTGTCTTCAGGAGAATTTTTTATACTACTATCGGAGCAGTATAAAAAAATGAGACGGGCTCGGCTTTGCCGCGCCCGTCTCACTAAAAAAGAGCGCCAATAGTATTTTGGCGCTCAGTTCTGGAGGGAAGATAGCGGAACTAACTACGAGCGCAAAGCGGCTACTCGTACCCTAACGGTACGCCCGAGAAACACCGGCGTCAAATACCTTGTGCACAGAGATTGCAAAATTTAAAAACATTAGTATGGTGTAGAAAGAAAGGAGGAGTTCCCATGACAAAGCAACGAGACCAACCAAGTCTGCTCGAAAAAAGACGAAGTCGCCCGAAAAAGCGTGACAAGGAGACACCTGGCTACGTTTGCGTCCAACCAAAAACGCCCTGCGAGCTGGATGACCTTGAAGTTGCGCAACTGCGAGTCAGGTGGCGCGAGGAAAAGAATGCATTTTGCAGCTCTCCACCAGCGGATTCTTCCTAGGCAGGTCGAATCCGCTGAGGAGCCTGCATAAATTCGGCATAGTCGCAGCTTTGCTACTCATTGCCTCATTTAAAAAACGCCCGAGAATATCAGTCGAAATTTCTCGGGCGCTTTATTTTGGCCGAGCTATGAATATATATTTTGCTCCGTAGTCTCGCTTGATATCATGTATCGTCGAGACAAAGAGTGTGTGGTCGATTTCATCAACCGACATACATAATCCTGCGCCAATGTAGAGCGCAGCTTTACAAAATATATCCTCATCGCCGGTAAAAAAGAACACGTCTCCGGCTCGAATAAATGGAAAAAATATCTGTCGACAATGGCTGACGTCCCAGAAGCGATGAAGCTCCGAGAAGTCGTGCGGCGACAGGCGGTGCAACCAAGTGACGAAAAAGTAATCGTCAAATTGATCATCTCTTGTAGGGTGTACCCACGTGAGAAATTCCGCCAGCGTCCGGCGTATCCCTATGGGTACGCTAAGTTCACGAGTCCAGTATAGACCACGCGCGAGCGCGATTCGTACCGGTTGTTGATCGCCACCATGTTCAGGCAGGGGAATAAATTTCCCCTTGGTATCTACGGCCGTGTATAACCGCCTTTTACCTCCTTTCCAAATTTCAAGCGGAGTGACATAGAGCCAATGCTCCATAAGTCCTCCTTTCAAACTGTTGCCATATTAGCACACTTAGTATGTTTTGTAAAGCACCAGTGTTTTAAGCCCCGATAGGAGGGCGTTAAGACGGTTTTGATAGAAAACTGTAGGGTATAATTTTCAAATGGAACCTGAGCAGACTGTTGAACCGAAATATCGACTTGAATCTCTCACCAAAGTCACTCCATTTTCTAAATACTTAGCGTTGGCGTTGTTTATTGCCATGCCGTTTTTGGGCGGGTGGATTGGGTATCTAAAAGGTTCAAACATGAGCACGAAAAGCTCGTCATCACTGGATTTAATACCTTTAGCTACCAGCACGAAGTTATCAACGGGACACGGAGTGACAAATCCAATTCTAAAGTACTTTCCAAATTTCTCTGACATCAGAGCCGTGAAGCCTGACCCAACAGACCAAAACGTTTTATGGTTGGCAGGATCTGCTGGAGTAATGAGGGTCGATATTGATTCCCATAAAATCGCAGATGTCACACCCGAAATACCATTGTTGCAAGATAAGTTTCCCACTGACCTAGTTCGTATAGGAGACAAGCTCTTTGTTAGCTTTCAAGGAGGATTATTGCAGCATGATTTAAAAAATAGGTCAGGAAAAGTATTTACAACCGCTGACGGTCTTGCCAGCGACAGCAACATTTCTTTGGTGCCAGATCAGTATGATCAAGATGTGCTCTGGATCGGAACTTTTGAGGGTTTAAGCAAACTCATTATCTCTACGGGTAAGATAGAAAAATGGCAACAAGAGATGGGAATCTATGGAACAAAGTTTGAACCAGAAATTATTGGCGTTGACGAAAACCATGTTTGGGTAAGCGTCGGTGCGAATGCATACAGTTTTGGTGGGATTGCTCGGTTAGATAAGGCCACTGCTCAGTGGAAAGCTTGGAATCGTGAAAGCTTCAATAAAGGTGAATACCCAGAGCGTGTTGACGCTTGGGCTGCTGCTGCTCAAAATAACAGAGCTTTAGTTGACGAAGATGATATTCTTTATAGTTACACTTCCACAAGTGATGAGTGGACGCCAATTACGCAATATGACAGATCAGACCAAAAGAGAAGATATATGTATTTAGATGGAAACAGTGCATATTTCCTGTTTAAAGTTCCCACAGAATTAAACATTTCAACTAATGAAAAGTCCAATCTGTTGAGCCCCGATATGTTTACGGGGGCTATAACACTGGAGGATTTTGTCAGAAAGAACAACCTGGTTATGGATTATGACAAAATCTATGATCGCCTAATCATGTACCCTCAGTATTCTAACAATGTCGAAAGTGCTGCAATTGCGATTCTATCTCTTTCATCAAGAAATCTAGACTTAATTCCTTTTAGAGAATTCGAAAAATCACTGGATCAATTTAACATGCAGCCACTCACTGCAAATGACGGACGTATAATATTTAACCGCGGTAGCGGTTTATTTGATTATGATATAGAAAATGCAACTACCACTAAACTTTCTTCTATGGGTGTGGACGTTGCAAGAATCATTGGCGATAAACTGGTCACTCTTAATTTACCCCAATGTGAAATGTCGTGCCAAAATCAAACTGCGACAGCAACAATTTTCTCTCTAAGCAGATCGAAGCAAGAAATGTCTGTACCTCTCTCTGATTCAGAGGTTCTTTCGTATTACATTGGAAGTACTACCGACGATATCTACTTACTACCCGTCGATTATCAGGCGGTCGGCAAGGCATACTGGCTAGATCGAACAAATCAACGTTTTATCCTAAAGGAATTCTCGGAGATTCCAACTAATGAAACACGTTATGGAAATCTTAACTATACTAACCAGTTGAGTCTGAAAAGTGAAGATGGTAAGTATTTAGTTACCACACAACGTAATCAAGACGGTAATGAACTTGACGTTTTGATTCAAACACAAACAAACGAACAGATCCTTGGTATTGTTGTGGGCACTTCGGCATACAATCATTGGGATTGGGCGCCAAAAATTCATGTAACCGGCATGGTATTTTTGAGCACGCAGCCTCACACGTTGCTCATAGGTACAGACAGGGGTTTGGTTCAGTTAAGTGTTGATGATGCTTCGTACAAAATGTTAACGGCAAAAGAAGGTTTGGCCAATAGTAGTATTGTCAGCCTATTTCCAACCAATAAATATTTACTCGTCCACCACCCCAATGGGGTCTATGTTTATAATTACGAAATTTTAAACAAAAAGCACGTTGATAAATAGAAATCTGGTGTGCGCGATGAGAGACTTGAACTCCCGACCTTTCCGGTGTAAACGGACTGCTCTACCAACTGAGCTAATCGCGCGTGTTATTTATGTGCGAGACAGTATAACGTACGAGACATAAATTGCAATCAAGAGAGTTTGTGGTCTTGTGCATGTAAATGGCCGGTCCCGCAGGGACCGGCCATTATGAATTTCGAAGATGAACGCTACTTCCTAACTGCCAGTTTGAGAACTGGCGTCTTTCGCCTGAAAGGCAACGGCTTTTCGCGCTTCACGCCCGAAAAAGGTTTCTTAACTCTCGACCGAGCGGCTTCTTGCTCGGCCACGGCGGAGTTGGTTTTAAGGCGATAGCCAGCGTCTTCCAGTGGGTTAAACGACATTGGAACTCCCTCTCTATTCCCGTATCTCTTTATAATTCGAATCTTTATTTTATGCAAGGTATACTACTGCGCATGGTAGAACTACACGCCGTAGTGCGAGGCCAGGTGCAAGGGGTCATGTACCGCAGCTACATACAGGAAGCGGCGACCAAACTTGGCCTTGTCGGATACACCAAGAACGCGGCCGACGGAAGTGTGGAAGTGGTAGCGCAAGGGCTACCGGATACGCTCAAAGAGTTTGTGGAATATCTTCACGAGGGTTCAGTGTTGGCGAGAGTCGAGAGTGTGGCGGTGGAATGGCAAACGGCACGTGTAACGTACACAGAGTTCTCGGTGTTGCACTAGGGATATGGAGACACCTGTCCCCTCATTACGTTTTTTTCACACGCTCCGACGTCTGGTCACCTCTATAAGCACGGTATCTTCGCGGACGCTCAAAATACGTAACGAGGGAACACGTCTCGGTATGGACGCGCCATCGCTTCCGACCTGTCTCGGGTTTATCATGGACGGTAATCGACGTTTCGCAAAGGCGCAGCACTTGCCGGCTATAGAAGGACACCGGCAAGGCTTTGAACGAGTGTTTGTGGAATCGGTTGAATACTTCCGAGATGTCGGAACACGTCACTTGGTTTATTTCGCGTTCTCAACGGAAAATTGGCAACGACAAGAATCGGAAGTCACATACCTACTCACACTCTTTAAGCGAGCAATGGCGGAACTGGAGAAAAAATTTCTCAACGATCCGGTATTGGAGAAACGACTACGGGTCAGATTTGTTGGCCGTCGCGAGGACTTTTCCCTCGAACTGCAGAACAGTATGAATATGCTCGAAGAAAAAAGTGTGTCCTACGGGAAGGGCACGACCATTTGGATAGCGCTTTCCTACGGCGGGCGCGCCGAAATAGTCGCGGCCGTCAATGCGGCGGTAGCGAAAGGAGAAACAATTGACGAACAGACATTTGGAGCGCTCCTGTGGTCGGCAGAGTTGCCAGAGCCAGACATGATCGTACGAACGAGCGGGGAGCAACGCCTGTCAAATTTTCTGACCTGGAAGAGCGTGTACAGTGAACTTTATTTTATAAAAAAACCATGGCCCGCCCTGACCAAAATTGATTTTGAGGATATACTCAAGGAATATGGCAAGCGACAGCGTCGGTTGGGAAAATAAAACATTAGTACAAAAATACTACGACTACACTCGTCATTTTTATAAATGGTTTTGGCATGGGAAGACCAATGCGCTTCATTACGGGTTTTTTGACGACAGTGTTACTTCCTTCAAAGATGCACTAGTACGAACGATTTCTAAAACTGTAGAGTTGGCCGATATACAGAAAAATCATCGGGTTGTAGATTTGGGTTGTGGTATCGGAGGTAGTGTATTTTGGGTTGCAAAAAATATTGGCGCACACACCACTGGCATTACGATCAGTGGCGAACAACATAAAAAGGCGCTTCGTTTGCGAAAAGAGTACAATCTGGAAAATCACACAGAGTTTACAGTGGGTGATTTTCTACACACTCCCTATAGCGACGAACAGTTCGATCGAGTAATGAGCATCGAGGCACTTTGCCACGGGCAGCATGTTGTACATGAGGTAGCTAGAGAGTTGTTTCGAATAGTTAAATCTGGCGGAAGAATAGCAATCATGGATGGTTATGTAGGAACAAAGCAGCTTACAAAAAGTGAAATTGAAGATATAAAAATCTTCGAAGAAGGATTGACTCTGGTTCACCTGATTACACCAACTGCTTTTGTGGATGCATTAAAAGAGGCTGGATTTCAAAATGTGGCGTTTACTGATTTCACCAAAAACATACTTCCCACAACTGAAAAAATGTATGACTTAACACGCCGTTGGTACTGGCTTACCTGGTTGCTGGTGACAATGCGTTTAGTGCCGGATTTAATGTTAAAAAATAATGTAGCCGGACAGGTGCAGCGTAACTTAACAAAAAGTCGCGCACTAGTGTATGGTTGTATAACTGCGGAAAAGTAACTATGAACGAGCCAAGTATTTTATTTGAAAACGACGACGTATTGGTTATCGACAAACCGGAAGGGTGGTTGGTGCATGATGACGGCAAGTCAGCCGGCGTGCCGGTCTTGGTGGAGTGGTTTTTGGGCCGCGCG
>JBBTRC010000002.1:13762-27546 GCA_038065355.1 Patescibacteria group bacterium
CCCGAGCGCCGCCGTGGCGAGCTCCACCTGCGCCACCGCGTTCGCCGTCGACAGCGTCACGTAGGCCACGCCGTCTCCCGCCACCACCAGCCCGAACGGCGATCCGGGCGCCGTCACCCGCGGCCCGAGGGTCCCGGCGGGGTGGGTCCGGAGCTCGCGGCAGATCGGCTCCGGCCGCGCGGCGTCGGGGCGCGCGGCGTCGGCGAAGCCAGCCATACACGAGACGGGAAAGTGCTCGATCGTTCTGGCGTGGTGCATCGGCTCGACAGAGAAACATCAGGCGTGCTGATTTTGGCGAAGACACAGGAAGCGCATCAATTCCTAAAGCAACAATTTAAAGATCGACTGGTGAAAAAAGAATATCGAGCGTTTGTGTATGGCCGCCTGCACGATCGCTGGGGGACTATCAATCGTCCGATTGGCCGAGCAACCAACGACTCTCGTAAACGCTCGGCGATGGTGGGTGCCAAAGGAGTGTTGCGGGAAGCAATCACAGAATTCGAGCGCATCGGCGTGGGGGAATATGAAAGCGAATCGTTTTCGTATGTGAAGCTGATGCCAAAAACTGGCCGCACGCACCAGCTACGTGCTCATTTGCGAGCGATCGACCGGCCGATTGTCGGCGATGGACTCTACGCTGATTATAAGATGGCGAATTCAAATAATCTTGGACTGAAAAGATTGGCGCTCCATGCGCATCAGCTCGAACTGGTACTACCATCAGGAACAACCGAGCGTTTCATCGCGCCGGTCCCGCAGGAATTTGAAGACGCGGCGGAGCGGATTGCCGAAGGGTAGCAAAATAAACGAGACTGCGGCGCGGGCTGCGCCCCGCGCCGCTTTTACAGCTTAAACTCTAGGCCTCACCCACCTCGGCGGCGTGCGCTCTGGGGCGCTAGCCCAAGTCTTACCCGCCGCCGAGGTGGGTGAGGCCTGATGCCCAGACATTGACTTTTAACCCAAAGTATGCTATTATGGTAGGTGGTTCTTTCACATGTTCACCATAGCTTACAGTCTGTAAAACCGTTGTTGATTGTAAGCTATGGTAAACCTAAAATCTTAGGAGCCCGCTAGCGCATATGGCACATGTGCCAGAAAGGTACGAAGACATGTCTTCACCGCTTTCCATCAATCAAATGAATCAGCTCGCCAACAAGCTGACGAAGATGGGCTGGGACGAGTCTCGAGTTATGAAGCTTGGGCAAGCAAATACGAAGAAATTTCGCGCTATCGAGGCTATCCTTGACGCCGCCAGCCTCGATGTGGCGCTTCAGATGGTGGGCAGCGTCGTCAACGACACCACCCATCTCCGCTTCTTGCAAAGCGCGACCCTCGTCCCCACCAAGGGCAGCGTGACTCTCGCGCAGGCAAGCGACGTCTTCAGCTGCATCGATCCCAACTTCAAGAAGTGGGGCACCGACGTACCTGGCGCCGACACGAAGGAAACGTTGGTCAACGTCTACGAGATGAAGAAAGACGGTACCTTCGCCACACACTTCGGCTCCCTCGGCGATCCACGTTCACTCTGCCTCACCCAAGGACAGATCAAGGAGTTCCCGCGTACCCATCCTCACCTGCTCCGGCAAGACGGCCGGGCTACTCTCTTCCTCTTTGAAGTCAACGGTGAGCTCTTCGTCGCCCTCGTCGGCGTTAGCGGCGGTCCGTTCGAGGTCTACGTATATCGCTTCGGCGACGACGACGTCTGGAACGCCGACTTTCGTCCTCGGTTGGTCGTGCCGCAACAGACAGTTTGATTCTTGGCGTTTTGCGCTTTGAATCTTGGTTCCCTTGACCCTCTCGCTTCGTGCGGGAGGGCCATTTTTATAGCGACTCAGCTAGGATTGCGTACAAAAGGAGTTTGTGTTAGATTGTGGCACGTTTAAACGGCTTTGGCGTTTAATTTTTAGGATATTTACTTATGAAAGCAGCAATGGCCGGTGTGACTGTGTCACCCGTTAATATGGAAGAACGCAAGGCGCTCGGGATTCGCGCCGGTGACACCGTGCGTGTGCACCAAAAAATTCAAGACAAAGGCAAGTACCGTATTCAGATTTTTGAAGGTATGGTGCTTGGCCGCAAGCATGGCAACGAGCCAGGCGCGACTTTTACCGTCCGCAAAGTGACGAGCGGTGTGGGGGTTGAAAAAATCTTCCCGCTCTATTCGCCCCTGATCGACAAACTCGAAATCGTCAAGCGATCGAAAGTACGCAAAGCCAAGCTCTACTACATCCGCGAGAAAGTCGCGCGCGAAGTGAAGCGCCAAATGCGCCGCATGAGCCTCGTCTCGATGTCGACCGAATCAGAAGCTGAAGTGGCCATCCGTGAAGCTGAGGTGGCAAAAATTGCTGAGGAAGCTCTGAAGCAAGCCGAGGCTGAAGCTGCCACAAAGCGCGCAGAAGAAGAAGCCGCAGAAAAGGCTGCCGTCGAGGCGAAAGCTGCCGAAACCGCCGCCGCCGAACCGACGCCAACGGTGGAGACACCCGTTGCAGAAGCACCCGCCGAAACTCCGACTGAAGAGAAGAAAGACTAATATTTTTAAAAGAGCGGCGCCGTAGGCGCCGCTCTTTAGTTGAAATGGTCATAACTTTGGGGCATAATAGCCCGACCTCAATTAGAGATGCCTAGGTGGCGGAATTGGTATACGCGTACGCTTGAGGTGCGTATGTCGCAAGGCGTGCAGGTTCAAGTCCTGTCCTAGGCACCAAGGTAAAAAACGAGCATTTATGCTCGTTTTTTAGTACGCAAACTGCTTTGCGTACGGCTTTTTGTACCCACAACGGGTACTAAACCGGTACGATCAAGACTTAATACGCGTCGGTGAGTCGCACAGTCCAAAGAATCTTCTTGACTTTGTTTCTGTACAGCATATAGTGTACATATCAGCACCCCACCCGTCCGCAAGGCCCGGTGGGGTTTGATGTTATATACTTGTCCTCATGGATATAGCGTTTATAGATGGCGAAAACACCAAGGGTAGAATTAGAGACGTTTTTGTAAAATATAAACTCCCTGTACCAGATTGGAGTATCTACGACTTCAAAGGACTTTTTGACGAGGCGTTTAAACTACATCCAGTATCCGATCGTCGCTTCTTTCGTGCCCTACCTAAACATCATCCTGACATATTGCAAGAATCTGAGTCCCTGTTGATCGCCTATCGAAACCTTGGCGGCCATCTACATCGTCAAAAATTTATCGTAGTGAAAGCTGGAACACTCCGGGCCGACTATCGAAGCGGACACGACAAAAAACCACGCTACCGAGAAAAAGGAGTTGACGTTTCCCTAGCAGTTTCTATGGTTGCGCTTGCTTGCGACTCACGGCTGAACAATGCTTACTTGGTTGCTTCAGACTCAGATTATCAACCAGCGGTTGCTGAAGTGAGAAGGCGAAAAAAGAAAGTGATATATGTGGGATTTGAAGTAAATCCTAACTTAGGTCTTATTGCTAAAACAAGCGACCGTATCATAATTTCGGATGCTGACGTGTGCGGTTTGGTGGAATTGATACGAACAACAAAGAAGCCTGAACAAAGTGTCGTCAAGCAAACCTTCGCCAGTGAAGTCAAACGGACTCCGCTCGCAGCTGTTTTGTATTCTTGTATACTGAAGTTCTATGGAAACAAAAACGGATGCATCGTACGGTGTCATCCCGATATACAAAAGTGCAGATGGCTACCGCGTACTGCTGGTGCACCAAATTTCACACCGTGGCGATCGGTACTGGATATTCCCCAAGGGTCACGCTGAAGCGGGGGAGACACCCGAGCAGGCGGCGCTTCGTGAGCTTCAGGAAGAGACTGGACTCTCTGCGGTACAGCTACAAACAGAAAAAATCTTCGAACTCGCGTACTCCTTTGTGTACGAGGCAGTACGAATCAAGAAGACGGTCAAATATTTTATCGGCCACTGTGCCAGCGCCGACACGAGTATTAGCCAACCAAATGAAATCGTTGAAGTCAGGTGGTGTCAACCGGCCGATGTAGAAGCTTTGCTCGCCCACGAGGAAACAAGGCGGCTGTGGCGAGCGGTGCGGGAATATTTAAAAATGTGAGAAAAGTTGCGGAACGACTACACCAAAAGTCTCACGCTCTGCTTTTTTGCACAAAATTGTCTAAATTAAAATTCAGCATACAATAGACACATGCGGAAACAGTTGTTTGTATTTGGTTTTATAGTTTTCTTATTACTTGGCTCGGTGTCGCTGGCACGAGCTGAAACGGTCGTGCGCACCTTTTATTCCGAAGCCGAGTTTCGCGCCTACGCACTCGCGCGCATTGAGGAACTACTCGCGCAAATTGAGACACTCCAGGCTATTTTGGAGAGTCGTCGTCAGATTGGCGCCTTCGAGTCGTTCATTATCAAAGATTCAGCCGATGTCGTGGCTCGCTATCAGACCGACCGCGCGGGAACGGTTGGCAACAGTCTTCATAAAATATATTGGGACCGTTTTCTTACACTCACTCCGGACGCGTACGATGACTACTTTGACGAGTTTGTCGTCTTTGACAACGCGAGGAGTAACATTGATTCATTCGTCGAAACCCTCCCCCCGTACCAAGGTGGCAGTTGGCGTTTTGGACTAGGCACGACCGCCTTTGATATTGATCTGACGTCACCAACTCTGGACGAGCTCTTGGTGCACGAATTTGGACACGTGGTGTCATACGAAGATATTCCTGGCCTGGCCGTCCCCGGTACTCTCACGTGTCACGAGTACTTCACCGAACGTTTTGATTGCCCCGAAGACAGTACCTATTTGGCCGTGTTTGTGGACCGCTTTTGGAATAACAGTGCCTTAAATTACGCCCTTCGCACATCCAGGCTTCGTGATCCAAGCGCCGCCGTGACGGCCTACTACGAGGATCATGAAAGTTCGTTTGTGAGCGACTATGCCGCTTCCGCCCCGGAAGAGGATTTTGCCGAAACCTTTGCCTCATTTGTGCTCCAAGATAGGCCAGTCAAAAACACGACCGCCGACCAGAAAATCAAGTTTTTCTACCGCTATCCAAAGCTCGTTTCACTACGATCGGAGATCCGTCAACAAATTGAATAATGTAGGTGGTCGGGTGCTATACTAGTAAGTAGTACACGCGCTTCTTATTAAGTAGTCGACTCTATCATATGCAAAAGAAACTTATGGCTGAAGGCATCGGCACATTCGCACTTGCCTTCGCAGTACTCTTATCAGCTTCCCTTGAAACTCCCATGATCGCGACGCCGATCATCGCGGGTTTGGTGCTTGGGTTATTCGTGTATTCAATTGGACACGTGTCAGGTTGTCACATCAACCCGGCCGTGACGGTCGGTGTGTGGTCGCTCGGAAAAATGAAGTTGAACGATGCCATTTACTACATCATCGCGCAAGCAGCCGGCGCAGTGGTCGCGCTTGTCGTAGCTTCGCTCCTTCTTGGCGGTCCAATCGCCATTGGCCTCGTGCCGGAATCATGGCTCACGTTTATCGCTGAACTCATCGGCACCGCACTCTTTGCCTTTGGCATCGCCAGTGTGCTGTATGGAAAGGCGGCGGCAGGAACGTCCGGCCTTGTCATTGGAGGTTCGCTTCTCTTGGGGACGCTCGTGGCAGTGTATCTTGGTTCGGCTGGAATGCTCAACCCAGCGGTCGCGCTGGCGCTTGGTTCGCTTAGTATAAGTTACGTCGGCGGAGCGGTGATTGGCTCAGCGCTCGGCATGTGGCTGTATCGTAAAGTCGGCATGTAAGTAGCGCGGCTCTGTCCGCAGTACAAAACACCTCACCCGTGAGGTGTTTTGTATAGCTTGCACCGCACCCGTCCGATCGTAGTATTTAAAAAAAGTAAGGCGCATTGGTATACTTATGCATATGCGACATCTCATACGACACTTGCTTTTAGGTGTGTTGGCACTTATGGCACTGGCGATGGTGGTTTTTTTGTGGTGGTTCGTGAGTACGTTTGTTGTTACCACTACCTCGGTGACACCAAAAGACCTGGCACCATCGCTCGCTGACATACAAAACGTCGCCGACTGGGAAGGGCGTGCGCCTGGCATACGCGCCCAGCTTGATGATGCGTTGTACGGCCCCGTGCCAACGACCGAGGTGGACTGGAAAGTCACAAAAAAAGTGCTCGATGCCGAAGCTTTTTCTGGGAAGGCGGTCTACGAACTCTGGACGCTCCGCGCGCCAGAAAGCGAGCTGGCTTTAAACATTGTCGCGCTCATACCAAAGAGCGACACACCGCTACCGCTCCTGGTAGGTTCAAACTTCTGTCCCAACCACATCCGCTACCCGGATTTTGATTTGCCGGCTCCGAAGACGTATCCTGGCATGTGCGGCACAAAGACTGTGATGACCCCGGTCTTTCATGCGATTTTCGGTTCTTTTATCGAAACTTTTCCGTTCGCCGATTTTGTGGAAAAAAATATCGCCTTCGCCAACATTTATCTGGCTGAAGGAGTGGCTGACGACGCGGTGACAGCCTATCAAGACTTAAAGACAGTCTCGGCCGTGACGGGCGTACCAATCGAAGGAGCATTGGCGGCCTGGGCCTGGGAATTCATCGAAACGGTGAGGATTTTTGAAGAAGACAATCGCATTGATGACACGAGAACGGCGCTCTATGGGCACTCGCGAGATGGGAAGGCGGCGTTCCTCGCGGCGGCGCACAGCGCCCGCATCGACCTCGTACTCGCACACCAATCCGGCAAGGGCGGCGCCGCTCCCTGGCAGCATAAGGTGGGAGAAACGGTTGAAGCCATCACGACCGACTATCCCTATTGGTTTAGACCCGACTTCAAAAATTATGCTGATGACACTATGTCACTTCCAGTTGATCAGCACGAACTCCTGGCTTTGATTGCGCCCAGGCCGGTGCTTATCTCGACTGCTTGGTGGGACAAGTGGGGAGATCCGGCCGGCTCGCTTTTGGCCGCACAGAGTGCCTCGCACGTGTATGAACTCTATGGAGTGCCAGCGATTACACAGAATAAGCTTGACGACTACACACCAAGCGCCTCACTCGCGTTTTTCATTCGGCCGCTGACACACGGCGTGCGCGCGAGTGATTGGGAGGCGTTTTTTGAGTTTTTAGACGCACATTTTGATCTTTAGAGGTCGCAGGTGAGACCACAGCTCTCTGGAGGAGCGATTCCTCGTTCGGGACAGGTGCCGCTGTACAGACACGCATCACTCGGAATCGCGTCAAGGTATTCAACCAATCCTGCTTCACTCGTGGCACCGTATATAAGAAGTACTCGGTCTTCGTCGCGTGGCACGTAGGTGGTTATTCGTGATTGTTTGTCGCCATTGACGTAGAGCGCAAGGGTGCTCACTCCGTCGTTGCAGTAAGAGGTTTGGTCGCGCAGAGTGAGACATTCTTCGGTGATGGTGATGCCAAGAGAAGCCAGAAATTCAACCAGGGTGATATTCTCCGCGTGCATGTGCACCACTTCACCCTCGGAGTCGTGGAGATGAGCGAATTCGTGGAGTTCTTGTTCGGCGGTCGTCATGAGTTCGTCGAGCGCAAGGTCAACTTTTTCACCGTTGGTGTAAATCAAAAAATCAGCGTGGATATGGTACTCGTCGTCATGTGGTGTTTCCTTACTCCACGGGACATGGAGTCCAAACAGTTGGCTACCCACTAGTCCGCCGACAAGGAGGCCGACGATCAATGCCCCGACGGTTTCTTTTGAAAAGTTTTTTGTCATGTACTGTAGTGTAGTCATTGGCGCTAAAAATACAAGCAAAAACCACTGCATTTCGTTTCTGCAGGTAATTTTGCGAGTGGGCGTATACCTCAGTACATATTTTGAGCGTCCGCGGGGGTACAGTGCCTATGGTGGTAGCATAAACATCGGAGCGTGTGAAAAATATGTACTGAGGATATACGCGTTTTCTCGAGAACCGGCCTTTTTGGTAAGTTTTAGTCACGACTGTTATCGACTTGTCAGTTGGCATAAACGGGGGTAGGGTAGGTACATAGTTTACGCGCTATGAAAAAAATATATGTAGGGAGTGCCATTGCGCTCTTGTTGCTCGGTCTGCTTGGAGTCTATGTCGTCTCTCATTCCGCACCTTCGTCGTTTCTCGCTCGTGAGGTGACACTTTACCGCACGTCGATTAACGGCACAGAAACCAACCGCGCCTATCTCGATACGGTGTTTACACCCATCCCAGAAAAAATACGCTTCGTGAATGTTGGACTCGACCTTAATGATGACGGCCGCATTTCTGCATCGGAGGGAGACGACAACGAGTGGCTGGTTCAGAACGTGATGCTCATCACCTCAGACGCTGAGCACCTACGGTTGCCACTCACGCTTAGCGATCATACGGTTGGCAGAGAACGAGCCGTCGCGGCTACGTTCTTTTATTCTCGCACACCGCTTACCAATGAAGCCGTCGCCGGAGAAAAAACTCCTGCCAACGTTTCCGTCGAGAGCGTGACCATAGACAGAGTGCAGGTTGACGATATGGACGGTCGACTTTTTATAGATGAAGCAGGTAACCGAAGAACAGGAGCTGTTTTTCGACCGGAAAAAATCGCAAAGTTTGAAATATTTCCGATCGCTGCGGCGCAAACTACCGACGATCACCCGCTCTACTACCGCGCCGATCATGCCGGTATGCCTGACCACGATCAAGAGTACAACGAGTGTAGCCCTACCTCGATCGCCGACTCTTTCACATGGCTCGCCAAACAGTACGGTTTTGAAGATCTGATGCCAGAAAATATTGAAGACACCGTTACCGAACTCAAAGCTGACCTAGAGTGGGACAGCGGCACGCTTGACCAAGATATTTTGCCCGGCAAACAATTATTTGTCGACCGCCACCAGCTCCCTATAGAAGTGCACCAGATTGGTATTGAGAATGATCAAGACATTCACTACAAAATTTATGAAGAGCTGAAGAAAGGGCAAGCGGTTGAGCTGTCACTTCAATTTTACTCGGTCCAAGAAGACGGCACACGCAAAAAAGCCGGCGGTCACATGGTGGCTGTCACGGGAGTTACCGGCGGTCCTGATTTGAAATTCATTCGCTTGGCAGACTCCGCGACCGACAGTGGGGAAGCTGGTAGCGGCGACCTCTATCAGATGAAAGGCAACCAACTGGTTGATTTCTGGACTGACGACATTGTGGAAATTCAGTTTGTGTACGCGCAGTCTCCCACAAAGGAGGTAGTTGACGGTACTTGGAGTCAACTGTCCGGTGAGGCGTTCTTGGTTGGTGTTGACCACGTGCTCGCTCTTGGTGGAGATGTCATCACCAAAGGTCTTTCACGGTTTGGTTTTTTCAATACCTTCGTCGATCATCCCGGCGACCATTTCGTGGGTGACCGTTTCACCGTAATCGCAACGGTTGTACGGCGCGCCGACAAAAAGCAGTATATGTTCTACACCAGAGAAGATGGCACGAGCCAGGCGTATGTTCATGGAGCTGGCACGCCGTGGACGCTGGCTGGCACCATGACTGGCGGCGGACCACTTTCTCCCGGAACGCTGGTTGGCCGGCCATCGCGTACGACTATCACTGGCGACCGCTATCGCATCGAACAAGAATTTGAATGTGTCGAATCGGGTTTCGCTAAGGTGAGCTATCAAGCCGATGTCACCTGGACCCGCGACGGGGAAGCGCCGCCGGGAGAACTCGCGACTCGCTACGCGGAGCAGCTAAAAACGGAAGATAGTTTCACCATCGACTCGCCAATTTTCCGCTGTCTCACCACCGACCCCGATAAAATTAAGGACAAACCAAAAACCACCCTCGCATCGGCCGTAAATGCGTGCCCGGGCATTGTCGAAGACCCCGAGGGGCAGCCGGTTGAAGTCTTGAAGCTCGCTGACGGTTGTTACCCAAAATTCCAATTCCATATCGGCGGCGCCATGGATCCCTGCCAAGCCGAACACTGGCATGCTGGCACGGCGGTGTATTCACTCACTGGCACACAAAGAGGTGATCCAAATCCTAACGCCTGCGGCTTTGGCAAGGTAAGTGAAGTAGAAGTAACAACAGTGCATATCAGTCCCGATGTAGCTGCGCAATTTCTAGGCGGCGCACTCACCGACACATCAGCACCGAGCGAGGTAGAGGATCAAGACTTCGATTACAGTGGCTACGAAGATAACGGCAAATACGACCCCGGCACAATCCAATTTGATTTTAAAATCCGGTAGTTTTTGGAGTCACCATAGAGGAAGTCAGAACTTTTTGAAAAGAGAGGCGATACGACCGTTTTTATCCTAACTTCTTATTAGGTTCAATATGAAGCATAAACGGATGTTTAAAAATTTGGTTTGCGATAAATGATGCAAGTATTGCAGCAGATGAATATCCCACCAGCCACAAAATAAACATCGGTAGAGGTGACAGTATAAATTCATAAGCCCAGACAGGGAAGAAGTAGTTTGCTGTCTCATACACTGCGACTAGTATTGAAAGCCAGATAGTGAAATGTATCGTGCTGACCTTTTGCATAAGCAAAATACTGGCAACAAAGAGTCCGTAGGATAGTGCGGCGTTTACGAGTAGAAAGTTCGCACCAAAACCAAGTAAATAGGAAACGAGTCCGAAATATTTGCCTAATACTAAGTCGTAGGTTAAACCAATCACGGCTCCAACAATGATTCCATATACTAAAATTTTCGGCACCTCCGGAAGTCTTTTTTGATAGTTTGCAAAAAGTACGAAGAAAACAAGTTGGATTAAGACAACTATACTAAAATTGAGCCAAGCTCCTGACATAGTTAAAGTATATCAGTTTAAACTTCTCATTAGGGTTTCAAAAAAACACCCGTAAAGTTTGCCTTAAAATGCGAGTGTCGTAGATTAAGAGGTTGGGTGATGCGGGTATCTACATCTCAGTCTTTTAAATGAAGTTTGCCGAAGCCCCACCGTTCTCCCACAAAAATGGGGTATCAAAATGCCATGTGAGTTCACTAATATCCATTTCCTCTTTTAGGATATCCAACGCCCAGACTTTTTCTTCACTCCAATCAAAATCAAAGCCAACATCTTTAATGATTTGTGGAATGTCATCATTCATACAATTCACTATGAGAACCAATTGCTATAAACAAAGCAACTTGACTGGCCTCCATTTTAAAAACAGCTCGTATGTTTCCTGTCACATTAAAACTTGAGCATCCTCTATACTTACCCATAAGGCTATGCACTTTGAGTAACTGGTTATTTTGATCTGCAATAAATAATTTCAATCGTTCAGTAAACTGTGTCTGTGTTTTCTTTGGCAATTTCTGGTATTGCTTATGAAAACTTTTTGTAAAATCAGTACGCACAATTATTTGGCATTAAGGTGTTTTATCATCTCGTCAGCAGTCACAAATGGTCCGGCTGTTTCACCAGCATCGTATTCTCTCCGCGCCTCTTCAATAAGACCGATAAGATAGGGTGTTGGACGATACTGATTTGCAGAAAATGTAATTTCTTTATCACGGACAAACTGTTTTAGAAAAGCATTCATTACAGTACTCAAAGGAACACCAAGTTCACCCGCTACTTTTTGAGCCTCAGCCTTGAGTTTCTTATCCGTCTTTATATTTAAAATAGTATGTGTATTCATATACCAAAGTATATATTTTGGTATTATTTCTGTCAAGTACTAAAGTTCCTAATTCTCATTAGTGGGCGGCTATCGAATCGTCCTGACGGTCACCAAGTTATTTTGTTTCGTCACCTTACAAAATAACTGGTGCCGCGGGACACGCCTCACTCGTTCGTAAATTCACATCGTTCCGGCGTTCGATTCCCGACGAAACGCGCGCAGGCGCGTTTCTATAGCCGCCCCTCGTCGAAAAAGCACAACTCCTAAAGGAAGTTGCGCTTTTTCTTCTTCGGGGCCCCTAGACGACCCCAAACTCGAAGACGTCTCCTCGCTGACAGAACATTCATCGACAACCTGATCAAGACCGCGCGGAACGATAATGTGAAGGAGTTGCGTGAACTCAACGACAACATCCAAAAGCGGCAAGACGTCTCCACTCAACAATTTATTAAGTCGAGACGTCGTGGTTGGTATAAGCCGTAATTCTTGCAATATTCTGTACCAAGAGTACATTGCAGGCAATGGCCAATATCGCCAAGGCAACCGCGATCATCGTCGCGGGAGCCGTATTGGGAGGAGTACTATTTTCTGGATCAGAACCAGCACTGCCTTCTTCGTCGACAGGCGCGTCCCCACCGAGCAAACCGGTGCCAAAGCCACCATCCATTCCATCACGACCAGCCACTACTAAAATCGATTCCTCAAACTGCCACCCCAGCTACTCGGGCTGCTTGAAACGTAACGCCGGCGATTACGACTGTGCTGGCGGATCAGGCAACGGCCCTAACTACACTGGCCCGGTGCGTGTGAATGGTTCGGATCCTTTTGATCTTGACCGAGATGATGATGGGTGGGGGTGTGAATGAAAAGTTATCCACAGGTTGCTTGAAACTCTTGGCGAAAAATAGCCTTGTTTTTCAACGAATCCACACTTTGTGCGTCAATAAAACACTACACGCCAATGTGTTATATTCTGAATGGATTTGCCTGATATGTAGGCGTCGGGAGAACGTGCTCATTGTTGTTAAAAACAACAATTCCGAAAAACACGAAAAACAAGCGTTTACGCTTGTTTTAACCCTCGTTACGCCTGCATAGCATACAAATGCTCACCATTTAAGTGTAGCAGCATGTTACCTGGTGGGCGCGAGTTTGTCCACAGATATGGATTACCTCCCCACGTTCTTATTTATAAAACTCAATAACACACTTGTCATTAAACTATGGACCAAAACTCTATCGTAAACGACATAATCAATTACATCACTCAAACTAGCTACACTACGGCAAGCGATTGGTATGTAGGGATTGCAACCAGTCCGTCGGCGCGGTTGTTCTCTGATCACAATGTTGATCAAGGTTCAGGGCACTGGATTTATTGTCAGGCCATGAGCGAAAAGGTTGCTCGAGCCGCCGAACAAATTCTAATCAGAAAACACCCGTTTAAAGGAGGGGTTGGTGGTGGACTATGTCCAACGTATGTTTACGCATATCGAATCACATCATTTACTAGTGAATAAGACAGAAAGAACTACTTATGAGAAGAATCAAAGGAAATCAGGATGGTCCTGGCGGTCGAAATGAGAGCTACTGGATTGGATCACGTCGCCATGTCCCTCGTATGCAAGCGGTCAGAGAAGTTGAAAAGGGTAAACACCCCAACAATCACGTTATCAAAGTGAATAAGAGAAAGTACGTGAGAGACAATCCGGACCACTCAAAGAAAGACAACGTCAATAGATGATTTTCTAACTCTCACCTTTCTTCATCGGGGACGTCTTTGCAAATCCATAATGTTCAGTACAACTACCATGTATGAACAAAAAACAACACAAAAACCGTGAACCAATTAAGGACCAGGAAAAGCTCGACGACCTTATAGAACTACTTAGATCTGTCTATGACCGCATGCGCCAGGACGGCACACTTCAGGAGCTATCTGATCAACTTGCCAAGGAACACGAACGAGAGGAAGCGGCAAGACGTGCTTCGAAGAAGCAATAGAGGAACAAACAAAAAACACCCAATCCCACATTGAGTGTTTTTTGTAGCTCTCGATCAATTTCGATTCCCCCAAAGGGGTGGTCGAAAATTGATAAGTTGTCCGTCGCTTCAAAAATCTAAGTGGCGCAACAGAGCCATACTTTTGATGCGAACAACTTTTTTGAAGCTGTCCCCTATGGGGCGGCTATCGGGAATCGAACCCGAATTGAGAGCTCCACAAGCTCCAGTGTTAACCGTT
>JBBTRC010000002.1:27556-52199 GCA_038065355.1 Patescibacteria group bacterium
CGGCGACTTTTGTCGCCGCGACCGCTTCCCGTCGGGGCCATAGTTATATCTATTTTTGAGTAAATTGTCGAGTCAGCTGATGTCATTCTATGCTACACTGAAGCGCACATTTCCTCCTTATGGACGAAGCATCTCTCATCTTTTCATTATTAATGACCTTAATTATTGGCGCCGGTATCGGCTTCTATGTGGCACGTTTTATCTTTTAGCGGCATCGCACTCATCAGTCTACTCTTTGCTCCTCAGCCTGCCCTTGCGCAAACGGCGCATCAGGATCTCGAGGAGACAGTTAGGGCAGAAGTGGTGTCAGTGGAGAAAGAATACGATCGAGAAATAGTCGGCACCGACTCCAGCGTTCACGTACAGGAGTTGCGTGTCACAGTGAAAGAAGGTGCCCGAGCTGGTGACATCGTCGACCTCACAAGTGAAATCGTACAGCTCTCCGTCGGAGACACTATCTACGTGCACCGAACGGTTGATATCGAGGGTGTGGAATATTTTACGTTCGCTGATTTTGAGCGGCGGCCAGTACTGTTTTTTGTAGCGATTCTGTTTGCGGTGATTCTATTGGTGTTCTCGCAGTGGCAGGGACTACGAGCTCTCATTTCGCTCGGTGTGAGCGTGGCGGCGATTCTGTTCTTGCTGGTACCGGCGCTTTTGGCTGGCTACGACGCGACTCTCACCACCATCGGCGTGGCGGCCGCAGTCTTGGCGATTTCTCTCTTTGGTACACACGGGATAAACCCTCGGTCAGTCATAGCCTTTGGTGGGACCTACGCGACGGTCATAGTCACCGGACTGATCGCCTACTTTGCCGTTGCACACATGCGACTCTCTGGCCTGAATGATGACGCCGCAGTGTATCTCAATTTTGCCACGAACGGTGAGCTTGATCTTGCCGGACTTCTGCTTGGCAGTATCATCGTTGGTATCTTGGGCGCGCTCGACGACGTTTCTATTACACAAGTCTCAATTGTGCAGGAGCTCAAAAACGCTAATCCGAAATTTAAATTCCGGGAGTTGTACGCGCGGGCGGCGGTAGTTGGGCGCAATCACATCGGTTCGATGGTGAACACGCTCGCGTTGGCCTACGCATCGGTGTCGCTTCCGCTCATTTTGCTCTACGCCAAGACCGAGAGTCAGTGGTGGCTTTCGCTCAACCAAGAAGTGGTCGCATCTGAACTTTTACGCATTGTTGTCGGTAGTATCGGCTTGGTGCTGGCGGTGCCGGCGACAACCGCCGTTGCTGCTTGGTTTTTCCAAGACCGGGTGGTGTTGGAGGAAGACCTTGATGAGCATGACCATGGCCATCACCACGGTTAGGTGTACTATTCGACGCTAGTTTTTACTACCAGGTAACATTTTCCACTGCTTGAAAACTAGTCAAACAGCAAAAATATTTCGTATCGTAGGCGAGCTCGAAGTTATCCACAGCGTATTCCAAAGCAGAAGCAGAAACGCCTTATTTTTCGCCCTTTCCGCCGTCGGCGGGAAAAGTGGAGTTTCTCTTGAGGTGGTATAGTTTTAATTAACACACGGTTACTCGTGTGTGTCGGAGGTAAGACACACTTCTCCTTGAGAAAGAAACGTCAAAATTTTTTGACGGTGTGTTTGTCGCGACCCGAATCGAATCGCTCTCGAACCTAATTGCATTGCTACCATCGTAGCAATCCATCTACCACCAATTATGTTTGCGCGTGATCATGTAGAAGAGTATTACTCGCTTAACTACCGCTCACCATCATGAAAATCCAAACCATCCGTAAGCGTGACGGATCGTTGCAGCCATTTGATATTTCAAAGATCGAAAGCGCTATCGCCAAAGCCCTCGCCGAAACGGGTGAAGGCGACCGCGCCATCGCCAAAAAAGTCGCCGAACTCGCACATCAGAAAGTGGTAGCTATGTGCGTGCAAGCCGGCACCGCCGCCGCCGATGATCCGATTGCCAAAAAATGCGTCGACGGTAGTCCGGCCGTTGAAGAAATCCAAGACCTCGTCGAGCAAGCCCTGATGGAGATGGACTACTACACGACCGCCAAGGCCTACATCATTTATCGCAACGAACGCAAGAAACTCCGCGAGCGCGATATTTTTGCCAAGCGCACCAACTTCAAACCCTACGAGTACCCAGAGCTCTACGAGTACACGACCGCTATCCGTCACTCATACTGGGTGCACACCGAATTCAATTTCACCTCTGACGTGCAGGATTTTCACGTCAACGCGACCGACGCCGAGCGGAATGCGCTCAAAAATTCCATGCTCGCGATTGCCCAGATTGAAGTGGCGGTAAAGACGTTCTGGGGTGACATCTACAAGCGGATGCCGAAGCCGGAAATCGGCGCCGTCGGCGCGACCTTTGCGGAGAGCGAAGTGCGCCACGCCGATGCCTACGCACACCTCTTGGAGATTCTTGGTCTCAACAACGAGTTCAAGAACATCAAGAACATTCCGGTCATTCAAGATCGTATGGACTATCTCGAGCGCGTCATCGAGCTCGCTCGCACCCAAGAGAACCGCGACTATTTCCAATCAGTCATGCTCTTCTCATTGTTTGTCGAGCACGTGTCGCTTTTCTCACAATTTCTGGTCATCATGTCCTTCAACAAGCACCGCAATATGTTCAAAGGCATCAGCAACGCGGTTGAGGCTACTTCAAAAGAAGAAAATCTCCATGGCATGTTTGGTATCGACGTGATCAACATCATCAAGCAGGAACATCCAGAATGGTTTGACGATGAGTGTCGCACGCTCGTCGTGAAAGCCTGCGAACAAGCGTACGAAGCCGAGAGCAAGATCGTCGACTGGATCTACGAAGCCGGTGAACTACCGTTTATGCCCGCCGCGAACGTGAAGGAATTCATCAAGCACCGCTTCAACAATTCACTGGCGGCAATTGGTATGCCACGCATCTTTGACATCTCGGACGCGCTCCTCGAAGAGACCGACTGGTTTGACAACGAAGTCATCGCCACCAAACACGTCGACTTCTTCCACAAACGCTCCATCAACTACAACAAACGTTCAGCGAGCGTCACGAGCGATGACTTGTTTTAGACATTGCCCGCAATAATAATTTATTTAAAACGCCTAACCGAAAAGCACGCCTATGGAACCCTGGTACTGGCTGAACGAGAACAGTCGCGCGTTTCTAGCCCGAGGATACTTGGCCCCCGGCCAAACAGCAGAAGAAAGAATTGAAGTCATCGCACAAGCCGCCGAGGGCTTTTTGAAGCGCCCCGGTTTTGCAAAAAAATTCACCGAGTACATGTCAAAAGGGTGGATTTCACTCGCCTCGCCGGTGTGGTCAAATTTTGGCATCGACAAAGGTCTGCCGATCAGTTGTTTTGGATCGTACGTCGACGACAACATGGGTAGCATTCTCTATACCAACGCGGAAGTGGGCATGATGAGCAAGTATGGCGGCGGCTGTTCTGGTTACTTTGGCGCAGTGCGACCGCGTGGTGCCGAGATTTCCGGCGACAACGGCTTTTCGTCTGGTTCGGTGCATTTCATGCAGCTTTTTGAGACTCTGGTAGACGTGGTGAGTCAGGGTTCCGTGAGGCGCGGCCACTTTTCACCCTATTTGCCAGCCGAACACAGTGACATCATGGAATTTCTCGATATCGGTACCGAAGGGAATCCGATCCAGAAGCTCACCCACGCGGTCACGGTGGGGGACGAGTGGATGGAGTCGATGATCGAGGGCGACGAGACCAAGCGTAAAATTTGGGCGCGTATCATCCAACGTCGGGGCGAGATGGGTTACCCGTACATCATGTTCAACGACACCGCCAACAAAAATACCGTTGACGTCTATCGGGATAAAAAACTCACTATCCACGCCAGCAACATGTGCAGTGAGATCATGCTTCCTTCAAAGCCGGACTGGTCGTTTGTGTGTTGCCTCTCATCGCTCAACCTGCTCCACTACGACGCCTGGAAGGATACCGACCTCGTCGAGACCATGATCGCGTTTTTGGATGCGGTGATGGAAGATTTTATTGTAAAACTGGAACGTCTCCGCGATCATGAAAGCGCGGAGAAGCGTCGTGCCTTTCTTTTCATGGAGCGAGCGTACAACTTCGCTAAAGCCAATCGAGCTCTCGGCCTTGGGGTACTTGGGTACCACTCTCTTCTCCAGTCAAAAAACCTTGCGTTTGAAAGCGAGGAAGCGGCGCTAGTCAACCGTGAAGTATTTGCACACATCAAGAATAAGGCGGCCGCTTCGTCGAAGGAGCTCGCGAAGGATCTCGGCGAGCCGGAGGTGTTGAAAGGGTATGGCCGGCGCAACACTACACTGATTGCTATTGCCCCAACGACGTCTTCGGCGTTTATTTTGGGACAAGTCTCGCAGGGCATCGAACCCATCTGGTCAAATTGTTACGTCAAAGACGTGGCTAAAATGAAAGTGACGATCAAAAATCCCAACCTTCAGGCGCTTTTGGCGGAAAAAGGGAAGGACAACAAAGCGACCTGGGATAGCATCCGTGACAACGATGGCTCGGTACAGCACCTCGACTGCTTGAGTGAGAACGAGAAAGCTGTCTTCCGAACCTTTTCCGAAATCGATCAGATGAAAATTATCGAACAAGCCGCCGACCGGCAGAAGTACATCGACCAGGCGCAGTCGCTCAACATCATGGTCGACCCGGCCACGCCGGTGAAGGAAATCAACCAACTCTACATCCAAGCCTGGAAGCTTGGTGTAAAATCGCTCTATTACCAGCACAGCATGAATGCCGCCCAGCAGATGGTGCGCAAGAAGCTGGCCGCGAAAGATGGAGTGATGACGTAAAAAATGGCTGGCAAGGCGAAGCCTTGCCAGCCATTTTTTTGTGGATATGTTGACACCTACCCCCTCATCACCTACTTTTCACACGCTCCGATGTATAGTCACCGCTACAGGCACTGTACCCCCGCGGACGCTCAAAATAGGTGATGAGGGGATACTTCGGGGAGTGTTCTGACTGTGAACATCTTTGTAGTGACGAGAGGGTGAGTGCGGTATAGTAATGAAAGCATAAGCAAAGCTTGTGCGAACATGTTTTATATAGAGGTTCGCCTCTACCTCTCAGACGGCGCCCATCAGGGACTACGTGTCGCGACCACGCAGTCCCCGCTGGGTGCCGTTTGTATTTGTGTTTTGGTATGATGTTCACACACCACTATGCACATTGGTTATATCATTGCATTTTTCATATCGCTGTTGGTTGGTGGCGGTTACTGGTACCAGAGTACCGCGGCGGAGTGTCCTGTGCCTATTCGCTATCGTCTTGGCGGCCTAGATCCGTCTTTCCACCTTTCGGAAGAGGAAGCCAAGCTCCATCTGGAAGCCGCCGAAGCGGTGTGGGAGAGTGACTCCGGCCGGGAGCTTTTTACCTACGACGAGCAATCTGCTTTTACAGTAGATTTTGTGTTTGACGAGCGCCAGGAATTGGCAGATTCGGAAGTGAACCAACGCCAAGAGCTTGATGCACAAAAAGCCGAAAATGAAAAACTGTTCGCCACCGTCAAATCACTGCAACGCGAACACGAAGTGCTGGCGGCAGCACACACGGGGAAAGTAGAGGCATATGAGACACGTCTCGCCAGATACAACGAACGTGTGTCCACCTACAATGATCGCGGCGGCGCGCCGCCGGACGTGTTTGCGGAATTGGAACGCGAACGCGAAGAGCTCAATGATTTAGCCAACGAGCTATCGACTATGGCTTCAAGACTCAACGATCTGGCCGCCGAAATAAACGAGCTGAGTGAGCGTGGTAATGAACTTGTTATTTCCTACAATCAAGCAGCCGAGCGCTACAACGAACGGTTTGGCTTCTCGCGTGAATTTACCCAAGGCGACTTCGAGGGAGATCACATCAATATTTATAAGTTCTCAAACACCGACGAACTCGTGCGGGTATTGGCGCATGAGCTTGGACATGCGCTTGGTATCGAGCACGTTGCCGGGACATCGTCGGTCATGTACTATTTGCTCGAGGAAGCAAGCGGTTCGTCCGTTCTTTCAGCTACCGACCGTCTCGCTTTCGCGGCTGTCTGCGGCACTGGAAAAGAACCCGCGAAGCGTCTTCGTCAAACCATCAGGGAGACATTAGAACTCATTACTATCTTATAAACGTATATATATTATGGAAACAACAGGTTTTTTGCACTCAAATCACAATCGGTGGCTTGGTACGCTCGTGCTCGTAATGATCGTGATTGCACTCGGCGCCTACGCGAAGCTCACACTTGAGCAGGCGGGACAAGTGTCATACCCAGGCTCGATTACCGTCATCGGCGAAGGCGAAATTAACGCCACGCCAGACATCGGCCGTTTTTCTTTCTCAGTCACTGCGCAAGCTGACACCGCCGCCGCCGCCCAAGAAGCATCTGGCACCAAGATTAACGCCATCCTCGCGTATCTCAAGGAACAAGGCGTGGCAGAGAAAGACATAAAGTCTGGTCAGTACTACTCCAATCCACGCTGGCGCCACGAAGAGCGACCGTGTGTATTTGGTTCATACTGTCCTCCGAGCGAACCAATTCAAGATGGTTTTGAAGTCTCCCAGACTGTGACGGTGAAAGTTCGGGAGCTTGATAATAATAATACTGGTAAAATCATCGCTGGGGTCGGTGAGCTTGGTGCTACTAATATTAGCGACCTTAGTTTTACGGTAGACGACACTGACGCCTTGCGGGCGGAGGCTCGCGAGACTGCCATAGCGGACGCGAAAGCCAAAGCTGAAGTACTTGCCAAACAGCTCGGTGTGAAGCTTACCCGCATGACGAGCTACTACGAAAATCAGGACGGCTTCCCGTACCCGATGTTTGAAAAATCTGTAGCACAAGATGCGGCTGGTGGCTTTGGTGGCCCCGAGTTACCAGTTGGCGAACAGACGACCAAGGTCATAGTGAACGTTACCTACGAGTTTAAGTAACAGCAACTCCGAACGTGGTCAAAATGTCAAAGCGGGGCGGCCGCGCCCTTTCGGCGTGGCCGTTAGAAGTACTCCTGGGGTGCCGCCCCGCTTTGACATTTCTGGCGGTAAGCGTATGATAGTGGAAATCGCCTTCGAGGCGTTTTTTATTTGAGCAAATGTCCAGCAGGGACATATTGCGAAAATATGCAGGCGCTTCAGTAGATTCGACCTACCGAGGGAGAATATACTGGTAGCGAGCTGCAAAGGAGGGTTTAAATTAACTTCTTTCTAGGAGTAAACTCCTAGGCGAAATGAGCTTTAATATATTCTATGAACAACCTTATCAAATACATCCGCGACACCGCGACCGAGCTGAAGCAAGTATCGTGGCCTACTCAAAACCAAGCGATGGTATACACCGCCCTCGTGGTTGGTATTTCCGCCTTGGTTGCGCTCTACATCGGAGCGTTCGACTACCTTTTCTCGCAGGTTATCAATAACATCATCAACTAACCATGGCCAAGCAACACAGCACCGGCGAACGTCACTGGTACGCCATTCACACCTACTCCGGGTACGAAAACGCCGTCGCGCGCAACCTAAAGCAACGCATTGATTCTTTGAACATGAACGACAAGATTTTCAATGTGGTCGTGCCGACCGAAAAGAAAATCCGCGTCAAAGGCGGCAAACGCGTGACCGAAGAAGAACGCATCTACCCCGGCTACGTGCTGGTTGAGATGGTCGTCGATGACGAATCGTGGTTTGTGGTACGCAACACGCCGCGGGTGACCGGCTTCGTGGGCAGTGGCACTCAGCCGGTACCGCTCACCGAAGACGAATACAACTCCCTCATCAGGCGAATGTCGAGCGACACCGTGAAGCACAAAGTAGACTTAAGCGCCGGTGACCTCGTGATGATTGTTGATGGTCCGTTCAAAGAACTCGAAGGGAAAGTTGGTGAAGTCGACGAACGGAGCGGCAAGGTAAAGGTTCTGGTGTCGATGTTTGGACGAGAGACTCCTGTCGAACTCGATTATCTCCAGATAAAAAAAGTGTAATTTTACGTCATCTGCGTCGTTGTTTCGCCGATTTTGTTAGTCATCGTACAGAAAGTACGCCTCCTTCCAAAATCGACTCACGCCTCGCACCTAACGCAAAATTCCACTTTTTTAAAAACCGCCGCCCAAAGGGCGGCGGTTTTTGTTGTATTTACTTTAAGGTTTCACGATGCTAGGAATGTTCGCGGCTTTGATTTGTTCAAACAACACAAGGTGGCCGGCGGCACTGGGGTGTATTCCGTCGTAGGCGGTCAAAAGTGACGGAATGGCCGTATCGTCTGGATTGACCATCGGACTCCAGAAGTCCAAAGCGTGGGTTCCGTAGGTTTGCATGATCGCTGTGCGATAGGACAAACGAATGTTTGTGTTGGCAGTAGATGCGTTTGTGATGATCGGTTGAGAGGTTGCGATCCATACTTGTACGCCGGCCGCGTTGGCGGTGGCCACAATAGTTTGGAGGTTGGCCATCGCTTCCGTGAGTGAGAGCTTGTTGGCGTCCGCCGGGTGACTGATGATAATCGCATCGGGATTAAGCGCGAGGGCGGCGGTTATGTTGTGCGTTGTGTCAACGGCTGGCTTACCGGTCGGATTGATAGTGCCAGTCGGTAGGTTGTAATAGGTATCCGTGCCGGGAACGGCTAAATTAACCACCGTCGAACCGGGTCGAATGCCGCTTAGATACATAGCCAAGCGATCTGACCACCTGTCTGAAAGCAGCGCGCCGTCTTCAACCAGATTTTTCCCGGCTGCAGATGAGGAGCCGATTACGACTATCTTCACTGCCGTACTGGCAGTGGACGATGGTGTGTTCAGTTTGGTGAGGGAATTTTCCGGACTCCACCCGTCGAGGCCAGTGTCGTAGTCGATGAACCAGCCCCAGAAGCTTCTCATGAGCGGTCCGCCGACAACAGTTCCATTTACTCCGGTTTGCTGGTAGCCGAGCCACGTACCAGTGATCGCATCGCGTACCGACACAGGGCCGGAAGAAACCGTTATTCTGTCATTGATATTAAATTTCGTACTGGTGGTAGGAGTGGTCGTTGGTGTAGGTGGTGTGGTGGTACTGGCGGGTACTTCTACGAGGAGAACGCCCGAAGCCCAGCCATCATACCCGGTGTCGAAATTGACCTTCCACCACCAAACGTTATTGGCAAATTGCGGCCCACTAGTAACTATTCCTTCTGATCCAATTTGTTGGTAGCCCAGCCATTTGCCGCCGACTGTTTTGCGGATGGATGCTTGTTTGTCCACAACTTTCACGCGATCGTTGATACTGAACTCGTTTCCGTCAGATGGCACGTCAGCATGTGCGATTTGAATAGTTAATAAACTGGTATTGTTACTAACGAGCTCCGACGCAAGATAGTGGGTAAGAAGACCTGGTCCGGCCAAAGAACCTGCTACCACTAACATAACCGCAAAAGCTCTTAAAAATCTTTTCATGAGTTGTTCGCTTAACTTAAATCGTAACTATTGATAATCAGCGCCATTATACCATCGGCGCAACGCTCGAGATTATGTGGGCGGATACTTGCAAAAGCCGGTTTTGTCTTGTAATATGCCGGAGCTTCAAAGGCGGGTTTGGCTATGGAACAGGCTCGTCAAAAACATAAATTTAAAACATGGCAAAGAAATTATTAAAACAAGTGAAGGTGCAGGCGGTCGGCGGCAAAGCCACGCCAGCGCCACCTTTGGGACCAGTCCTTGGTCAGGCCGGTATCAATATCGGCGAGTTCGTCAATCAATTCAACGAGCAGACCCGTGACCGGATGGGGCAAGTAGTGCCCGCCATCATCAACGTCTACGACGACCGCACCTTTACTTTCATCACCAAGGTGTCACCGATGTCACAGCTTATCTTGAAAAAAATTGGTAAAGAAAAAGGTTCGGGCAAGAATCTGACCTCAAGCGCCGGTACCATCACTCGCGCACAAGTCCGTGAAGTGGCGGAGGAAAAGATGCCTGACCTCAACGCCGCTTCTATCGAAGCGGCCATGAAGATTGTGGAGGGCTCTTGTTTCTCAATGGGTGTAAAAGTGGTTGATTAAATCAATTTAGAGCGCGAATTTCTTTGTCGTCTCGGAATTTTTTCAGTCACCGTAGATCAGCTACGTTTTCCTCAAAAAATGCCGGTACTCCGCGAACTTCATCACTCTAACTTGATTTAATTAGAATATGTATGAAAACCGGCGGGGCCCTTTGGGCCGCGCCGGTTTGCTGTTTATGAATAACATAGTCAAAAAAAGTCCGGTGTGGTATAAGATAGGTCGCTTTGTTCTGTGTACATAAATAAAATTAAACTCAACTCAACGTGGAGAGACTGAATGAGAAAAGGGGTAAGACAGACGGTCGCTGGTTTTGTTATCCGTCCTGAGCGACCGTACTCACTCGTCGCGGCACATATTTCTGTGAAAGCTACCAGGCACGGAAATTTCACCACCGCCGGCGGTGGTATTCGCGAAGGCGAAACCATCGAAGCGGCCATGAGGCGCGAGCTAAAAGAAGAATATGGTATCGACGCCGACAACATTCTGGTACTCGAACATCCGCCCTTCATCTGCACCGACAATGGCAAACAGTATCATTGGTGTCGTGTCTTGTGCAATGGCGCCAGCGAGTTGATTCCGCAGGAAAGCGAAGTCGCTCAGGCAGATTGGTGGAGTACTTGCCCGGTGACGCTCACGACTCTCATCAACCGCATGAGTCCGTATAAAGCCAACATGTTCGCGCAGGTCTTCCTGCAAGTTCTCGACAGGGAGCCGGCACTATTCGGCTGTTTTCCGAAAGAGCTTGAGTTGGCTGTTAGCAGATTCCGCGAGCAGATCGCCGCCTAATCCTCACTTGGTTGCGTACAAGGAGTCCTCACGGGACTCCTTTTTCTTTTCCATAAAATCCGTATAGTAGTGCGATGCAGTATATTCCTATCAAGACCCGCGTGGTAGAGCCGCCGCAAGATGACCTGTTTTCGGTGCTTGCCGAGTCACTGAAAGATGTACAGGAAGGTGATGTGCTCCTCATCACTTCAAAAATTGTATCGATCCACCAAGGACGCTGTGTGCCAGTCGGCAGTGTTGAAAAACGCCTGCTCGTCGAGCAAGAGGCCGACTATCTGATTGAGGGTCATCAGAAATTTATGATGTCACCGCTCGCCATCAAGCACCACGCGCTTTTTTATGCCGCCGGTATTGATGAGTCCAACGCCAACGGGCACTACGTGCTCCTGCCGGAAAAACCATTTGATATGGCTGAAGCTATTTGGAAGTTTGTACGCGAAGCGCATGGCCTTACCAATGTCGGCGTGATTATCACCGACAGCCATTCTCAGCCGCTCCGTGTTGGTGCTGTCGGCGTGTCTCTCGGATGGTGGGGTTTTCATCCGACCGAAAGCCACAAAGGGAAGTTAGATCTTTTCGGCCGACCGCTCCATTTTTCTGTTACTAATATTGTCGACTGCCTGGCGGCCGGTGCTGGCGCGGTCTGTGGAGAGACGAATGAATCAACACCACTCGTCATCGCAAGAGGCGTCCCACACCTCCGCTTCACTAAAGTGGACACCCGTCACGAACTGTTTAAATCACAGACCGACGATATCTACTACCCGCTCCTCAAGCCGTTCTACGAAAGAAAAGATTAATAGTGCCTCTCGGCTTTTCTCTTGTAGTCAATCCATTGAAATTTTATACCCTCATGTTCTTGCGGCGGGTGTTCGGCGATAGTTTCAAAATCGTCTTCAAAGTCAGGGAAGAAGGAGTCGCCGTCTTTGTTGTCATAGAACCACGTAATGAACAGCTTTGATACCATCGGCAGTGCTTGCTGGTACATTTCACCACCACCGCCGATGTGAATCTCAGACGGGTGTTCGGACTGGGCGATGGCAATCGCTTCGGCGAGCGAGTGGGCGATTTTTACACCGTCCTGCTGGTAGTGGTGGTCGCGGGTGACGACGATGTTGGTGCGGCCAGGGAGGGGTTTGCCAATCATCGCAAAAATCGATTCGAAAGTTTTTCGACCCATAATGACCGGGTGACCCATGCTCAATTCTTTAAATCGCTTCAAATCAGCGGGCACGTGCCAGAGGAGCTGGTTTTTGTTGCCGATGGCACGATCTTTCTTGCCCATGCCAGCCACAATGACGAGTGGCGGGAGGGGAGTTTCTGTCAGCATTCATTGATTATGCCATAGTGCGGGAAGACTGTCTTTTGCGTGCGTGCGTGGGGGCGTTATAATGAACGCGCGTATGTCTCACTTTGAAATTGAAGTCAAAAGTCTCTTGGGCAGCGAGGAGCGCGCAGAGGCGCTCAAAGCCAAAATGTGCGAACTCGATCCACACTGCAAAAGAGTTTCAGAGAACACACAGCTCAATCATTATTTTGAAGGCGGTGACTTAGAGCAACTGTATCGCAACGTCGCGCATTTTTTTAACGACGAACAAAAGGCGAAGTTGCGAAAAACTATCGAGCGCGGGACCGAATTTTCAATTCGATCCCGCCAGAAAGACAACCAGGTCCTCCTCGTGCTCAAGGCATCGATTGACGAAGGCACGAGCGCCAATACAGTGAAGCGGATGGAATTTGAAGAGCCAGTTGCCAGTACGCTGGCCGAGCTCGACGAACTTCTTCTCTCAGCCGGCTTTACCTACCAGGCGAAATGGTCCCGCGAACGCGAAGAGTATGCGTACAAGGGCGCGAGTATCTGCCTCGACAAGAACGCCGGCTACGGCTACTTGGCCGAGTTTGAAAAAATCGTGCACGATGAAGGAGAAGCTGACAAAGTGCGCGCGGAGATTGACGAAATTATGCGTGAGCTCGACGCAGTCGAGCTCACGCAAGACCGCCTGGCCAGAATGTTTGCCCACTACAACGCCAACTGGGGAGACTACTACGGCACCGATAAAATTTTTGTCATCGAATAGTATGTTTTTATCAGACCGCGACATTTTGAAAGAAGTCAAAGCCGGTGCGATTACCCTCGAACCGTTTAATCAGACGCAGTTGCAACCTGCGAGCTACGACATCCGTCTTGGCAACACTTTCATCATCAACGACGCGTTCTCCACGCGAGCGATTGATCCGGCGAAGGGTATTTTCCCCAACACGGTGACAGTTGAAGTGAAAGACGGCGCTGAGTTCGTACTTCACCCGGGCGTGAGCATCCTTGGCTACTCGAAAGAACGGTTTGGCTCGGACAGCTACCTGATTGAGGTAAATGGCAAGTCGTCGCTCGCTCGCATCGGATTGATCGTTCACAATTCAGCCAGTATCGTGAATCCGGGGCACTATCTTAATATCGCGCTTGAGCTCTGCAACCTCAACAACGTGCCGATTATTCTGCGACCCGGCATGCAGATAGCCCAGCTCACGTTCTCGACTTTAAGTTCGGTGACGAAGCGCAATTATAAAAAGACCGGCCGCTACCATGGCGACAACATCAAAGGATACCTCCCCCCGAAGTCACGTAAAAAAACCTAACATGTCAAAAAAACATTCCGAATATCAATATTTAGATCTTATGCAAGAACTGCTAGATACCGGAGACAGGCAAGCAGACGCTGACACCGGAGACGTGACATATAGCTTGTTTGGTAAGCAAATACGCTTCGACTTAAGCGAGGGTTTGCCACTTTTGACCACTAAAAAAGTCTACTGGCGGGGCGTGCTTCACGAATTGTATTGGTTCCTGTCGGGACAAACCAACATCAAGTACTTGGTCGACAATAAAGTGCATGTCTGGGACGATTATCCGTTTCGGATCTACAACGATAAGCGCGAGAAGGAAGGATGGCCGGAATTAAGCAAAGAAGAATTTATACAAAAGCTTGAGACTGACGATGAATTTGCACGTGCACACGGCGAACTGCCTCGGATCTACGGCGAGATGTGGCGGAAATGGCCGCGCAAAGACGGCGGCGGTGTCGACCAGCTGCAGTTTGTGGTTGATGAGGTGATGAAGGACCCCAGTTGTCACAACGCAATTGTGACCAGTTGGAATCCCGAATATCTCTACGCCATGGCCAAACCAGGCGAGGCCTGTCGTTTTCCGATTTGTCACAATATGTACCAGCTCAACATAAAAAACGGCAAGCTGTGTCTCCAACTCTACCAACGTTCGGCCGATATTTTCCTCGGTGTGCCGTTCAACATCGCCAGCTACGCTCTTTTAGTTGAGGTACTGGCAAAGATCACCGGCTACCCGCCTGGAGAGTTTATTCATACGTTTGGCGACGTGCATATTTACGAAAAGCACCTTGAGCAGGCCAAGGAACAGCTTGCGCGTGAGCCACTGCCTTTTCCGACAGTCACCATTAGCGACGAAGTCACTTCGCTCGAAACCTTCAAACCAAAACACGTGACGCTCAATAACTACGAGTCGCACCCTCCGATCAAGGCAGAATTGGCAGTTGTCGGTGGCTTTAACAAAAAAATCCACGAGCAGATATGAACGAATACTCTTTCATCAAACAACAGGACAAAGATGTGTACGATACTCTTGTCGGCGAAGAGGAGCGAGAACAGCACACACTCGAATTGATTGCTAGTGAGAACTACGTGTCGCGAGCCGTTCGCGAAGCGAACGGCTCCGTGTTCACGAACAAATACTCCGAAGGTTATCCGGGCAAGCGCTATTACGCCGGACAAACCTATACCGATCAGGTTGAAACGATTGCGATTGAACGAGCCAAGAAGCTTTTTGGCTGTGATCACGCGAATGTGCAACCGCACTCCGGCGCTCCAGCGAACATTGCGACATATTTTGCTTGGCTTGAGCCAGGTGACACTGTGCTCGGTATGGACCTGGGACATGGTGGTCATCTCACTCACGGACACCCAGTCACCTACATCGCCAAACTTTTTAACTTTGTTCGGTACAAAGTGAAAAATATAGAAACCGGTGAAATTGATTACGACGAACTTCGCCAGACTGCCAAAACACACAAGCCAAAAATTATTTTGGCCGGATTTTCTTGCTATACACGAGAATATGACTACGCCAAAATGAAAGAGATTGCTGACGAAGTCGGTGCAATAACCATGGCTGACATGGCTCATATAGCGGGACTGATTGCGGGTGGAGTGCTGAAAAATCCTTTTGATTTCGGGTTCAACATTATGACAACAACAACCCACAAGACGCTTCGTGGGCCACGCGGCGGTCTCATTCTGTCTCGCGGCAAAGTCGGAAACCCATTTAAAGCTCCAGAAAAAACAGTTGAAAATCTACCAACGTTAATTGATCGTAGCGTTTTTCCTGGCTTCCAGGGTGGACCTCATATGAATTTAGTGGCCGCAAAAGCTGTTGCACTTGGCGAGGCATTGCAACCGAGTTTTAAAGAGTACGCACAGCAGGTGGTGAAGAACGCCAAGGCTATGGAGGTTGTGTTAAGAGAACAGAACGTAAAGATGTTGTATGGAGGAACTGACAATCACTTGCTCTTCATCGACGTATTCAAAACATTTAATCTCGGTGGTAAGTCAGCGCAAAATGTACTTGAGGAAGTCGGCATTAACACAAACATGAATGCGACTCCCGACGACCCCAGAAAACCGATTGACCCGTCTGGCATTCGCTTCGGGACACCAGCCATGACGACTCGGGGCATGAAAGAGAAAGAGGCAACACGTCTGGCGGAAATGATGGTAGATACTATGCGAGCGACAGAGGATGTGGCAAAGAAAGCGGCAATCAAACAAGAGGTCAGGGAGTTGTGCGAAGCATTTCCAGTACCGGAGACATTTGTCTAGGCATTGCATTTTTACTAAAGTGTGCTATATTAAAAATAGTGTTGCAGACTTGCCGCTATGTTTACTATACATAATGGCCTGGCTCCACAGGGTGTCCGCGCGTCTTCTCTCCCCCGCGCGCGGACACCCTTTTCTTTTTTTACCGACGTGATATAAAAAAGGAAGTTAGTATTTCTGCGCAATCGCGCTAGTTTGCGCAGGAAGGCCGCCCGCTTCGTTGGTCCCCCCAATCAGGTGGCGGGCGGTCACCGTTCAAGAGGGAAGTCAGTATTGAGTTCTCTCTCCTCAATACTGGCGAAAGCCGTTCGCGTTCACGCGGACGGCTTTTTCTTTGCCCGCTAGTTTTTTGTCTGGAGTACGCTATAGTGTTCCCCGGAAGTTCAACACCATGTGCACCAGGTACCACTTGCGCTCATCGACGATGCGAACGTGGCCACCAAGCATTTCATCAACACGTTTCAAAATAGGACGGACGGCGCCCTCACGCGGCCGGGCGAAGTAGAGCCTGAAATGTTTCTCGTCTCTCGTTCGGGAGGAAAGACTGATTTAAAGAAAATCTTTCATTTCAGTCACGACTTGTTGGATACTGATTTTGTACATCGGTGGCGGGCAGATATGTCGCAGGCTGATTCGTACCATTTCAATATGATGGCCAAGCTTCACAACCGCTTGAATGACTTTGCCATTTGCTTTATTCGTGAGCTAGAGGCCAGCTATCCTGACCTGTTTGCTCCGAGCGTTGTGGCCAACGTCCGCGCCTCGATGGAGGAAGTGCTTCCCTATAGCACAACCACCACTCGCGGACTCTGGTATCCGTCGCATTCTGGCCAGCGAGGAGCTAAAGGACACCTCGATCGGAGTCTCTTGACGCTTCACTGCGGCGACTCTGGAGGAGAACTGCGGGGCCATCCAATATGGAACGGTGATTCCGCGTTTCCAACTTCACCGGAGAAGGGTGACATTCTCATCTTTGCCGGTGTGAAAATGCTCTACGCGACGCGTGGTCGTATCCTGCCGCTCTGGCACAGCGCCACTACCGCCAAGGACGAAGATCGGCATGCGTTAGTCCACTTTGTGCATACAGATGTTGGCGTCAGGGTGGTCGATGCCGAAGAGACCTACGAGCAATACTGCCATGCACATAGGCACGATCCGGTCGCGTTCTACAACGACTGGTGGGAAGCTACGAAGATGGGCGGACGCGACTAGCGTCCGCCTTTTTCTTTTTCTCTCACAGTCCGCTACAATTAACCCCATGTTGCAAAGGTTAACCAAAAAAATTCCCCGCGAACAGATCGCTCACCTCAAACAGCACTGGCTCACTGTCAGTTTCGTATTTGGTTTTATTGGTGACATCATTCTGCTCAACCAAATCGACAGCGTCGTTGATAATTTAATTTTACTATTCAGCGCCACTACCGCTACCATCTCATTTTTGCTCTTGTATGTAGCGGCCATCGACCGACTACCCAAATGGTTGTCCGACTTTCTCAAAAAATACGCGCCGATGGCCATGCAGTACGGCTTTGGCGGTTTGCTCTCTGGCATGCTCGTGTTCTACGGACGGAGCGGCGATTGGCTGGCGAGCGCGCCGTTCCTCTTGGTCATTGTGGCAGTTATTTTTGGTAACGAGTTTATCAAAAAGAGATCGGACAGGTTTATCTACCACTTGGCGCTCTACTACATCGGCATGTTTTCGTACATCGTATTAGTGGTACCGGTCGTGCTCGGAAAAATGGGTGATGGTATTTTCATTTTAAGTGGACTTATCGCGCTCGCGATTGTGGTCTGTGTGGTGCAACTTCTCTACCGGATTGTGCCGAATTTCATGATGACAAATACCAAGCGAATTATTTTGACGATGGGTTTCGTGTATATCGGTTTTAATTCGCTCTATTTTGCAAATATCATTCCACCAATCCCGCTCTCGCTCACCAAGCTCGAGGTGACTCATGGTGTCGTGCGCCTTGAAACCGGCGACTACCGCGTGGTGTATGAAGAGCAACCGTGGTGGCGAGCGGCGTTGCCGCCGGTCATTCATCCCTCGGGAACGGTTGCGTGTTTTGCACGTGTGTACGCGCCGACGAAGCTTTCGACGAATATCTATCACCGCTGGGAATTTAAAAATACAGAAGGCAAGTGGCAAGAACACGCACGCATCAGCTACCAGGTGCTCTCAAGCGGCACCTTGGCCGGCTATCGCGGCTACACACAAATCGCCAGCTTTAGTGACGGAGAATGGCGGTGCAGTGTCGAGACTGCCCGCGGAGCGGTGCTCGGCCGGGAGACGTTTTATATAAAAGCGTCCGGTACGCCGGGCACGCTCGTGACACGTATTGAATAGTGCTTGCCCCTTGTAAACGAGACATAATTCGTTATTGTTACCAGCATGGAAACAGAAATTCGCACCGCTATTGCAAACGCTTTAAAGACTCTCGGTACTGAGGGGGTGGATTTTGTTGTCGGTCACCCAACCGATAAAAATACTGTCGCTGATTACTTTTCCAATGTGGCGATGGCGGCTGCCAAAATAGCTGGAGAAGCGGGGCTTCAAGGCAAGATTGAGAGCGTCGAGCGTATTGAAGTCGCTGGTCCTGGTTTCCTAAATTTTTATCTTCGCCGTGATTTTTTCGGAGAAAAAATCACGGCCGCCCGCACCAACGGAGAAACTTGGGGTCAAAATAAATCACTCATACACGAAGAAGTTCTCGTTGAGTACACCAGCCCAAATCTTTTTAAGCCGCTTCATATTGGCAATCTGGTCGGCAACATTATTGGTGAATCAGTCACCCGTCTATTTGAATACAATGGCGCGACGGTGAAGCGACTTAACTACCCATCAGACATTGGTCTCACGGTTGCAAAAGCCGTGTGGGGTCTTAAAAAGACAGCTGGCGACCCAACTGATATCAACGCTCTCGGAGAAGCATATAAAGTTGGTAACGATGCGTATGAGCAAGACGAAATTGCCAAAGCAGAGATTGTGCGAGTCAACGAATCGCTTTATGCGGAAGACGACTCCGAATTAGTGGCACTTCGCGAACAGGGCATCGCCACATCAAAAACAAAATTGAATGCGATCTGTAAAAGACTTGGCACCACGTTTGATGCGGAAATTTTCGAAAGCGAAGCGGGGCCGACTGGCGTTGAAATTGTAAAAAAGAACGTTAGCAAGGTCTTTGATGAAAGCGACGGTGCGATTGTGTACCGTGGCGAAAAGGCGGGTTTGCACACACGAGTTTTTTTAAATTCAAAAGGACTTCCAACTTATGAGGCTAAAGATTTAGGTAACTTTGTAAAAAAACAATCGCTGTTTCCAAATTGGACTACGTCGATTGTGGTTACCGGCAACGAACAGACAGAGTACTTCAAAGTCTTATACGCCGCCATCAGAGAAGTATTCATCGATGTTGCAGAAAAAAAGCTTGAACACATTCCAACGGGTTTTTTGACTCTCACAACCGGAAAAATGTCCTCGCGAAAAGGAAACGTGTTAACTGGCGAATCACTCTTGGCTGAAATGGAAGAATCAGCTCGTGAAAAAGCAGCCGAATCACGCACTGATAACTTGGAAGAACTCACCGAACAGGTAGCTGTTGCCGCACTTAAGTATCAAATCTTAAAACAAGCCGTTGGCACTAACATTGTGTTTGATAAGGAACGGGCACTTTCTTTTGAAGGGGATTCGGGGCCATACTTGCAGTACACGCATGCGCGAATTATGAGTGTGCTCAAAAAGGCGGCGGAAGCAGGTGTCGAACCTTCGACCGAGCTTCCGCCGCCTACTCCCTACGCCGTTGAGAAACTCATCTATCAATTTCCCGAGGTGATCGCCACGGCGCTCAGGGAACGAGCGCCGCACCACGTCACCGGCTATTTGACCGAACTCGCCAGTGTCTTCAATTCTTTCTACGCCACCGAAACCATTGCCGATCCGTCCGACAAATTCGCACCTTACAAAGCCGCCGTCGCTGACGCCGTGCGTCTCACTCTCAAAAACGGCCTCTTTGTGCTCGGTATCAGAGCGCCAGAGAGGATGTGAAAGGAAAGGCCGCTTACGAGGCCATTTAGTGATTGTATTGTGACAGCCGCACAATGTGCGATTGCTGTGGGTCAGTACCATCTTCAAGTACGAGCAGTTCACCATTGCCAAAATGAAAGTTCGTGAGAACTTTTTGCCAAGGCAAACTGTAGAATTGAGCGTAAAGCATCTTGCCGATGTCGCCATGTGTGAAAAAGGCAAGTGATTTATTTTTATACTCATTGCGCATAGCGTCCAGCAGCCTCTCTGCTCGAACAAGTAAATCTGGAAAAGTCTCAGCACCAGTGGGCTCAAGGAAATAAGTGATGGTTTTCGTTTTTATGATTTGATCACCACAAATTTCTTCGATTTGATCAGCTCGTTTGCCAGTCATAATGCCAAAATCACGCTCTATCAAAAGTGCATGCTTAAGCGGAGTGGGTAGGTTAGCTACTTGACTCGCTATCATAGCAGTTTCATATGCACGAGATAAGGGTGAAGTGTATGTTGCATCGACGCTAATGCTTGCGGCTGTCAAAGCTTGACCGAGCTCATAAGCTTGAGCTCGACCAAGTTCCGTAAGCGGTTTATCTCGATGTCCATTGAGAATACCGTTGGCATTGTCCTCGTTTTGCCCATGCCGAGCAATGTAAATTTTCATGCTTGTGACTTCTGCTTCTTCGATTAATCTAAATCATATTGGGAATTTGTCAAAATATGCTACACTCAAACTGTGGTCTGATACACCATGTTTCGACCTGCGTAAGCGGTCGTAATGTCTGATATACATTAAGCAAAATAATATGAGTAAGTTACACGGTCGTGAGAACGACACGGTCGAGGTGGTCGACCAAGTTGAAAAAAGTGAGGTGGCCCTGCGCGAAGAAGCGATGCTGGCGTTTTGGCGCGAGCACGATATTTTTAATAAAAGTGTAGAGACTCCCGCTGGCGGTACGCCAAAAGGAGATTTTGTTTTTTATGATGGGCCGCCGTTCGCGACCGGCTTACCGCACTATGGCCACATTCTCGCTGGGACTATCAAGGATGCCATTCCGCGCTTTTGGACAATGAACGGCTACCGCGTGCGCCGCAAGTGGGGTTGGGATTGTCACGGTTTGCCGCTTGAAAATTTGATTGAGAAAGAGCTCGGCCTCGCCACCAAGCGCGACATTGAGGAGTACGGCGTCAAGAATTTTAACGAAAAAGCGCGCAGCGCCGTGCTTCGCTACGCCGACGACTGGAAGGAGATCGTGCCGCGCATGGGTCGCTTTGTGGATATGGAGCATGACTACCGCACCATGGATGCGAGCTACACTGAGAGTGTCTGGCACGTCTTTAAATCGCTTCACGAAAAGGGTTTGGTGTTTGAGGGGTTCAAGAGCATGCACCTGTGTCCGCGTTGTGGCACCACGCTCTCAAACTTTGAGGTCAACCAAGGCTACAAAGACGTCAAAGATATTGCGGTGACGGTAAAGCTTCCGCTTCTTGATGATGCGGGTCATGTCACCGACACCAGCTTGCTCGTCTGGACGACAACGCCATGGACACTGCCGGGCAATATGGCAGCGGCGGTGCATCCAAATCTAGAATATAGAAGGGTAGAATTTTTAGATGATTTTAAAGGGTTTGAAAAGAGGAAGACATACATAGCTAGTAAGGAATTTTTCCAAAGAGAACTATTAGCTACTCCTGATTGGGAAGAAGGAAGTAAAAGTGGTTACCCAGCTGAGCTACTAATTTCTAACATTGAGGGCAACTTTAAAATCAGAGACCACGGTTACCATAAAGGTATTAATCTTGTTGGTACAAGATATGAACCGCCGTTTGATTACACTCAAAAATTAAATATTGAGGGAGCCGATAAAAAAGCTTGGAAAATTTATCACGCCGACTACGTCGAAATTGGTGAAGAGGGGACGGGTGCGGTGCACATCGCGCCCGCCTACGGCGAGGAAGATATGGAGCTGGCAAAAACGCACGGTATTCCAATTGTGCACCACGTCGATACCGAAGGGCGCTTCATGGCGTTTATCGAAGACTTCGCGCTTCAGCTTGTGAAGCCAAAGGACGATGAAAAAGCCGAAGTATCACATCTCGATGCTGACATCGAGATTGTAAAAGCGCTCAAGGCGAACGGAAAACTGTTCAAGAAAGAAAACATCACCCATAGCTATCCGCACTGCTGGCGTTGCGATACGCCGCTTCTTAACTACGCGACGACGTCGTGGTTTGTGAATGTGCCCCAAATAAAAGATCAACTAGTAGCGGCCAACAACACTGTGAAGTGGGTGCCGGAACATGTCGGCGCAAGCCGTTTTGGCAATTGGCTCGAAGGTGCGCGCGATTGGGCGATTAGTCGGCAGCGCTATTGGGGCGCGCCGTTACCGATTTGGCGCAATCCTACCACCAAAGAGTACAAAGTCTTCGGTTCGCTCGCCGAAATGCAACAGTACGTACCAAAGAGCGGCAACACCTATCTCTTGATGCGGCATGGAGAAAGTGAGAGTAACGTTCAAAGAATTTTAAACGCAGATCCAAGTAGAAAGAACGGTTTGACCGAAAAGGGACAACAACAAATAATTGACGCTTGTTTACAATTTAAGCACGTTGATCTTATTATTTCGTCACCACTTCAGAGAGCTCAAGAGACAGCATCTATTGTAGCCAGACAATTGAAAATATCACCAGAATTGGTGCTTATGGATGAAAACATACGGGAAGTCGGTATGGGTGAGTTTGAAGGACAGCCATACGAAGCTAAAGATAGTTCATTTAAGGACATTCGAGAAAAATTTACCACATCAGTTAAGGGCACAGAAACGTTAAATGAGGCACGTAATCGTGTTGGTAGAGTGATTTTTGATCTCGAGAAAAAATATCAAGGCAAGACTATACTCATTGTGGGACATGGAGATCCACTATGGATACTCGAGGCTGTCGCACAGGGAGCGAATACTGACGTCGCGATACAACTGGGTAAAAATTACATTAAAAACGGTGAGGTAAGACAAATTAATTTTACCCCATTTCCACACAACGACAACTACGAACTCGATTTTCATCGGCCGTATATTGACGAGATTGAGCTGTACGAAGACGGTGTAAAGCTCGAGCGGGTGCCGGACGTGTTTGACTGTTGGTTTGAGAGCGGTTCGATGCCGTACGCACAGCATCATTACCCATTTGAGTGTAAAGACGACTTTCTGACCGAACGATTCCCAGCCAACTTCATCGCCGAAGGCCTTGACCAGACGCGCGGTTGGTTTTATTCGCTCATCGTGCTCGGGGTAGCGCTTTTTGGAAAGAGTCCATACGAAAATGTGATTGTGAATGGTCTCGTGCTCGCCGAGGATGGGAAGAAAATGAGTAAATCGCTCAAAAATTATCCCGACCCGATGGAATTGGCTGCCCGCACCGGCATCGATGCGATGCGATTGTACTTGCTTTCTTCTCCGGTCATTCGCGGTGAAGACTTAAACTTTTCAGAAAAAGAGGTTCTTGAACTGCAGCGTAAAAACCTTGGCCGGCTCCATAACGTGTTGGCGATGTACGAAATGTTTAAGGATGGCACGGAGTCACGAAGCGACTCCGTGCATGTGCTCGACCAGTGGATTGTTGCGCGCCTGCAGCAATTGGTCGCCGAGAGCACAGCTGGCTACAAAACCTACGAACTTGATAAGGCAGTGCGACCAATCATTGACTTCATCGACGATTTGTCGGTCTGGTACTTGCGTCGCAGTCGCGACCGCTTGAAGGGCGATGATGAGAATGACAAACAGCAAGCGCTCGCGACACTCCGCTACACGCTCCGCACGCTCGCGCTTGTCATCGCTCCCGCAATGCCATTTTACGCCGAGTACCTTTGGCAGGCGGTAAAAGAAGAGGATGACGCGGAGAGTGTGCACCTGGCAAAGTGGCCGGTGGCAAAAGAAGTGAAAAATGATGTCATCGAAGCAATGGATATAACCCGGCGAGTGGTAACGGCTGCCCTTGACGCTCGCACTAAGGCGAATATAAAAGTTCGTCAGCCACTTCCGACCTTATATGTGAAGCATGAACTCAGTGAGGCTGGAGCCGAATACCATAGACTCATTCTTGACGAGGTGAATATAAAAGAAATTAAAAGTGATCTGACGCAAACCGAAGAAGTACGACTAGATACCACCATGACTCCGGAACTTATCGCTGAAGGGGCGGTACGGGAACTTATGCGGGCGGTGCAGGAGCGACGCAAGGCTGAAGGCTTTCTGCCACACGACAGTATTATCCTTACCGTCAAAACCAATGAAGCTGGGCAAAGAGCAATCGACACTCACAGAGAGTTAATCACAAAAACAGTCGGAGCCACCGCTCTCAACTATACGGAGAAACTGGAAGGAAGTACCATCGACGCTTCCGACTATCAGTTTACTTTTGTAATTAAAAAAACTTAATGGCCTACGCAACCTACACAACCGAGGCGCTGGTCTGCGGTACAAAAAACCGCAACACTGCCGATCGGTCGTATATGTTATTTACCCGTGAGGCCGGTATGCTGTTGGCGGATGCACGGAGCGTACGCGAAGAACGGTCGAAACAACGGTACGCGTTGCAGGATTTTTCCCACACCCGCGTCTCTTTGGTGAAAGGAAAACGAAGTTGGAAAGTCGGCAGTGCGACTGCTTTTGCCAATCACTATTCGTCGGCCATGAGCAAGGAAGCGCGGGGAAGTGTGGTCGCCCTCTACCGATTTTTGCGTCGGTTTATACACGGTGAGGAATCACAGCCGGAGCTATTTGACTACGCATTGGACGCGCTCGTCTATTTAAAGGGCGAAGTCACCAGCCGGCCGTTTGTTGTTGAGGTGGTGATGGTTGAATTGTTGGCTCGTTTGGGGTATGTCGACCGGCGCCCGGGGGGGGGGCCGCCCCC
>JBBTRC010000002.1:52209-82775 GCA_038065355.1 Patescibacteria group bacterium
GGAGTGCCGGGGGCACTCCGCGGCTGTCCACCGGCAGAAATCTCTCGCCTTTACACCCCTTTACTTCACACACACATCCAAAAAATCCTTGATCAGGCGGTTTCTGCAAGCCACCTCTAGGCTCGTTTCTAGTGTTATACTGGTCACATTCTATGAGTGATTTTCGAGGTAAAGAACATATGGATGAGCTGCGCCAGCGGTTGTATGACCGCACGGCCGCCGAATCACAGCCAGCCAAACACACCCTCACCAACGAGCCAGTGAATGTGACTCGCAACTGGAACGCCGACGGAACACCGTCCTCCGCCTCCAATGAGAAAATACTCACCACGCCAACCGATTTTTTGCCAAAAAAGCACACCTACCGCGCCTTTATCCTAATCGGAAGCCTCCTCATTTTTATTGTGGTAGCCGGCCTTTCGGCGCTGTTTATGTACAATGGTGGGAATGAGATCTCGACCGACAATATTGGCATCAGTCTCACTGGGCCATCAGCCGTTGGCGGCGGTGAAGTCCTCGCCTTGCAGATTGGCCTCACCAACCAAAATACAGTCGCCCTTGAATCAGCGACGCTCATAGTCAAATATCCGGACGGCACTCGTTCGGTAAATGAGTCGAATAGAGATCTCTATGAGGACAGGATTCCCATCAATGGCATTGCCGCTGGCGAAGCAAAAAATGTGCCCATTCGTGTCGCCGTGTTTGGCGAAGAAAATCAAGAGAGGGAAATTGAAGCGACTATTGAATATCGCATCGAAGGTTCGAACGGTACTTTCTACAAAGATGCCACTCCTTTTAAATTTAAGATCAACTCTTCGCCGCTCGTACTGCGGGTACAAAATCTCGAGAAAGTGGCCGCCGGGCAACTAGTCGAAGTCACTATTACCGCGCAGTCAAACGCCTCCAATCCGCTTGGAAACGTGCTCGTCACCGCGCAGTATCCGAACGGCTTCCGTTACGAATCAGCCGAGCCAGCCCCGGTGTTTGGACAGAACGTCTGGCGCATCAGCGAGCTCGCGCCAGAAGGCACGTTTGAAATAAAGATTAAAGGAATTGTGCAAGGTCTCACCGATGAAACATTCCGGATTAATTTTGATGCCGGTCCGGCGCAATCGGACAACCAATTTGTGATCGGCTCAAAAATAGCCATTGCTGGTGCCGACTTTACCATCGAACGGCCATTTCTTGATATCAAGATTGCGATTGATGGGCAGACGGGAGACGTCGTCACCATTCCGGCTGGCAAAAAATCAGACGTTCAGATAGACGTGAAAAATACCCTGGACGAAACTGTGTACGACATGGTGATAGAAGTCGTGCCGGGCGGCAACGCGCTCACGGAAGATTCGATTGTGACCGACAACGGATTTTATGATTCAAATACCGGAACGGTGCGCTGGGAAACTTCAAGTAATCCAGACTTCGCTCAAGTATTTCCTGGCGGTACCCGCACGCTCTCGTTTGATGTCAATCCAACCAACAGTCGCGGTACCGCCTCTTTTGAGCTCGTGGTCAACATTTACGCCAGACGGGTGGCCGAGAGCAGCGCGGTTGAACAACTCCTGGGCACCGTCCGCACCGAAGCAAAATATTCATCAGAAATTTTGCTCGGCGCCCAAGCTGGCTACAACTCGAGCACATTTACCGATACCGGGCCAGTGCCGCCCGAGGTTGGCGAGACCACTACCTACACGCTCACGCTGGTGGCGCGAGCTGGTGTGAATGACGTGACGGGTGCAATCGTCCACACCTCGCTACCAGTCTACATCGAGTGGCTCGATGAGTATTCGGGCGACGGAAAAGTGACGTACAACAATGTCTCCAAACAGCTAGAATGGGACATTGACACCATTGCGGCCAATCGCCAAAAAGAACTTACTTTCCAAGTCGACATCTTGCCAAGCATCTCACAAGTTGATAAAACACCGATATTACTCAATAGCCAACAACTGCGAGCCAACGACCGCTTCACCGGCGTGCTTTTACAGGCCAACGGCGGGACGGTTACCACCGAACTTTCGACGGAAGCTGGATACGAGAAAGGGAACGGCAAAGTGACACGATAATTCATACAGTATGGAACATAATGCAGACAAGATGGAGAGGATAGTATCGCTCGCGAAGCGGCGCGGGTTTGTATTCCAAGGGAGCGAAATCTACGGCGGCCTTAAAGGCACGTGGGATTTGGGCCCGCTTGGCGTGGCGCTCAACAACAACATCAAGCGTGAGTGGTGGAAGATGTTTGTCGATAGCCGCGAGGATATGTATGGACTCGACGCGGCGATTATCATGCCGGAGGCGGTGTGGCAGGCGTCGGGACATCTTGGTGCCGGTTTTTCTGACCCGCTCGTTGAAGATATAAAAACCGGCAAACGTTACCGAGCCGATCATTTACTTAAAGACAACGGCATGGCTGCGGATAGTTTGTCACTCGAGGACATTGATAGGTTGATTACAGAAAAAAACCTTAAGAGCCCTGACGGCAACGAACTTTCAAAAGCAAAACTTTTTAACTTACTTTTTCCAGTCAGTATGGGAGCTAGCCAAGGAGCGGGTACGACAGCGTACTTGCGCGGAGAGACTGCACAGGGGATTTTTGTGAACTTCAAAAATGTACTCGACTCGATGGCACCAAAAATACCGTTTGGTATAGCGCAAATAGGGAAAGCCTTTCGCAATGAAATCGCGCCGCGTGAATGGCTCTTTCGGGTGCGTGAGTTTGAACAGATGGAAATCGAATACTTCGTAAAGGAGGGCGAATGGCAGGCGCAATTTGAACGCTGGCGCGAGGAAATCTGGAAATGGTTTGACCATCTTGGCCTGGCGCGAGAAAACGTGCGCGAGCACGAAGTACCGGAGAACGACCTCGCCCACTATAGCCGCCGTACGATTGACTTTGAATATAATTTTCCTGGCAAAGGTTTTGACGAACTGGCCGGCTTTGCCTACCGCACCGACCACGACCTCAAGAGTCACATGGAGGGAAGCGGTGTATCGCTTGAATACATCGAGCCAGATGGCGCACGTTTTATTCCGCATGTGCTTGAACCCTCCTTTGGGCTCGGCCGCGCGCTGACGGCGGTCTTGTGCGAAGCCTATACCGAAGATGAGATGAACGGAGAAACGCGGACGTATCTAAAACTTCCCACGCACCTCGCGCCGTACCGCGCGGCCGTCTCACCGCTTCTCAAGAACAAGCCGGAGTTGGTAGCGAAAGCACGAGAGGTGTTTGTGACGCTGAAGAAAGAATTTGGAAATATCGCCTACGACGACAACGGCAACATCGGCAAACGCTACCGTCGCCAAGATGAGATTGGTACGCCGTACTGCATTGTGATTGATTTTGAAACTTTAGGTCAAGAAAAACCAGAGCTTAAAGATACCGTAACCGTGCGACAGCGTGACACCGGCGAGCAGACGCGCATCGCTATCGACGCACTCTCCAATTATCTGAAATAAAAATAACCCCGCAGCACGTGCGGGGTTTACTCTACTCTGCGAAGAACGTTAGTCGCGGAGCGCTGGCTTCGCGCCGGCGGCTTCGACATTGGCCGCCGGTTCTTCAAGCGGCGTCGCCGGCAAGATCGGATCGGCGTGGGGAACGACTGGTTCCGGCTCGGCAACCGATTCACCTGGGGCTGATGCCGGAATAACGGTCGCGTCCGGCGAAGGTTCGTCATCGCCGAGGAGCTCGAGTTCGGTGTCGATGACTTTGCCTGGCGTCGTGTCGGCTGTCGTTGTTTCAGACGTGGTGGTCTCGGCTGGCGGACTTGCCGTATCGGCAGCAGATTCTGAAAGAGCAAGTGCTCGCATGGCTGCGATGATCGCAATCGCAACCAATGCTACGAGCAACCCCACCTCAATGGCCGTTATGCCTCGTTGACTACTACGTTGCTGGTTCACAAAAGAACTCCCTCTCTTTGTGTCGGCTCATTCCGACGGTGCATATTTATAATATGACTTCTCACAGATGTCAATGATACCAAAAAGCAATCTGGCCGTTCCTTTAAATACTCTCGCATTATGCTAAAGTATCTTTTATGTCAGAGCTGAAAGCCAAGTACATCACCACCACCTTGCCGTATGTGAACGCCGATCCACATGTGGGGTTTGCTCTCGAGCTCGTACAGGCCGATATGCTCGCGCGCTACTGGCGACTTTTGGGACACGAGGTCTTTTTTTCAACTGGTACCGACGAGCACGGGCAAAAAATCGCGCAAAAAGCCGATAGTGAGGAAAAAGATCGGCAAGCCTATGTTGACCACTATGCCGGTGAGTTCAACCGTCTGAAAGATGCGCTTAATCTCTCAAACGACGCGTTCATTCGCACGACTGATACGCACCACAAGAAGGCCGCACAAGAAATGTGGCGACGCTGTGCCGCTAAGGGCGACATATACAAAAAAGCCTTCAAAGGTCTCTACTGTGTCGGGGACGAGATGTTTTTGCGTGAAAATGACTTGGTTGATGGCAAGTGTCCAAACCACCCCACAATGGAACCAATTGAGGTCGAGGAAGAAAACTACTTTTTCGCACTTTCCAAATATCAAACCTACCTGGAAGAGTATTTAAATAACCCAACCTCGATCGTTCCGGACTGGCAGAGACAGTGGGCGCTTGATTTTGTGAAAGGCGGACTCGAAGATTTTAGTATTTCTCGACAAAAAAGCCGGATGGATTGGGGTATCCCGGTACCAGGCGATGACGAGCAGGTGATGTATGTATGGTTTGATGCGCTCACCAACTACATCTCAACGCTCGGCTGGCCGGAAGAAAATGGTAGTTTCAAAAAATTCTGGGTCGAGGGCGATACGCTGCAACTTGGCGGCAAAGATCAGGTGCGTTTCCAGTCCATCATGTGGCAAGCCATGCTCAAAAGTGCTGGCGTACCCGCGACTGATACTGTTTTTTATCATGGTTTCGTCACGAGTGGCGGACAAAAGATGAGCAAGAGCGTCGGCAACGTCATTTCACCTTACGATATGGTGGCGCGGTACGGCACCGATGCCACTCGCTACATGCTTTTGCGTCATGTCCACCCATTTGATGATTCTGACGTGACCTTCGAAAAAATGGACGAATGGTACACGGCCAATTTGGTAAATGGCCTCGGCAATCTCGTCGCGCGTGTGATGAAAATGGCGGAGACGCATCTTGACGGTCCAATTGAAAAACCTGCAATAACGGATTTTGAACCAGAGTATCTTACAGCATTCAACGTTTTCAATTTTCAGGCGGCGAGTGATGTTGTTTGGAAAAAAATTGGAGAACTGGACGAAAAAATTGCTGTAACCGAACCATTCAAGTTGGTAAAAACCGACAAAGCGGCGGCGGTTGCGATTATCAAAGAACTTGTGGCAGGAATCTATATCATTGGTCGTTTACTATTTTCACTCATGCCTGAAACGAACATGATCATTAAAGAAGCTGTTCTCCAAAACAAAAAACCAGACAATCTCTTTAAGCGATTGGAAATATGAATATTTTAGTTTTTGGTGACAGCATAACTGAAGGGTTTTTCGACCATGAATTGGCCGGGTGGTGTAACCGGCTTGTTCAACATGGTCACCACGCACGTAGTAAAGATGGTCAAAACGTATCGGTATACAACCTTGGTATCTCAGGAGATAATTCTAACAGCCTTCGATTGCGATTTGATACTGAACTTACAGCGCGTGTGCAATCAAGAAATGATACTGTGTTAATTGCCATAGGTGCAAATGATTCTCAGTTTGAGATTGCGACTAATCAAAATAGAGTAGAGTTAGAAGAGTTTGAAGAAAACATCAGATACTTAGTTTGGCAAGCAAAGAAACAGGTCGATAGAGTGTTTTTGATCACGATTCTTCCAGTTGACGATCGGCTACTCAATCCTATGCCTTGGAAGCCTACACATGGTTACGCGCAGACGTTTGTCGACGCCTATAATGAAGTTTTACTCAAAACTTCAGAAGAAGAGAAAGTTCAGCTTATGGATATTCGAGGTGTTTTTGGTGATCAGATAGGGAGCTGTCTTGATGACGGCATTCATCCGAATGCTGTCGGGCATCAACGTATTTTTGAACGAGTGAAGCATGTTTTAGAAATGGAAGGAATATTGCCAATATGAAAAAATTACTAATTCTGCCTGGAAACGGGGCTCACAATAAGGCGTGGGGAGAAGCGGCCGCCGAAGCGCTGTTGCCGCATTTCGATATAGTATATCTCCAACACTACAACCACTGGGATACGCAAAACGCCGCCATAGACTTTGCGGCCGAAATCGAAAAGATTTCTATCACTGTCGAAGGTACGGACGAAGACGAGCCGGGCGATTGGTATGTGTGCGCGAAGTCGGTCGGGGCGCTTCTGGCCATCCTTGCTTTCGGTGGAGGAGCCATCGATCCGCTCAAATGTGTTTTCTTCGGTATGCCGCTTGCGATGGCGTCCGAGGGCATTTTTAAAGATGACTGGTCTTTGCTAAAAGAATTTGTTGTGCCAACGTTCGCGTTTCATAACGAGCATGACCCCACCGCAGACTACTCCTTCACCAAGGAAAAACTAGACGCGTTCGCGCCGGCGATGACGTTCAAAACCCTTTCCGGCAGCACACACGACTATCTCGACTTCGCCAGTTATTTACCAGATATTACCAACTTTTTGCGTTCATGAACTACCGCTACATAGACACCCACGCTCACGTGAACATCAACGCTTTTGTTGAGGATTATATTGAGGTGATCAAAGCGGCGCATAAGGAGGGTGTGGCGATAATAAATGTTGGTACGCAGAAAGACACCAGCTCGCGGGCGGTCGAAATTGCGGAGCAGTTTGAAGACGGTGTCTATGCGATTGTTGGCCTGCACCCAGTGCATACCAGTAAAAGTTATCACGACGAACAAGAACTTGGTGAAAATCAAAAGACCTTTACCTCGCGTGGAGAGGTGTTTGACATGAACTACTACCGTGAACTTTGCCAAAGCAAAAAAGTGGTCGGTATCGGGGAGTGTGGGTATGACTTTTATCGGCTAGAATCCGACACTAAAGAGATACAGGAAAAGACATTCATCGCGCAAATAGAACTCGCCAATGAGCTCGGCCTGCCGCTTATGGTGCACACCCGCGACGCAAAAGGAAATCAAGCGAGTGCCAACGCAGTCGGCAGCGTCTATGACGACACCTACACAACGCTTAAGCAGTACGCCAAAGTACCCGGCAATATTCATTTCTATGCCGGCAACTGGGAACAAGCGGAGAAGTTTTTTGATATTGGTTTCACTATCTCGTTTACGGGTGTCATCACCTTTGCCAAAGACTACGAAGAAGTGGTACGAAATGCACCTTTAGATATGATCCACGCCGAGACTGACTGTCCATACGTCGCGCCGGTGCCGCACCGCGGCAAACGTTGTGAACCAGCGATGGTGAAAGAAGTGTATAAAAAAATCGCGGAAATTAAAGGCGAAAATGAGGAAAAGGTCCGAGTGCAATTGGTAGAAAATGCGCGCCGGTTGTATAAAATTTAAGATTCGGATATCTTAGTTGTCAGAAGCAAGGAGGCTGTTTGATGAAAGAGGAAGCAAAGTACCGCATTAAACTTCTTGAATATCCGTTCCCGTATATAAATGAACTCGACTGGATAAAAGACAGTCACGTAGGCTTGGAGCTTACCGCTTGGGAAACATTTTCTAAAGGCCCCGATGACTGCGGGCCGGTGTATATGGTCTACACCAGTGACTACTACCAAGCGCTTCAGAAAAATCATCCCAGAGTCATCGATTACTTTCGACAAGAGGAAAAGCTTTTTGGAGACATCGCAGACTTAGGCGGATGTACATCGTACGGAATTCCGGTCAAAAGCTGTGAACTCGTCGAAAAACTAGCCTAAGAGGACTGTCAACTGACGGTCCTTTTTTTTAGTCAAAAATAGTCAGCAGATATTCGTCAATTTTTCGCTGTTCCCAATCGTAGAAGTGTGCGTCGACGCGGTTGAGGTCGCTCGCGAGGTCAACGCCTACGAACCGCCAGTGCCACGGTTCAAAAACGTAATAGGTGTTGTCGCTTGGGTAGGAAAGAATGAAGCCGTATTTATGAGCGTTTGCCCGCAGCCACTCATAGGCTACGTCGGTAGCAAAAGTTTCGTAGGCACCGCCAATCAGGGGGGTGGTAAGGTCGACGGCCGTGCCGAGTTGGTGTTCGGAGTAGCCTTGGTCGGCCGAAAAGGTATTGGCGCCACTACCATAGACCTGGGTGTACTGGCCTTTAAGTTCGCTTTGTGTTTCAAACGAGCGGTAGGCTGAAACGATCTTTAGGTCAATGTTATCGTCAGCCGCGGCATCAAAAAGATTTTCCAGATGCCTCATGGCGCGGGCGTGAAAGTACTGATCCTTTTTTCCTTCAAGTATGTATTCGCTGTCGATTTGCGTTAGGCGTTCGGGAATATAGTTCTCATTTAGGAAGTACACCTTCGAGTATTTTTGCAAGAGCTCTTCATCAGTTTTGGCGAGCTTATCAAGATCAACCACAGTACCGGCGAGTTCGCGGATTTGGTCTTCAAAGTCCTCATTGCGATTCTTCTCGTCACGATAATCATCAGCCAAATCCTCAAGCTCATCATGGAGGTTGGTGAGTTCATTTTGTAACGAATGAATGGTTGAGCTCGCTTCCTTTAGAGCTACCGCCTGCGTGGCACTTTCATTTAACAGGCGGTCGCGATCTTGTTGCAGTGTTTGAATTTCAGCCCTCTCGGCAAATGCGTAAAAACCGAGGTACAGACTGGTACCAATTCCGACGAGTGCCACAATCGCGAGCAGATAGGTCATCGTATTCACTGGTTTTGACATGGCGACATTCTATCATGAGGCAGGCTATTGAATAGCTTTGTATTCTGTGGTAGATTGGCCGACGTTATAAGTTGCGTAAGAAAAGGGTAATGAGTCTTCACAAGTAGCCTAAGAATTGGCTACTTTCCGGAAGTACAGTTTCCACCTTACTTACGTTCAAATAAATAGTGATGACAGATAAAAACATGCCAGTCGCCGAGGCGAACGAGCTTTCAAGCTACGAATTCGCCTTCCACATACTTCCAACGGTGGCTGAAGGGGAAGTCGGTGCGGTTTTTGATAAACTCAAAGCCCACATTACCAGTTCAGGCGGTACGATACTTGACGAGGAAGCGCCTGCCCGTTTTGACCTCGCGTATGAGATCGAGAAATTTCTTGAGGGTCGTAATCGCAAATTCTCAAGCGCGTATTTCGGCTGGGTGCGCTTCAAGATTGTTTCGACTGATCTTGCGAAAATAGAAGAATCGGTCAAGGGAGCTAAAGAGTTGCTACGTCACCTCTTGATCAAACTCACCAAAGTTGAAGAAGTCCATCCTTTCCGTTTCCATGACGCTTTGGCAACGCGAAAAATAGAAACGATTGATACTGACGTTGCGCCTGAAGAAACTCCTGTAGATAAAGAAGCGGCTGAAACTGGAGATAAGGAAAAAGTAGCTGACGAAACTGCGGGTGGTGCCGTCGAGGAAGAAAAGGTATAATCCACTGATATTCGATTAACTACCGACATCTATGTATCTTAACAAGGCAATGGTGTATGGGAATCTCACCCGAGATCCAGAACTTAAGGCACTGCCGGGCGGGACGAATGTGTGTTCGTTCGCGCTGGCAACCAATCGCATCTACAACGATAGGGACGGCAAACGTCAAGAAGCAACCGATTATCACAATGTGGTGGTGTTTGGGAAGCAGGCCGACAACTGCGCGAAATATCTCTCAAAAGGAAACAGCGCCTACGTCGAAGGACGGATGCAAACTCGCAGCTGGGACAAAGACGGTCAGAAACAGTACCGCACAGAGATTGTCGCTGATAGAGTGCAGTTTGGACCAAAAGGTAGCGGCTCGAGCAGTAGCGGTGCCAGCGTAGCACCGGCGAATGACAGCAAGGCGCCAACGATGCCGGATTATCCGGAAGAAGAAATTAATCCTGAAGACATTCCGTTTTAAACAGTAGCATGTCGATCAGCTTTGTTGGACTACGGTAATTTTTGCTCACCGTACAATAAGTACGGCTCACAAAAATTTCCTTGTCCGCCGCGCTCCTCGACATGCTTCAGGTTTAAAACCTCTCACTAGAATTTGTAACTAAAGTTATGGAAAAAGAAAAACAATCAACCGAAAACCTTCCCCTGCACCACGTAGACTATAAAGACATTGGTCGTCTCAACAACCTCGTGAATGCACACGCTCGTATGATGAATCGGCGCCGCACCGGCTTCTCTGCCAAAGGGCAGCGAAACTTTGCGACAGCAGTGAAGCGAGCCCGCTTTATGGCACTTTTGCCGTATCTGCGGCATTAATAAAAAGCCGGCCCCTTCGGGGCCGGCTTTTTTATTTATTACTACGCCTTTTCCATTCGCTCTGAATACAACCCACTTTCAGTGTTGATACTAATGAGATCTCCCTCATTGATGAACATGGGCACCATGACTTTCGCGCCGGTTTCAAGCGTCACTTCTTTTTGTGCACCGCTTGAGGTGTTGCCTTTGACTGCTTCCATCGCTTCGGTGACTTTGAGTTCCATTTTGATCGGGAATTTTAGACCGATCACTTCATCTTCAAACACAATCGCGCTAAGCTCCATCTTGTTTTTAATGAATTTTCCTTGCTCGCCGACCAGCTCTTCAGTCAGAGAAAATCGCTCTGCCGGAGTGCCGGTCTCATGAAACCAATACTCGCCTGGCTTGCGGTAGATAAACGTCACATTCTTGCTTTCGAGATCAGCTTCGTCTACCGTTTCGTTTTGATGAAAGGTGACCTCGACCACCCGACCAGACTTAAGATTTTTGAGCTTGGTGATATTGACGGGTTTACGTTGTTGTTTTCGGAATACGTGCGACGCAATGACCAAATACGGATCACCGTCGTGAAGAATCACTTTCTTTAACGCAATTTCGTTGTAGGACAAGACAGCCATAAATGAGCAAACGAGCGCGTAAGCGCGACTATTGCGAATTTATGCAGGCGCCTCAGCGGATTCGACCTACCAAGGGAGAATCCGCTGGCGGCGAGCTGCAAAGGAAGTCTGAATTATTCAAACAGTCTCTTATGCTACGCATTAAAATACTATTAAGCGCCTATTTATAACAGATTTAAGTCAAAAGGTAAAACTACAAAATAGTTTTGACAATGGTAGTATGGATTCACAATATGTTCGGCATTAGCTCCATCAGCGAAGTCAACGACTGGGACGACGAGCGGGTGCTTATGGCGGCGCGTGCCCAGCCGTGGTTATTTGTGGTCTTGGTTGATCGCTACCAGGAGCCATTCCTTCGGAAAGCCAAAAGCATTATTCGAAACCCACTTGATGCGGAAGAAGTGGTGCAGGATGCCTTTACGAAGATCTATATCAACGCCGATAAGTATTCACCGCAAGACGGCGCCAAGTTTTCTTCCTGGGCCTACCGCATACTCATGAATACCGCCTTTACTCGCTATCAAAAATTAGTCAAAGAGGGACAGCGGTTTACCAACCTCGACCCGGAGTTCGAAGAATTCATTGGTGCTCGCGCCGAACACAGCGGCTTTGAGGAGAAACGCGACGGTATCGAACGCATACTCGCGCGCCTACCTGGCCACTTTGCACAGGTGTTGCGTTTGCATTACTTGGAGCGTTGGTCGCACCAAGACATCGCCGAAGAAACTGGTGAAAATGTAGGAACTGTCAAGGCTCGTATTCACCGCGCCAAAGCCGCCTTCAAAAAGGAGAGTAAAGACGGTGAAGCGGAAGTGTTGTTGTAACTTTTAATAAAATCGGTAGTTATAGTGAGTGCATATGTCAACAATACGCAACAATATCATGCGAAGAATATACTACAGCTACGGCGTAAGTATCGCGGTCCATCAGATGTTTTGGCAGGGAATTGTGCTCGGCGGTAGCGTCGCGTTGTTTGGACGGCTCACCCATGTGGCCAGCATCGTTCATAACTTTTTGTCGGTTCCCCTGAGTCAGACTCCGCTCTTTGTGGAGAGCGCCTTTGCTTCTGCATTGGCGCGCGGAGAAATGGTGACCGTGTTGGTTGTGTTGGCAATGGTGGTATTTTCGGTATCTTTCTTTTTACGCACCGTGCCCCTTATGTTTAAAATGCAGTTTTCGTTGGCTCGCGTGTAGTGTGAAAGTAAAAAACAGCCGCGCCCCTTTGAGGGCGCGGCTGTTTTTTACTTTCACACTACTCTCCGTCTGTTCCGCTGTCCTGACTTGAGGTGACCGTGGCACCTCCACCCATGTCGTCCTTGAGGGCTTTACGAATGTGTTTTAAGAGTTCAGCTTGCAGTTTCCTGTCTTGTTTCAAGGTGGTGCGAGCGGCGTCGTAGCCGCGGCCGAGCTTTACTTCCGCGCTCACGTCGCCACCGGGGGGCAGGTAGGTGTAAGAGGCACCGGATTTCGTTACAAACTTGTACTTTTCCCCGAGCGCTAAAAGTTCACCCTCACGACTGATGCCCTCTCCGTAGATAAGGTCGAATTCGGTGGTGCGGAAAGGTGCGGCCACTTTATTTTTGACCACTTTCACGCGGTGGCGGCCGCCCACTACCTCCTCGCCCTTTTTGATCTGCGCGATGCGGCGAATATCGAGGCGGACTGACGTGTAAAATTTAAGCGCCTTACCACCAGGAGTGGTTTCCGGGTTGCCAAACATGACACCAATCTGCATGCGGATTTGGTTGATAAATATAATGATAGTTCTCGATTTAGCGCCGATACTGGTGAGTTTGCGCAAAGCCTGGCTCATCAGCCGGGCTTGCTTGCCGACGTGATGCGCACCCATTTCACCCTCGATCTCGTCGCGTGGAGTAAGCGCGGCCACCGAGTCGATAACGATCACATCGAGTTTGCCCGAGCGCACGAGTGACTCAACAATTTCAAGAGCCTGTTCTCCATTGTCTGGTTGGGAAATAAGAAGCTCCTCAAGCTTCACGCCCAAACTTTTGGCATAATCGGGATCCATGGCGTGTTCGGCGTCTATAAACGCGCAAATACCGCCATTTTTTTGTGCTTCTGCGATGGCGTGTAGAGCCAAGGTAGTCTTACCAGAAGATTCCGGTCCGTAAATTTCGATAACTCGTCCTCGCGGGTAGCCGCCGATACCAAGTGCGTCGTCTAGGCCAATCGAACCGGTTGGAATCGCTTCCACGTCAACTTTTCGGCTCTCATCAAGTGTCATGATTGACTCTTCGCCGAATTTGGTTTTGATACTGCGAATAGTTTCAGCAATATCACCAGTGCCTTTTTCCTCTACGGTCTTCGGGGGAGCAGTTTTTTTAGCAGATTTCTTTTTGACGGCCATATTTTTTTCTAATGTTAGTATTGTGCTCGATGCCTATCCTTGCCTCGTCTAGCGATTTCGGCTGGGACAAAGCCGAAATCGAGACGTAAGTTCAGAATAGTCGTTACACTCCTTTCTTCACTTAATAAAAACTCGCGGGCGAATAAACAAAGGAACGAACGGTCCTGACCGTTCGTCCGTAGCGGTCTTCGGCGCGCAGGGTAGCTACAGTATACCCGTTTTCTAGTATGAGCGCTTCTGTAAAATGCCCCTTCGCATCGGTGTAAATCTGCCGGTCGTTGAGCCACAGGTGCGAGATGTTGAAGGCGGTGCCTTCAAGGAAGATTTGCCGCTCATTTTGAAGCCTCGCTGGCTCACTCTTAAGTGTGATGCCGGGCCCGACGATAAGATACCGAGCCTGAAATATAACGTACGCGACCGCCAACATCAGCACAATGCTCGCCAAAGTAATCTGCACTGCCGTGCGAAATGAGAGTCCGTCACGCATAGCTAACGATCCGTTTCTTCGGCGTCCTCGTCCGCCTCGGCTCTTTTGGAAGAAATTGCCGCGTCAGTGCCGCCTGGCCCCAAGACTTCGCGTGGCCTGGCCCCATCGGCTGGGCCGATGATTCCATTTTCTTCGAGCAAGTCCATGAGCCGTGCCGCGCGAGAATAGCCGATCCTTAGTTTGCGCTGTAGGTATGAAGTGGAGGCTTTCCCAGCTTCGAGAACCGCTACTCTCGCATCTTCATACAAGTCGTCTTCAACATCATCAGCTCCGGTCAGTGATTTGAAGAAACTGTCGCCGCCGCTGTCCGAGGTTTCGTCGAGGTTGAGGGTATCAAGCTCATGCGCGTCTTGTTTGCGCAGGTACTCAACCACTCGCTTGATCTCTTCTTCAGAAATAAACGCTGATTGCAGTCGGAATGGTTTCGGACTATCTGACGACAAATAGAGCATGTCGCCTGCTCCCAAGAGCTTTTCGGCACCGATGCCGTCGATGATGGTGCGCGAATCAATTTGTGACGCCACCGCGAGTGCAATACGAGTCGGTACGTTGGCCTTAATGGTGCCTGTAATGACGTTGACCGATGGTCGCTGGGTGGCCAGGATGAGGTGGATACCCACAGCGCGGCTCATCTGCGCGAGCCGCACGATGGTCGCTTCAAGTTCGCGAGGATAGGCCTGCATGAGGTCGTTGAGCTCGTCGAGGATAATGACAATGTAGGGAAGCGCTTCGGGTAGGTTTGCACGCTCCTCTTCCTTACTGCCGGTCTTTTCCCACTCTTTCTTGGCCGGCTGATAGATGTTTTTGTGGTAGGAGGTGAGGTTTTGAACCTGTTCAGCTTCTAGGATGTCATACCGGCGTTCCATTTCTTTGACCGCCCACGACAGTGCGCGAATGGCTTTCTTGGCGTCGGTGATGACCGGAGTAAGAAGGTGAGGGATTTTATTGTAGAGGGTGAGCTCGACTCGTTTGGGGTCAACAAGGATAAAGCGCAGCTGGTCGGGTGAGTTGCGATAGAGAAGGGAGACGATCATATTGTGTATAGCCACTGACTTTCCCGAGCCAGTCGCGCCGGCAATGAGTCCGTGGGGCATGCGGGCGATGTTGGCAAAGTGCACATTTCCGGTCACGTCTTTGCCAAGCGCCACAATGAGCGGATGAGGAGAGTCCGTGTATTCCGGTGTAGCGAGAATGGAAGCCAGGCCGACGGTGGCACGAGTTTGGTTGGGCACTTCGATACCGACGAGTGATTTGCCTGGAATCGGCGCTTCGATGCGTATCGAGTTAGCTCGAAGTGCCAGTTGGAGCTCTTGCTGGAGTCCGGCGATGCGCGCGATACGAACGCCTTGGGCAGGCTTGAGCGCATAGCGGGTGATGGTCGGCCCGCTCTCGACCGCATCCATTTCGACGCTGATGCCAAACTCGTTGAGTGTGCGCTTGATCATGTTTGAGTTGGCCTTCACATCCCCAATGTTGGCCTTACTCACTTCTTTGTTGAGGAGACTGAGCGATGGGGGAACGTAGGTGCCACTGAAGTGTTTGACAACGATTTCGTGCGGTTTCGTTTTGGCAATTTTTGCGACAGCGGCCGTGACCATGTTTTGGTCCTCTTCGCGTTCCGGTTCTTGAGACGAGGTAACCTCGGTACGTTCTGCGGCATCAAGATAAGAAAGCTCGTCTTCCTCGTCTTCGGTCTCACCAGGACTTTTTTTCGCGCCGCTCTTAAAAGACGGAAACTTGAGTCCAGTATTAAACACCAAGAGGATTGATATCAGTACAAACCCAAACAGCAGAACGCCGGTCACCGAACTGCCGACGAGGTAGGAAATAGGCCAGACGATGCCATAGCCAGTCCAACCGCCAAGCTGTGGTCGGTAGAGCTCTAAGGCGCCCAAGAGCGCAACGAAGAAAAGCACCGTGCCAAGTGCTTTTGACAGACTGACGCCGTTGTCTTCCCGGGGGGAGAGCAGTACATATATGTAAGTCACACAAAAGAGTGGCGCCAGCCAAGCACCGGCGCCAAACAGCGCCCGTAAGGTTTTAGCGACGTATTCGCCAGCTAGACCGGCGTAGTTGAGGAGTGAAAAAACAAAAAAGACTGCTATCATCCCCATCAAAACCGCCCAAATAGCCTGCTTCGCCTGCGGTGAGAGGTCGTCGAATACAGGCTTATTCACGGCCTTGGAATTTTGCTTTTTGCGTGCCATAAAAACCAGTCGACAAGTCGTACTTTCTACACAATTGAATAACAGGTTCATCATAGCATGACTGGAGATTCGCTTGTGTAAAAGCGGCACCACTGGCTACGGCATAAAAGTCAGTGGAAGGGAACTTGCAAATGTCGCCGATGTCCTTATAGTATAAAGAACACAACGTAGACGCTATATAAGACATTAAATACAGAATTGTCTATGAGTGAACAAAAAGACACAAGGGTGCAGGTAAAAAGACTGTCAGATGATAGTGGGTATTTTACGAATGTCTTTAAAAAAACTGAGAAATTAGTCTCTGTTACGTTCTACATTTTGTCTCATATAGACACAAAGGACAGCACTAATAACCACATGTCCTTGGTTAGAGACACCGCTTTAAAAACACACGAAACGTCTTTGAGGACACTGTCGCTACAACCGCAAGACGCCATTGAAGGCTTACTGTCTTTTCAGTACGTGCTACTTGGCTTTGAGAGTACCCTGCGGGTGGCCGAGGCGGCCGGAGTGATCCCCCGAGATATTCTCGCACTCCTCCTTGAGCATACTGATAGCGTTCAGCGGTACATAAACAACCATTTCATGAAACAAATAGGCTATCAATTGGTTGACGATACATTGGCGATGCCAAAAACAACCAAGGCATCGGTGGTCACACACCGTGGCACAGCGTCTCGTCGCCCAAGACGAGTGCAGATCCCGGCTGGTGATATCAGCACTGACGCATACCTCGTCTATAGCCAACTGACGGACAGAGCCGCTCGCATTAAAACTGTCCTTGAAGCCAAGCCGCACGCTACCGTAAAGGACATTGCTGAAGTGATTACCGACGTGAGTGAAAAGACAATTCAGCGTGAACTCAATAGTCTTATAGATAAAGGACAAGTGGCACGAGAGGGCGAGAGACGTTGGTCTAAATATTCTGTAATTAAATCCTAACGTCCTTTAGTCGCTACTTTGGACATTTGCGTCTTTTTATATTAGTCTTTTAGAGGTCGGTATGGTTTGTTAAGGGACAACCACGTTGCCATTTGTCTAGAGTACAGGAGGCGAGTCTCATAGGACTAACCTGTCTCTTGTTACATATTTTTCACACGCTCCGATGTCTGGTCACCACTACAGGCACTTTACCCCCGCGGACGCTCAAAATATGTAACAAGAGACAGGCGTCCATTCAATGCGTGCGACGCCAAAAATATGTAACAAGGGACAGAGCGTCCATTCGATGCTTGCGGTCTCTCAAAATATGTTACGTAGTATGAAAACAAAAGTAAGAAGTCCTTTTACACACCGTCATTACTGGCAGATCACCCGAGATCTTTTGCGTTTTGTGCTACACGAAAATTGCGATTGTACGTCACTTTTTTGATACAAACGGCCCTTTTAACAGACCATGTATCCACAACCTGTGAACTACAGTTTGCCAGTGCAAATGCTATACTCTTAGGTGTGCGCTCTTGCGCTTTTTCTGAATTTACGCCCGTGCCAGCTGGTTGCCCAGACTGCCACCACGTTCATTCACTTCATGAAAAAGCCGAGGGTGGGACATGTTCGTTTACAATGTCGGCTATACGCCGGTTACATATAGAACTTTATTGTAATCCCGATCTCAATCGGGCCTTCCGCCTGTCCTTATCCTGTCTTTGTCCGCCTCACCGACACACAGTCCTCATTTGCAGCTAACCTCTGCCATTTGCGGTAGGGTTTAGTGATATTACGTAAGCGGCCTGATAAACCATTTACTAATATGAATTAATTCATATTATTAGTAGTTCTTATCAAATAACACTCACCGCAAGGTGGGTAGCGTGCTAATCACGCACATTACAAAAATTATTGTATGACAATTGCAAAAAGTTACGCTTCAAAGCTCGTTGTGGCTTTGGTAGCACTTGCGATGGTCTTCGCGGCTTCTGCTTCAACAGCGAAAGCTCAAACAACCGAAGATCTTCAAAAGATGATCAATGACTTGCTTGCACAAGTATCTGCTCTCCAGACACAAACTGGCGGCAGCGCTTCTGCAGCAGGTGTATGTCCTTTCACTTGGACTCGTGACCTCTCATCAGGTTCAACTGGTACAGATGTAAAGGCACTCCAACAGTTCCTCAATGCTGATCCTGACACTCGCGTGTCTGCGACTGGCGTAGGTTCTGCTGGTTCAGAAACTGAATTCTACGGTCCAGCGACCGGAGCAGCCGTTTCTAAGTTCCAAGTCAAGTACCGTTCAGAGATCCTTTCTCCAGCCGGTCTTGTAAACCCAACCGCTTACTTTGGTCCAGGTACCCGCGCTAAGGCGAATGCCCTCTGCGTTGCATCTGCTCCAGTAGACGATGGTGATGATGATTCAGATGACTCAACAGATGATGATTCTGATGATGATTCAGACAACGGCGGAGATCTCCAAGGTGAAGCAAACCTTGAGGACTTCGAGGTTGATGATGCTTCAGACACCGAAATCGAAGAAGGACAGGAAGATGTCGCTATTGGTGAATTCACAGTTCGCTTCGAAAACGGCGACGGTGAACTTGATCGTATTGATGTCGAACTTCTCGCTGATGGTGAAACTGACACCACCGACGTTGAACCATGGGATGTCTTTGACAGCCTTTCACTCTGGATCGACGGCGACATGGTGGCTGAAGAAGAGACCAGTGATGAAAATGACTGGCTCGATGAAGACGAAGGTCTTTTCCGCTTCTCAAATCTCGGCATTATTGGTCGAGAGGAAGAGGATGTTGAAATCACCCTCGCTGCCACTATCAACGACGGTCTTGAGACCACACCAGCTGAGATCGGTGACTGGGATCTTCAAGTCGAAGAAGTTCGTTACTTTGACGCTGATGGCGTTTCAGACGACGACGCTTCTACCGATGGTATCGGTTCAGACACCGCAACCTTCGAGATCCAGGAAGAAGGTGGCGAAGATGAAATCTTCGTTCGCTCTTCAACCAACGACCCAGATTCAACCACTCTCGAACTCGAGGATGATGAGACGTCAGACTTCATGACGGTGTTCGTATTCGAACTCGACACTGAAGACAGTGTGAACGACATCATGGTTGAAGGTCTCCGTGTTGCCGTTACTGCGACTGAAGACGGCACTACCGCTACTTCAGCTGCGCTTCTCATTGATGACGTACAACTCGTGGTCGATGGCGAAATCTACGATGATTGGACCGCATCGACTTCAGGCCCACTTCCAGATGAATACGTCTTCGATCTTGATGATGAAGACTTTATCATCGAAGCCGGTGAGTCAGTGGAAGTAGAATTCCAAGTTGAATTCGAAGCCCTCGGTTCACTCTTTGAAGGCGCTACCGTTGAAGCTTCAGCCGACTCTGCAAACGTTGACGCAGAAGGTGCTGAAAGCCTCACTGGCGGCCAACTTTCTGGTTCTGCAACCGGTGAAGAACACACCCTCCGCACGGAAGGAGTGGTGCTCGAACTCACCTCTGTTGACGAAGTCTTGAAAGTCAACGACGATCAAGACGTGACTGATGACGAAGGTGTATTCACTATCAAGTTTGATGTGACTGCCTTTGAGTCAGATATCTACGTCAACAAGTCAGGTCTAGAAGGCACGACTACCCTCAACACTGACGGTGTCAACTACCGCATTGAGGATGGTTCAGGCACTGAAGTCACGACTGGTACTACTACCGAGTCTTTGACTTCAACCGCCGACACCGAAGGCACCCGCTTCATTGTTGAAGAAGGTGAAACTGAAACCTTCACGTTGAGCGTTGAGTTTGATCCAGCTACCTCTGGTTTCCATCAGTTGCAGTTGTGGTCACTTAACTTCAACATCGCAAACAGCGATCCTAACGAAAGTCAGCGAGCGCTCGATGAAAGCGATTACGAGACTGATTCTCTCTCAATCTAGTCATTTGACTTAATTGATTAGAGTCTTCTCTAAAACAAAAAGCCCCTCATAAGGGGGCTTTTTGTTTTTTATATTGCAATTTCCCAAATCCACCGTGTGTAGTAAAATAGACGCATGCCACTACAATTTTTTTCAAAATTCATCCTTTTATTCTTCGCCGTCACGGTGTTTCCCATGAGCGCCGAGGCGGTGGGGACGCTTGCGCAAAGCGCGACGCGGCTCACCAAAGACATCGTGCTCTACCAGGTCAGCTACGAGCTCGGCTTTAAAAAGTACGAAGTACGGGCGCCGATAGGAGCCATGCGTAACCTACAGGTGGGAAGTACGTCGCCGTATCTTGGGTACACTATTCTCAATGACAGCGAGACTCTTACCGATATCGGCAAGAGCGCCGGCCTTGTGCTCAGTGGTGCCACCATCGACGGCGCCGACTACATCATTCCAAAGGGCAGCGCCGCCACGTTCACGCTCGTGACACTGCTCTCACTCCCCGAGGCAATCGGCGAGGACTTAGATTTGGCGCTCCAAGTGACGGCGCTGCCGTTTACTATGATAGGCGACACGGTTACGATTGACGGGCATCTGAACGCATCTGAACTCCAGTATTTCATAACGCCGGAAGTTGATGTCGACATTCGCTAGTATGTTCAACAAAACTTTCTACCGTTTTTTATTCAGCTTCATTGCTGTCGTCGCGTTTGTGTTGGTACTGATTCTACTCATCGGTAGCGGCGAGGTATAATAGATTCACCTTACTATGATTCGCGTGACCGATCAGTACTTTTGGAATTTCGTCTTCAGTCTCTTTTTCCTGGTCATAGTCATCATGGCCGCCATCATTCTGGAGAGCGAGTCCCGCATTCCGCTTGGCGAACTCACGCTCGTTGACTGTGTGCTCATCACACTCGCGACTTGGCGACTCATCCGGCTGTTTGTCTACGATGCCATCACGAAGTTTTTTCGCGAACAATTTTATGATGTTGTGAAAATAGGGAAGAGCTACGAGCTCGTAAAGCCGGAGAGCGGCCCGCGCCGCACGGTGGCCGACCTCCTTTCTTGTCCGTGGTGCTTCGGTGTGTGGGCCGCCGCGGTGGTGGTGTTCTTTTACCTCATTACGCCGTACACGGTCTATCCGGTGGTATTTCTTGCTCTTTCGGCGGTCGCCACCCTCCTACAACTTATCGCCAACATGGTCGGACACGCCGCCGAGCGCTTGAAACAAATCAACGAGAAAGGCGTATAAAAATAGATATGACCAAAAATCCCACCTACGATCTTGTGATTATTGGGGGTGGGGTTTCCGGCGCCGCGCAATTTTACGCCGCCGCCAAGTATTCCACCATTCAATCGGTGGCTTTGTTTGAAAAAGAATCTGGTGCCGGCGCTGTCAACTCGGCCGCCCGGAACAACTCCCAGACTCTCCACGAGGGCGACATTGAAACAAACTATGATGCCAAGAAGGCGAGAGCCGTGAAGCACAAAGCCGGCTTCACGCGCACCTATCTAGAGCGCACCAAGTCTGCTCGCGTCGGCGAATTATATGTGCCGGGGCCAAAAATGGTCTTGGGCGTCGGACCAAAAGAAACCAGGTTCTTAGAGGAACGGTTTCTGGCATTTCGAGAGCTGTATCCAGAACTGCAAAAACTCAACCGCGCCGCACTTAAAGAAAAAGAGCCAAAGCTGGTAGAGGGAAGAGCGGACGATGAAGAATTGGTGGCGCTCTACAACGAAGCTGGTTTGACGATAAATTATGGAAAACTCGCGACCGCGCTGTTGGATGATGCTAAGGATATTTTTGCCACAAAGCGCGAGCGCACCGGCGAAATATTTTTTGATAAAAAAGTACAGAGCCTGCGGCGGGTAGAGGGAGGCTTTGAACTTGAGATTAACGGGACCAAAGTGACCGCTCGGTATGTATCAGTGTGCGCCGGCGCGCACAGCATGTACTTTGCCAAAAAACTGCGACTCCAAGCGGTATCCGACACATCGCTCTTGTTGGTCGCCGGCAACTTTTACTACACCCCGAAATTTTTAAAGGCAAAAGTCTACACGGTGCAAAATCCCAAACTTCCGTTCTCCGCGGTGCACGGCGACCCGGACATTATGAATCTCGACACCAAGACTCGTTATGGCCCGACCACGCGCGTGGTCGCGACGCTCGAGCGCCACAAACCCGGTACTTTTTTGGACTACCTCGCGACAGTTTCTCCGTTTCTCGGCTCGCTTACTGCCTACATCAGAATTATGTTCGACGCTGAATTTTTCTGGTACGCATTCAAACACAATGTACTCTTTTCCATACCAATCTATGGCAACTGGCTGTTTGTCAAAGAAGCTAGAAAAATTATTCCGACCATGAAACTAAGTGATCTTACGCGCGCGAAAGGGCAGGGCGGCGTGCGGCCGCAAATAGTCAAGACAAATGAGAAGCACCCCCTTAGTCTCGGCGAAGCAAAAATCACTGATACGCACATCAGGTTTAACGTCACTCCCTCGCCTGGTGCCACCACCTGTGTGTACAACGGTCTCCTCGATGTGAGTGAAATAGCAAAGGAGCTAGGGTACGAATTTTATAACCACCGTGTCACCGCGGATTTTGGTCGTGAGCTCGTCCCTGGTGTTACAATAGTTTCGTAAACACATGAATATGAATGAATCAACTGCGGTCTTCGGGACCAACAAAATTTTCGCCAGAAGTATCGGAGCCGGAAAAGATATAGTTTTTATACACATGTCCTGGGGCAGTAGCTGGGCGCTCAACAACTACCTGACATTTTTTTCAAAGCATGGGTATCGATGTCATGCGCTTGACTTGCGCGGGCACGGGCAAAGCGGCGGTACCGTCGAGGGAGCCAGCATGCGGGACTACGTCGAGGATGTGGCAACGGTTGTCACAGCGCTCGGGCTACAGTCACCGATTGTGATAGGACACTCCATGGGCGGGCTGGTCGCTATGATGTACGGCGCAGCGTACCCAGTCGCGGCGGTTGTATCGCTCGATGGCAGCCCCACCTTCGAGGCGCAAGGGACGAGCGGAGAAGAAATCTATCCCGCCGCGTATCGGCCGACTGACGCTGGTATGCCGACCAATCCCCTCAAAGCGATGATGGCGCTCCCTGACATTTATCCGTGGCACATGATGCAATTAAAGAAACATCTCACGGTCGAATCGGGGGTGGCGAGAAGCGATCGGAAGCGCGGGGTCTCAATTCCTAAGGAGTCAATCAAAGCGCCGCTGTTTTTTGTCGGGGCCGAGAAGGGCACCTCTCTGCCATTTGGAATTGGCATTGCCAAGGCGACAGCCGGAGCACAATACTACAACGCGCCGGTGTATGAGGTGAAAGGAGCGACGCACCCCGGTCTTCTCATAGGCAAGTACTGGAAGGACGCTGCTGAGGCGATCCTCAAGTGGCTACAAGAACATAATTTGTAATTTTATAGTATGAAAAAATATATGAAGTACATGAAGTGGAGCATGATGGCCGGTGTACCGATGGCAATGCTTGAGATGATTTATGAGGGATTGTGGGGAGTCGGATTTTGGGCGCCGCCAGCTTTGATCGCCGGCGTGGTGTTTCCGGCCATGGCCGAGCTGACACCGCCGATCGGTTTCCTTCTCGTACCGTTTATTGTTGGTTTGATTGTCCACAAAATAACCGGAGCGGTATTTTCAGTCATTCTTGAACAAGGCTACCGAATCACCGGTCTTACAGACAAGACCACCAGACTGGTACTCGGCGGCGTGTACGGCCTCGGCATCTTCTTCGTCACCTGGTTCATTCTTTTGCCTTTTGTGAATCCAGCCATGCTCATGCTCAACCCATTCGTGTTCGCTGGTACGCATGTCATATTTGGACTAATTCTCGGCAAGGTCGTTAAGTAGTATCGGCCATGGATCTAAGGCAGCAACTTGAGCGGGTGGTTCGGGGCGAGGTGACCGATGATCCCCGCGTACTAGACGAGCATAGTGAAGATACCAGTATCTTCAAAATTATGCCGAAGTACGTGGTGTATCCAAAAGACACCGCCGACGTGCGGGCGCTCGTTCGTCTCGCGAACGAGCAGCCTGGCGCGTTTACCCTCACTGCTCGTTCGGCCGGCACCGACATGACCGGCGGCCCGCTTTCGAGCTCGGTCGTGGTCAACTTCACTAGGCATTTCAACCGAGTACTCGAAACCTCTCCCGCCCATGCCGTCACCGAACCGGGCGTGTACTACCGAGATTTTGATAAAGAAACTCTCATACACGGGGCTATTTTGCCGAGCTACACTGCCTCACGCGAGCTCAACACGGTCGGCGGTATGGTGGCCAACAATTCCGCCGGCGAGAAATCACTGACCTATGGCAAGACCGCCCGCTACGTGAGGAAACTCAAGATAGTGCTCCAAGACGGCAACGAGTACGAATTTAAAAAACTTTCACTCGACGAGCTTTTGGTCAAAAAAGCAGAGGACAATTTCGAAGGTCACGTCTATCGAGAGATGGAGCGAATCATCAAAGATAACATCAGTCTCATTCTGCGAGAAAAGCCAACGGTCTCAAAAAATTCTGCCGGCTACTACCTGTGGAATGTCTGGGACAGAGCGGCCGATACGTTTGACCTGACTCAGCTCATTGTAGGTTCGCAAGGCACGCTCGGCTTTGTGACCGAAATTACGTTTGATCTGGTGATCCCGAAACAACACTCGCGCATGTTGGTCATGTTCTTGCGACCGCGCCACATGAAAGAACTTGGCGATATGGTCAATACGGTTTTAGCTGAAAAACCGGAAAGTTTTGAGTCGTATGATGATAAGACCTTCACCGTTATGCTGAAGGTACTGCCAAAGCTTCTGAAGCGAATGGGCGGCAATCCAATGACATGGTCGCGAGATTTTTGGCCGGAAATAAAAATGGTCCTGGGCGGCGGTATTCCCAAGCTGGTGCTGATGGCTGAATTCACTGCTGACACTGACGCCGAAGCGGCCGCCATGGCAGAGGAGGCAGAGCGAGCGGTCAACGCCAAGTACAAAGTCGCGACGCACGTCACACGTTCCAAAGAAGAGGGGAATAAATTCTGGATCATTCGCCGTGAAAGCTTCAAACTGCTGCGCGAGAATATCCATGGCCAACACACAGCGCCGTTCATCGACGACATTTCGGTACTGCCAGAAAAATTGCCAGAGTTTCTGCCAGAACTGTACAGCATCATGAATGAGTACAAGCTCACCTACACCATCGCCGGACACATCGGCGACGGCAACTTCCATATTATTCCGCTGATGGATTTTTCGCGGCCCGACTTCAAAAAAATTGTCGATGAGTTATCCGAGCGCGTATACAAACTGGTCGGCACGTACGGCGGCTCGATTACCGGCGAGCACAACGACGGGCTCATTCGCACACCGTTTTTGGGCGAAATGTTTTCGGGAGAGATGCTGGCGCTTTTCAAACAAACCAAGGATGTGTTTGACCTCCATCGCATCTTTAACCCACACAAAAAAGTTGACCCGGACAAAGACCTTCTGTTTGCATCTATCAAAAAAGAGTCACATTAGTCGGGCTGCCGAGAATCGAACTCGGACCACACCTCTTCGAGCCACGGATGTCTCCCAGACATCCGGCGAAATACTTAGTCGGGGTAACCGGAATCGAACCGATGTCTTACCCACCCCATGGGCAGATACTGCCACTATACTATACCCCGAAGATTTGTCCGGGGGACAAATTTTCTTTGTTCTATCATCAAAATCAAACGAGAAAAATGTGCTGAATAGCAATTTCTCGAGGTACTCGCCTGACCGGCGGATATTATAGACCGTATTTACTTTTAGTTCCAATTTGCTATAGTATCCGGCAACAGGCTCATGACAGCTGGTTCCTTACCGAAAAGGGTAAGCGAGTAAAGCACCGTTTGGTGCGCCGGCCGAGGTCCCAACTATTTTATTAGTGTGGAGGTCGAGCCCGTCATTGGGTATTTTTTGTATCCAAAGCGGCCTGTATATTTATCCATTGATTAGACCATCATGGCAATTACCAAAGCAAAGAAGGAAACCATCCTCAGCAAACTCGAAGGAGTGAAGAAAGACTCTGAAGCGATTGTGTTTGTGAAATTCAACGGCCTTTCCGTTCCAAACATTACCGCGATGCGTGAACAGCTTCGCCAAAACGGCGTTGGGTATTTCGTCGCTAAAAAGACGCTCATGAAGAGGGCTTTCGCTGATACGTTTGAGGGAGAGATGCCAACACTCGAAGGCGAGATTGCGGTCGCGTACAGCACCGACGCCATCACTCCCGCCCAACAAGTGAAGGAATTCTCTGATAAACACAAAGAAAATTTGTCGATCGTCGGTGGCGTCTTTCAGGGCGTCTACAAAAACGCGGTCGAGATGTCTGCCATTGCAGCAATTCCACCGCTACAGACTCTCCGTGGAATGTTTGCACAACTCATCAACTCTCCACGCCAACGCTTGGCGGTAGTACTTAGTAAAGTAGGGGAAAGCAAGGCTAATTAAATGAGGCAACGAGTAGCGAAGCTACGACTATGCCGAGTTTGACCTAATTTTTAAGAAGCGAAGCGACTATAAAAATGGAAATACCCTTGTGGTGCTACAGACGCTTAAGATATTTCGACCTCCAAGGAAGAAATAGCTTGCAGCGGGCTGGAAAGAAAGTCCAAAGCCAAAGGCACTCTAAAAAATAACAAAACTCTAATAACTAAAAATTATGACACAGGAAAAAATTATTGAAGCTGTAGAAAAAATGACCGTTCTTGAGCTTAACGAACTCGTGAAGGCAATAGAAGAGAAGTGGGGCGTGTCAGCAGCCGCTGTTGCGGTCGCAGGTCCAGCCGCTGCCGCAGCCGAAGAGAAGACTGACTTCACTGTCGAACTCACCGAAGCCGGGGCGCAGAAGATCGCGGTCATTAAGGTGGTCAAGGAAGTTCTCGGTCTTGGCCTCAAAGAGGCGAAGGACATGGTAGACGCTGCTCCATCAGTGGTAAAAGAAGGCATGAAGAAGGAAGACGCTGAGGCTTTGAAGGCTAAATTAGAAGAAGCCGGAGCTAAGGTCACTCTCAAGTAATATATAGAGAAAAAGAAAAAACCGCGCGACTATTGTCGCGCGGTTTTTCATACAGCCCTGTTTCTCAAAGGAAAAAATGCCTGGATAATTAAACACAACGCAGAAAAGTCAACAAAGTCGCAATCGAACACCAGCTTGTTTTCTGTCTAGGGCTGTGGAAAAAGGGCGCGTGTTATAATCGCACACAACCTATGGCAGACCCACTGGCAATCCTGTTTGGAAGCGCGGCACGAGTGAAGCTACTGCGATTTTTCCTTTTTAACCCCTCCAAAGAATTTTTGTTCGACGACATCAGCACGCGGGCTCGCCTAGTCCGCCGGACGGCTCGTGTCGAAATATCGGCGCTTGAAAAAGCCGGCGTCGTTCGCCAAAAAACTCTCTACATGGAGGTGCCCGGCAAAACTAAAAAACTCAAAGCCGTTGGCTACACACTCAACAAAGATTTTCCAGAACTCCAGGCCCTCCAGACGTTTCTTTTTGAGACGGCGCCAATCGATGGAAAAAATCTACTGCGACATCTGCGTGAAGCCGGAACGCTTGATTTTGTCGGAGTGGCAGGCGTCTTTGTACGGGAGTTTGAACAGCGACTCGATGTGCTCTTGGCGATGAAAAACTTTTCTCAAGCAAAAGTGGAGAAGGCTATTCGCGCGCTCGAAGCGGAAATCGGATTGGAGATTCGTTTTGCCGCCATGTCGACCGAAGACTTGCAGTACCGCGTTGGCATGTATGACAAGCTCACACGCGACTTCTTCGACTACCCGCACCAAGTGCTGATTGATAAGTTTAATATTCGCGACGAAGCCAAGACCAGTTCATACAGCACTAAATGACGACTACTTAGTTTTGCGCATTTGCGAGTTTGTGGTAGCCTATCTCCTTAGAAACTCGTGAGGCACAAAATGAAACTAACACCGCCCCGCCTCGCTCTTTTTTTGGCTGTTATCGCTGGCCTGTTTGCCGCGAGCGTAAAACAACGCACGCTTGAACAGTCGGCGAGCCCGCCACTGGTGTTCAAAGCAGATGCACAATCTGCAAAAGACGGCTAGAAATAGCCGTCTTTTCCTTTTGGGTGTTTAAAAAGTTGTTGAAAAGTCTGTGTATAACCGATGGCGAAAATGTGCACGGCTCGTGCTTGACAATTATTTCGCTTCCTATAGAATGGCGGTCACGTATTTATGAGTATCACGAAATCAGCAATCTCGTAGCGAGCGAACCGCATTGCGATTTGGCTTGCCGCGAGAGTCGCGGCTTTTTTCTTCACTACTCAAGGGGATACGCGGACTTTGACATCTGCATATTCTAGAAGACAGTTTGATAAGAACTGTCTTCGTAAAGTCCTACCGGAATCGACGCCGGTAGGCAATGTTTCGTGTGGGGCGGCGCAAGCCTACCCACACGAAACACAGGTATCGTTTGTTGGGTCTAAGATTTATGTCTTCGGACAGGTCTTTTCGTCCCCAACAAACAAAAATGTTGTGAGCTGTGTAGAGTTGGTCCCTTTGCAGTTTAGACTTCCTATTGCTACGGAGGAAAGAACTCTGGCGACGGTCTAGTAACCTCTAGTAACCACCGAAGTGCGTCCGTTAAACATGCGATATGGCTGGAGTAGCTTCCGATAAGCCCCTCGCGTGTGGCGGCCTCTTTGTAAGGCACAGGCACTCGACTCTTGGACGACGAACCTCTTCGGAGATTCGTCGTCCACTCTACACAGCTCACAACAAAACAATGTCCGCAGTATGTATCTGCGGACGACACTCAAATGCGTATTGTGAACTTCGAGAAGAATTATAATTCTTCAAGAATATTTCGAATCTGCGTCATGTGGTCATGCAACGCTATAGTGCAGCCCAGCCCTTTAACTTCTGCCCAAAGCGACATGCTCATAGACGCAGACAGATGCCCGCCGGGGCATCGCCTGGGGGTGTGGTGGTAATCGTCTCTGACGAGCCCTCCAACCACACCCCTTCTTCTCGAAGTTCACAATACAAAAACGTACAGCGGTGTACAAACGTTTTATGTAAGTGAACAAAGTCACCCAAAGCGGTGTGCAGCGTTCCTTACAGGAACAAAGAGTGTATGGTGGATGCCTTGGCTTCAAAAAGCGATGAAGGACGTGATCTGGCTGCGATAAGATTCGGCGAGGTGCCAAATAACCTTTGACCCGGATATTTCCGAATGGGGAAACCCCACTACTTTCAGTAGTGACCCTTGTATGAGGGAGCTCACCTAGGGAAGTAAAACATTTCAGTACCTAGAGGAATAGAAAGCAATTTGAATTGCTTTCTATCCGGTTTCGCGAGAGCGAAAATCGTCGTTGCGAGCATTGCGTAAGCTTTGCGAGCAGAGGCGGTAGGCAAGTGATGCAATTTCGTTTCGATTTTCGAGACGAATAGCCTTGTCCCAGATAGATAGCAATTCTTGCGATTCCCTTAGTAGCGGCGAGCGAAACGGGAGCAGCCCAAACCATACATATTTATATGTGTGGGGTTGTAGGGCGGAGTCTGCATTTAGTTGCGGAGAGTTACAAAGTAGATATATAGAAAAACACGTTGGAAAGCGTGACCCCAGTAGGTAATAGTCCTGTATTCGAAATATATCTATCTCTCTTGATTCCGTTCCTGAGTAGTTCGAGACACGAATAGCTCGAATGAACCTGCCGGCACTAACCGGCAAGGCTAAATATTTTTGAAGACCGATAGTGAACAAGTACCGTGAGGGAAAGGTGAAAAGAACCCCGGAGAGGGGAGTGAAATAGATCTGAAACCATACACTTACAAGGAGTCGGAGCCTGCGCAAGCGGGTGACGGCGTGCCTATTGAAGAATGAGCCGGCGAGTGTATATCTATGTTTTGTCTAAGGGGTAACCCCCCGGAGGCACAGTGAAAGCGAGCGTGAATAGCGCGAATGGAATTGAGCAACACAGACATCGCAATCCAAAGTCGCGCAATTTCGTGACGAGGCTGTGGCGTGGAAGACGAGTTGAACATCTGTTCAGCGAGTCTGAACGCAAGGCCGCAGTCCGAAATTGCGCGAGGACGATGCGAAACAAACAGCAGACACAATTTTGTGGTGTCTGTGTTGTTCAATTCCCAGCGTAGGTATACGACCCGAAGCGTGATGAGCTTGCCATGAGCAGGGTGAAGCGGAGGTAATACTCCGTGGAGGCCCGAACCCATTAGCCGTACAAAACTATGGGATGACTTGTGGTAAGGAGTGAAAAGCTTATCGAATTCCGTAATAGCTGGTTCTCTCCGAAACAGCTTTAGGGTTGGCGTCGTGTGTTCCCCCTGGGGGTAGAGCACTGGAAAGAGTAAATAGGGAGAAATCTCGTTATTCTTATCAAACTCCGAATACCAGGTGGTTAAAGCACGGCAGTTAGACTACGGGGGAGAAGCTCCGTTGGTCGAAAGGGAAACAGCCCAGATCGCCAGTTAAGGTCCCTAAATATATGCTCAGTGCAACTTGAGGAGGTAAGGATTCATAAACAGTGAGGAGGTTGGCTTAGAAGCAGCCATCCTTTAAAGAAAGCGTAACAGCTCACTCATCGAGAGTCCTTGCGCCGAAGATGATCGGGGCTCAAGCATATTACCGAAACTGCG
>JBBTRC010000003.1:0-2544 GCA_038065355.1 Patescibacteria group bacterium
GCATGCCTCATCCACGCCGCCAGCATTCATCCTGAGCTAGGATCAAACTCTAATTAAAGACAGGTTAGAAATACCGAAGTATTTCTGAATCTGCGTGTGCGAGCATATGCGCGTATGTACTTACTCCGCGCGCTCGGCACACAATGTACCTAAAGGATAAGACAAAAGAATCTATGACTCTCTTGCCTTTTGAATATATTTGTAAAAATATATTCGGTGCTGTGATGCATACCATTCAAACAATTTTAAAAAATTGTTAAAAAGATATACACATATTCATTGTTGGGCAATGAATATGTCTATTCAATTATCAAAATGCGCTGCTTCCTTCGAAAATGGCGCGGCGGAACTTACCCGTTGCGAGGCGCACTAAATAAGCGCCAAACCCACTCCCGACAAACAGTGACCAGCATTATACAGATAGCGAGAAAAAGTGCAAGTAGGTAAGTTGAATACTGCTTATTTAGTGCCTAGATTTTCAATAAAAAACGTATCTTTTCGTGCGCGTCCAGCAATTTCAGCTACGACATAAATGCCCGTGCTTTGATTCGAAAATATCTTTAGTTGGACTTCCTGTGCAGCTCGCTGCCAGCATATTCTCCCTCGGAGGTCGAATCTGCTGAAGCGCCTGCATATTTTCTCAATATACCCTTCGGGTATTTGCTCAAATAAAAGCCCGGTCGGTTAAGACGGGCTTTGGGGTAGCGACCGAATTGTCGCTCCTAAGGTACTGATACTGTTTTTGAAGTTCGCGCTCCGACGCTTCCTCCGACTCTTCCTACACACTGTCCCAGTTGCCAACTGGTCAATGTATCGGTTCATCAGCGGTTTGCAAGCGCGCGAATTTCGTTGGTGAGACAATCGGTCAGCCTATGGCCGCCGACGACCTCTGCCAAAAAACGGTATGCACCGTTTTTCTATTACAGTTTTGACCGCAAGAGAAAAACGGCAAAGAACAATAACTGAAAGGAAATGGCTGGGGCGGCTCGCTATCGCTCGCCGCCCCACCCCTTAGGCCGCCGCCAAATCTGGCGATTTGTAGGCTTTCTCGAGTGCAGAGAACATACCTTTCCGGTAGTTTCTTCGCACAAAGCGTAACGGATCGCTGATGGGAGTCTTCTCTGAAAGGTCCCGGATTTTTTTGTCCGAATCCAGACAGAAATATTTCCCCATTTCAACCCGCTTGAAGATAAGGTCGAACTTGTCGATGTCGTTAACGAGCACTGTGACAGTTAACTCCTGGTTGAGCGCCAACGCCTGAAGCGCCGCCTCTCCTCCATCCGCAAACCGGATGTCAAGAGTGCCCGTTTGGTCGACAACGCCCTCGACTTTTTTCTCAAGGGCGCCGATGGCTTGGTTGGCTTTGTTACTTCCTTCCAAAGCCATAGAAACACCGCGCTGAACTTCACCGAGCTTTCGGTCAAAGTTTTTCAGAGAGTCTGCAAGCGCCTGAGATTCAACGACCGGCTCGATGTCGCCGCGTTGGCTCTCAAGTGCCTTCTTCGTGACAAAATGCTTATGCATCCAATCCCGCTGTTTGGTTCGAATGAACCAAAGAAGCGGAATAATGAGCCCGAGGGTTATTATTCCAACCTGGATCAGCTTCTTTCCAACCTGGGTCAGCTTCTTATCGACGATTTTCTGAACGGTGTCTTCACCGATCGTCGAGTTTTTCAGCGCCTCAAATTGCGCTTTCAAGCCAGTTTCAGAGTTGGACAACTCGTCGACTGTTGCCTGCATTTTCTCCAGCGCCGCTTTTGGATCGTCGCCGAGAACAGACAGTGCGCCCTGGGCTTTTGTGCCATCGGCCGCACCATCTTTAACCGCCTCCCAATCCTTCTTTTCAGGAAAGATTTTCTTGAAGTCAGTGATGAAGGCAGAATTGCTCTCCACCTCTTTTTCGAGCTTCGTGAGTCGACCTCCGAACTCCGAGAGCAGAGCGTTTCGCTCGTTGTCGAGCTCCGCGAGCCGCGCTTCGTACTGTTCGGGCGTCATAGAGTTCGCGCCCATTTCGGTTTTGATGAGCTTTTCGTCAATCCGCACCAGATTGGTGGCGGTTGAAATGATCGCATCCACTTCCTTCTGCGGCAAGGTGGTGTAGCCACCTTGCTCTGCATAGAGAAGGCCGCGAGCGCGAAACTCGGTATACTTGATACGCTCTGACGTAAGTTTGAAGCGTTTCTTCACCGCTTCAACGTACAGGTCGTGGGTCTTCTTGCCGAGCGGACCATGAATGTCCGCCTCGGAGACGCCCTTGAAGTGCTTGGCCTGATAGGCCGCCTCAAAGAAGGCGTCGCCCACACACGACACTGCGATGGTTGACTCGTCCCCGCAATTGGGAATTTGTTGTGCCGCCGCCTTAAACCGGTCGAAGCCGGTCTGGCCGTTAGCGTCTTTCACGCTGATGCCTTTTTCAGTCAATATCTCCGGCCAAAGCCGGACGACATCTTCCGCGTATGCCACGCACGCCACGCTTGTTCCGAAGATCAAGCCGACGAGCAGACCGAGAAGTTTCTTCATGTTGTTCCTCTTTTGCTGGCGGTG
>JBBTRC010000003.1:2554-23429 GCA_038065355.1 Patescibacteria group bacterium
CGCGACCAAAGGTCGCGGACCGGTGCTCAATCTTTCAGAAGTCCACAAGCCGCCGTGAGGCAGCCTGCTTGAATTTCAACGGCGCTGTCGCTATTCGCCTCAGAAGAAGCTCCAGCGACGGCCGTTGCGCCCTCAACCACATTGAGAATTGTCGAACCGTTGCCGCAACGTCCGTCGCGACATGGATTGGTTGTAGCCTGAATACCGGCTGCAACTGCACCATTCATGGCGGCAGCAGGAACTTGGGCAAAACCTTGATTCCAGACTGCTGCCGAGTTTTGATTTTCAACGATGTGCTGAACGCTGGTGGGATAAGATCCCGTGCCAGCATCCACCTGAAAAACAATATCGGCAGTAACCATAAGTGTTCTCACTGCAGTCGTATTCTTGTTGAGACCTTTCGGCCTTGAAACTTCCTGAAACCTCACCTCGTTGGAGAGGGGGTTAAACAGCATACACGTATGCTGTCGTGGACTACCGATGCAAATTTCATTGCCATCCTTAAGAGCGTTCTTGATAGCTTCCACATCTTGACCAGACATCCACACTCGTTCGGCTTCGTCGCCTTTGTCGGCGAATGCTGGTTGAACGAGGAGGCAAAAAAGAAGCCCTGTAGTCAATGCGATCTGTTTCATTTTCACTTCTCCTTTGTCTGCTACTCGCAGACTCTCACGTAGGTTGTTGATTGACTCGACTCTCCACTTTGAAGAAGCAAGCCGGGGATGAATGTGTTTGACGTACAACTCGGACAACAATTCGATAGAATGAAGCCGGGTAAATACGTTAATTTCTCATTCGACGAGTTCAAGCGAATCGGGACCATTCGGCACACCCGATGTTTAACCTGAGCTTCAGACGATTTTAGAAATTGAACTCCGATGTTATTGCAGGACTGGTTGGGCACGCCCGTAAACCAATCGAGCAACACTGTTTCGCTTAGCTTGCACCGTATCGCCCGGTCGTCGCGACCAGTTTTTTTTACTTTATTGTGCGACAACGACTGTTGATCGTGGCGGTTAAGGCCGGTCACAAGGTCGTATCCGGTATCGTCAGGTACCTGCTTGACTTCGCAACGATTGGTTTCAAGCATTTCTCGATACGTCACACACACCGAAAGAGTGAGTGGGTCGTTGTCGGAATCACGCGCACTGCGCTCGCACTGCTCGACTGCCGCGTCGATCGTAACTGAAAAACTGCTTGGACGCATCCGCTTCCAATCTGTCCAGGGTATCTCAGTCTCCTCGGCAAGTGCCGGAGAGCCGAGAAAGAGCGCTAATCCTAAGCTTATTGCAAGCTGGGAAAAGCGTATCCGTCTGTTTTTCATGCATTTTTTCCCTTCAGTTGTCAATGAATCAGTCTGGGGCACTTATATCATAGATTATAGAAAAAATCAAGTATTGCCTTAATATAGAAACAGCTCCTCCATAGACTTACGGAGGAGCTGGTATTTGAGCCGTATTCAGTCCGGCGAAGACGATTGTGGCGTCACCGACAAGCTGAAGCCCGATGTGACGATCCCTTGGTTGAAGACCGACGTTTCCTTGCCAGAAACGTTGCTCCAAGCCGCGCCGTTGACCTTGACCGCCTCCTTGGCGACACCTTCAACATTGTAGCGAAAGTCGCCACAGTTGAGTTCAGCGCAGCCGCCGGAGCCTTTAAACTTCAGATCGATGACGCCGTTGCCGACCTTTTCGATGTTGATATAGCCTTCTTTGCCGGTGAATTTACCGGTTCCGAGGCCGCCGAAAAGCACTGAAGCGTCGACATTGAAATTGGACGTGGGCCGTCCGTCATATCCGGGACACCCATTGCCCACACACGCCGACGCTGACGACGCCAGGAAGAGTACGGCGATGGCCGGACCCAAAGCTGAAAAGAACAATCTCATAATCACTCCTTGCCCGCGTTCTGCAGGCGATATGATTTTCGATAAGCACCATTGCCTACCGAGATACGCAACAATGCCCCGCGAAGCGGGACGTCAAAAGTTTTGGTGTGGCCGCATGGCCTTTCTTCACCTAGACAGTGTAATCATCCCCCTTCTCAAAGCTACCCGAAAGCTATCATAGTATTTATAAAAGTCAAGCTTTTGGAGAGGTCGGGGTGAGTGTCTCGAAACATTCACCACAAGAGTACTTCCATTCTTATGGTCGCAAGCTCCCTAAGAATTAGGTCGCCAGCGACAATGCCCGGAGCGAGGACGTTGAGAGACATTCACCCCGACCTCTCCCCTCACACGAAAATACCAACTATCTATTTGTAACAGGCCAGTTCAAAAATAGACATCAATATCGTACAATGCGCAGTGTATGTTTAAACGAGAAACGATTGTGATGTCGGTCGGTGGTTCACTCATCGTACCGGATCAGATTGATACAAAATTTTTGCAAAAACTCAAACGGCTAGTCGATACCTATACGGCCGCCGGTCGGCGTTTTGTGATTATCGCCGGCGGCGGCCGCACCGCTCGCCATTACCAGGAAGCGGCCGCCGCCGTGTCCGACCTCGGCCCCGAGGATCTCGACTGGATGGGCATCCACGCCACCCGTCTCAACGGCCAGCTCTTGCGCACTATTTTCCGTGACAGCGCCTACAAAATTATGATCACGAACCCAGACGACATTCTGACTGTGCCGGAGAACGAGAAAGTCATCATCGCCGCTGGCTATCGGCCCGGAGCTTCGACCGACTTGCGAGCGGTGCAAATCGCCGACCATCTTGGCGCACACAAACTCATCAATCTTTCTGATATTGACTACGTGTACACCGACGACCCAAAGAAAAACAGCCAAGCAGAGAAGATTGAAAATATTTCCTGGCCGGATTTTACACGCCTCATTCCCGAGGAGTGGGACCCGGGGCTCTCGTCCCCCTTTGACCCGGTCGCCGCACGCGAAGCCGCGCGTGTGGGACTTGAAGTAGTTATCTTGAGCGGCACGCACGAAACTGCGCTTGCTGATTATTTAGCAAACAAACCATTTGTCGGCACCAGAATCTCTTAATGATGCGTTGCTAAAAATTCGTCAATTTCTTGATGTAGCTCCTCAACTGAATCGTTGTTGTGGAAAGTGTAGTCTGCCGCCTCCATGACCTTGGCTTTCTGCATGCCGTGCGGATTGGGATCATTCATTTCAAGCTGTTCGTGGGTAGTAAATTCCTCAAACGTCACACAATCAGAGGCCGACTTGCGAGCCACAATGCGCTCGTACCTGACCCGCGGGTCAGCATCGATGAGGAGGAGTACACCGCCGTTTTTCTTCAGCGTCGCCACTTCAGCCAGCGTTCTGATTGATTCAATGACAGCGTTTTTTGAACCGTCGGCTTGTATTTTTTTAAGATAGTGTGCGACGAGATAATCGTCACCGTGCAGGGCCCGCAATTCATTCGCAACGAGACGCATGTTGGCCCGGTTACTCTCCACTCCCCTCTTTTTGAGTTCTTCTTCCCACAGCGCCCGCGCCGGAAAGTGCAGAAAACCTTTGTGGGTCACTAAATACTCGACTATAGTGCCTTTACCTGCTCCGTCAGTCCCTGTGATGCCGAGTAACATATAGGTTATTTGCCGGACGTCTTTTTTTTCTTAGCGAGGTGTTGTTCAATCGCCACCAACAGCGGGCTCGCGATAAAGATGGATGAATAGGCACCAGCCAGTACACCCACCATGAGTACCAGCACAAACGTGCGGGTGACCTCACTACCAAATATGTAAAGAGAAGCAAGCGCCAAGAATACCGTCAATGACGTATTAATGGACCTCGCCATGGTTTCGTCGACCGCTTGCCCGACAATGTCGGCAAATGACTTCGTGAGGGTGTGGGTGATTTCTGTCCGCACCACTCCGCCCGGCTCGTTAATCTTGCGCACGTGTTCGGTGCGATTTTGTACTAACTTTTCTCGTACGCGGTCAAAAATCACAATCGTATCATTGACCGAATAGCCAAGAATGGTAAGGAGCGCCGTCACGAACAAAATATCTACCTCAGAGCCAAGGGTGAAACCAAGGATACTCATGGCGGCAACCGGCACGAGAATGTCGTGTCCAAGAATAAGGGTGACCAAAAAACCGTAGATCCAAGAGCTGACCGGTTTGCCAATGCCAGCAAAGGCAAACGCCACATAACACAAAATAATAAGCAAGACCGCACCGATAGCCCACACCGCCTTATCTGCCAGCTCGGCGCCAATGACCGGGCCGATGGAAGTGAAACGAGCGACTGTTCCCTCAGTACCGAGCGAAAGTAGCGCGTCCTCGAGCTGTTGACGTTCGTTGTCAGTGAGATCTCTAGTGTTAATCAAATACCCAGCTCCTTCGTCACCGGCTGATTGACGTACATCGGCACCACCGAGAGACAGAGCGGCCACCGCTGATTCAACCTCAGCTTTTTCCGGCAAAGTCGCGTAGGTGACTTCCATGAGCGAGCCGCCGGTGAAATCAATGCCCGGCTTAAGACCAAAATACGCTACGATCAGGGCTGAGACGATGACAATGCCAGCGCCGATAATAAGGAAGATTTTTTTGTGCTTAATAATATCCATAGAACGTTACTTTTTTACCAATCCAGTGCCAAACATATACGACCAAAAATGTGAATCGTTTCGCTTCACATCAGGCAGTGCGACGAGGAGCGTCCTCGTGAGCGTAATGGCTGAAACCATGGCAATGATCGTGCCAATACCGAGCACGAGCGCAAACCCTTTGATCAGCGACGTACCAAACCAGAACAAAATAATAGCTGAAAGCAGACCGGTGACATTGCTGTCACGGATGGCTGACCAGGCTCGATTAAAGCCCGTCTCGGCCGCTTCGCGACTGCCTTTTCCGGCGCGGTATTCTTCTTTCATGCGTTCAAATACCAAGATGTTGGCATCAACCGCCATACCGAGAGAGAGCACAAAGCCAGCCAAACCAGCCGCGGTCAGTGTGACCGGAATGAACATAAAGATAGCCAAAGTAATGATCACGTACATAGTGAGCGCAACCGCCGCGACCAGACCAGGAAGGCGGTACCACAATGCCATAAACAGGGAAATAATGATGATGCCAAACACTCCAGCCGTCACGCTGTCGCGCAACACATTCACACCAAGCGTGGCGTCGATGGTTTGCGTGCTTTGCAGTTCAATGGGGACGGGCAGTGCGCCGAAACTTAGGTTTTGTGCCAGCTCTCTCGCCTCGTCTGGGGTGAAGCCGCCGGAAATGATGGCGGTGCCGCCGGTAATCGGCTCGTTGATAACCGGTGCCGACAACAATTCCCCATCGAGAAAAATTCCCAGCTGTTCGCCGACGTTGTTTCTGGTAATTTCCGCAAACAGCGCGCTCCCTTCGGGAGTAAAACTGACCGACACCAAGGGCTCGTTGGCGAGCTGTCCAGACTGGCCGCCGGCAAATTCCAAACGGGCAGTCTCCAAATAACGGCCGGTCAGTCCGGTATCCGTAAATGGATCCTGTTCAGTGACCGCTTCGCCATTTATTGTCACATTGCTCACCGCCGCGCCGGTCGTGGCGATTGACTTTAGCGAGTCAAGTGCCTGTTGCTGTGCGAGAAGCGACGGGTCAAGCAGTTTGAACTCAAGAAGTGGCGTGCGGCCAATCTCAGCGACCGCGTCGCTTACGTTCGTCACCCCGGGGAGCTCGATCACTAGTCGCTCGATTGGCACCTCGGTCACAAAACTGCTCCGCTCAACTCGAACAATTGGTTCGGAGACACCAAAAATATTGATGCGTCGCTCGATGACGTCCCGCAAGACGTTCATCAGCTCGGGCACTTCAGCCTCTTCTATCCCCGACACGTCGGCCTCGTAAATGAGGTGAGAGCCACCAGCCAAGTCGAGGCCAAGTTTGAATGGGTGCGTAGCTTTGGGGTCGGTGGCATTTTGGTACACAAACCACGACAGTAACCCGATGACGACAAAAATGACAACCGCCCTAAAGAGGCGGAGGAATGTTTGTGTCTCTCTACTCGTGGTAGACATAAAGTAGCCTGTTATATCACATTATACAGGCAAAAACTATTGACGGGCGAGGGCGACTACGTTGCGCAAAAGGCAGGCGATGGTAATCGGGCCGATGCCACCCGGCACGGGAGTGAAGAGCGCGGCGCGGCGGGCGACGTCCTTATGGACGTCGTCCGCCAAGACGCCGCCGTCCTCCGATGTCCCGGCGTCAAACACCACCACCCCATCTCGTACCATATCGGGAGTCACCAGATTCGGCTTGCCGACTCCGCTGATGATAATATCCGCCGCCTTAAGCGCCGCTTCGATATCTTTCGAGGTTTCAGTGATCACGGTGACATCGGCGCCAGCGTTCTTTGCGAAGTGCGCCGCCGGTTGACCGACGAGCCGTCCGTGACCGACCACCACAACTTTTTTGCCTGTCCATTTCACCTTGTATCTATCAGCAATAGCGGCAATCGCCGCGACAACTGGCGGCACACAAGCCGCCGCGTGTGTCCCATACAAAAAACCATCAGGATCTTTCTCTAGTGGCACCGCCGCCAAAACCACCTCCTTGTCTATGTGGGCTGGCAGAGGCAACTGCACGACGATGCCGTTTGTCTGTGGCGCCAACTTCTCGATACATAGAACCACGTCAGGTGTGGCACTATCACTCGGCAACTCAACAATGTTGAGACGAACGCCGACCTGCTCGGCTTTTTTCTTTTTGAGAGAGAGATATTTTTGCGTTTCAAAGTTTGGCGCGGACGTGAGCGCGGTTAAACGCGGTGGCGTCGGCAACGACGCCACCGTACTCGCCAGTGACGCGTATATTTCACTTGCAATCGCGTGTCCATCGACCAACATAATGGCGGCAGTATAGCAGAAAAACTAAGCGGGAGGCATCACACTACGTCCCGGTGCGCATGATAATGGTGGCGATGGTTTTCACCGCTATCTGTAAATCAAGGACAAGCGAGCGCCGTTCCAAATAAAAAAGATCGTAAGAAAGCTTGATCGTTGTTCGAGGCACATCGACGCCACCGCGCGGGACGTCGAAGTTATTAATCTGTGCCCACCCCGAGAGGCCGGGTTTGAGGAAATGTCTGGTGTTGTAATACGGCACTTCTTTTGCATAGACTTCAGCTAGCGCGGGCATCTCCGGCCGCGGGCCGATAAAAGACAGGTCGCCGCGCAGTACGTTGATGAGCTGTGGCAATTCGTCGAGGCGCGACTTGCGCAAAAACAAACCGACTTTAGTATCAACGAGCGTACTGCTAAGAGCCGCCGTTCCGCTATCGCTGCCATTTTTAGTACGCAACTTATAAATCGTGATAGGGCGATTGAATTGACCGACTCGAGTTGTTTTATAAAAAAGCGGCCCCCGATCTTCAAGCTTAATGGCCGCCGCCAGGAACGGAAAAATACCGAGCGAAGGAATGAGCAATATGAACGCGCCAATAATATCAATGCCTCTTTTGACCACGTCATAAATAGCGCTCTTCGATTGAGAAATATTTGAAATAAACCACTCGTATCGAAGTGAGCTCATAGGCACGCGATCAAAGGTATCTTCGTAGAGCCGGTTAAAGTCGAGAAACGTGAACGAGAAGCGCAAGAATGATAAGTCAAAGAGAACTGGCAAGAAAGTTTTGATGGCTTCGCCGCGTGGGTCGGCCACGATGACTTCGATTTTTTCCCGCTCCATGAGTTCCAAAATTTTAGCTTCAAAGTCAACCGTCTTCCCGAGCGTCTCCTCGTCGACAATCCGCACGAAATAGTAGTTGTAGCGGTCGTTGTTGTTTATTTCATCAGCCAGTTCGACGGCTTCTTGGCCATCGGCAATCAAGATGGCTTTATGACGGCGCTTCTGCGAAAAGTACGGCATAAGGCGAAGGCGCCAGACCGACAAGAGGATGGTGGAAACAACCAAGTACAGAATGAGGTTGGTCTTCGGAGTGATGCCAAAGTCGAGGGTAAAAAACAACACGCCGGCCACCACCACGTTGACCACCTGCGCGTAGATAATGCGAGTGACGAGGAATTTTTTCAGTAGATTGGTGTGTTTGTCGTAGAGCCCGAGAATGAAGAAAATAAAAATCCACACGCCCGAAAAGATCAAAAATGGTGGCACGTGCGTTTCGAGCCGCGCTAAAGTCGGTATCTCAAAATACCGCACTAAAAGCATGAGCCAGAGCGCTAGATTGAAGACAATGATGTCCCCAACGATTAAAATAAAGAGTTCACGCGATCGTTCGCCCATATAGAGATGAAAGTATTATAAATCCTACCTAAAATTAGCGTTTTAGCAAGGAAACTGGACATATAACCCCCGCCACGTATGTGTAGTCAAACTCTCATGACAAACGTTCGCAACGTATACAAAAAAGAACCTTTGATCGTTATACCGAAGTACTAAGATCAAAGGTTCCAAGTGCAAAGGATTTTTTTAGGTCCTAGGATTCAGGGCTAGTTGCCACAGACCAGGCTGCCCTTGCGCCACTCGCCAAACTGGCCGAAGCGGTAGCAGAAGAGGCCGAACCGCACGCCGTCGCAACGGACACACACCGGGCAGAGCGACCCCACACGACCTTCGATATAGAGGAGATAGAAACCTCCTTTCACGAAGAGACGAGACCTGCCCGCAAGCGCCAGCTGGCATTCGCGCATGAGCTGCGGGAGCGCGGGGCGCTTCCGCAGCAGTTCCGGCAGGCCACCGGAGTGCGTCGCAATCGCGCTGTCGCTCATTGGGCGCGGGAGCGTAAACAGAGCTTTCAGGTCGCGCGTATCGTCCGCACAGGGCGACAGGTCGATGTTGCGCGCCAAGTTGGAGTCAACGTAGAACTGGTCGCTCGAGACAAAGAATTCGGCCGGTTTGACCAGCGGCAACTTCTCCGCCTTCGTTTTGGCGCGTGTGGCTTTTGGTACCGATTGCATGTAGTCGACTTTTGGGCACCCGGCCTGCAAAAATTCGACGAGATTGGCACGCGCCGACTTATTGTCGATAGCGTATTGGAGATGTTCGGACGTAATGCCCGAACTTGCCAGCAGTCGCACCAGCTTGGAAACTTGACCCATTCCGGTTGCGACGTTTTCGAGGGAAGCGATTTTCATCGGAAGCCTCTACTTTCTTTGTGTGTGCTGTACAACTAATCCCTATGGGTTTCGCCACAGCCAGCTTAAAAGAGTGCTTTCCGGTAAACTGGCTGTGGCGAATATAGAAAGAACTATCATTCCATAATAGCATATTTATGGTGAAAGTCAATGACTGCATGGCTGGGGGGCTCACGTAGATGATAGGGTTTGGAGCCTCACTGCAGACATATCATTTGCGGAGGGCGGTGTTGGGGTGGTGGGCGAAGCAAATGATGTGTCTGCGGTGAGAGTGTGGCACTCGTAGTGGTGACGGAGGCAGGGAGCGTGTGAAAGTATGTAATGGATGGTGAGCATGTCTGGACATATAACCCCCGCCACGTATGCTTAGTTGTACTCATGGACGTGCCAGAAAAAAAGCTAAAAATCCTGTATTTGATAACCAAGAGTAATTTCGGTGGGGCGCAAAAATATGTCTACGAGCTCGCGGTCGCCGCGAAAGGAGCCGGGTATGAGGTGGCGGTCGCGACGGTGGGGGGCGGGACGGGGGGCACCGGCATGGCGGGTGCCGCCCGTGGCCTTCTCGCAGAAAAACTCTCCGACGCAGCCATTCCGGTCTACCCCATTCGCAACTTCTTGCGTGACATGTCGCTGTGGCGGGACGTGCGCGCTCTGATTGAAGTGTGGCGACTCATTTTGAAAGTAAGGCCCGACATACTCCATGTCACCAGCTCCAAAGCCGGCGGTATCGGCGCTTTGGCGGGGCGATTGGCTGGTTGTAAGCGGATTATTTTTACCTCGCATGGACTCACTATGGACGAAACGTGGCGGCCACGTTGGCAGCGTCTTCTTATTTATATCGGCACCTGGCTGACGTTGCAACTCGCGCATCACAGCATCATGATTTCAACCGAAACTTTAAAGCGGAGTCAACGGTTGCCCAGCATGCAAAACCGAGTCTCCCTCATATACAACGGCATTGGCGAGCTTCAATTCAATGAACGCACGAACGCGCGGACGACTCTTGATAGAGAGGCCAGAAAAAACCAGTTTTGGATCGGCGGTATTGGCGAACTACATCCCAACAAAAACTGGTCGGCGGCCGTCGAGGCACTCCTTCGCCTTCCCCAAAACGCCCACCTCTACATCATTGGCGAAGGTGAGGAACGAACACATCTCGAAATGCTAGCCGAACAATTCCACGTTCGTGACCGTCTTCACCTCTTGGGGTACGTGGATGCAGCCGCCTCATACTTGCACGCCTTTGATGTGTTTGTACTGCCGTCACAAAAAGAAGGTCTTCCGTACGTGCTCTTAGAGGCGGGTGCGGCCGAGGTGGCGGTTGTGGCGAGTGATTTGCCCGGCAATCGTGACATTATTAAAACCGGCGAACACGGCTTGCTTGTGTCTCCAGAGCCCGACGTCATTGCCACATCAGTTGAAATGCTGATGCGCGACGAGGGCATGCGCCGCCGCTACGCGGCGGCGCTCCGCACCCGCGTCCAAAATACTTTCTCCCTCTCTCGCATGACGAGCGCCACTTTCGCTCTCTACGACTCGAGCACATCCCGCGTGTCATAACGAGCGCCAGCGTAGCGCCGCATCCCCATTATCATTCCGACCGCGATAAATTCAGTGATGAGATGTGATCCGCCGTAACTTAAAAATGGAATGGTGGTTCCCGTCACCGGCAAGAGGCCAATGTTCATGCCGATATGAACAAAAAAGTGAGCCACAAACAGCATGCTGACTCCGACCGCGCACAGTCTCTCAAAATTTGTCGCGGCAGTGGTGGCATGATGAAGTAAGCGAAATATCACTACCGAAAATAGTACAAATAGTAACAAGACTCCAATGAGTCCCCACTCTTCGGCAAAAGCGGCAAAAATAAAGTCGGTTTCGTACTCGGGCAAAAAAAGCAGTTTCGACTGCGTCCCGTAGCCAATCCCCTTTCCAAACAGTTCACCGGAACCAATCGCGACGGTTGACTGATAGGCGTTGTAGCCAGCGCCTTGAATATCTGCCAAAGGATTGAGGAAAGTCAAAATGCGCTCTTTTTGGTAGTCGAGAAACACAAATTGCCACATCCCGCCGAGCACTATCGCGCCGAGTAAAAGCACTGTGAGCAAGTGACGCACCTTGATACCAGACACCAACACCATCCCCAACCAGACAAAAAACAAAATCACCGCTGAACCAAAGTCCGGCTGCACAAAGACCAATCCAAAGATCAAGAGTGCGTACACACCGGAAACCAAAATATGCCGGAAGTCGCTGATTTCTTCGTGCCGCTTAGCAAAATATTTGGCGAGTACCAAAATCAAAATCAATTTTGCCGGGTCGGCCGGCTGGAGCGAGAAGAAACCAAAATTAAAACGGCTCTGCGCACCAAGCGTTACTTCTCCGACAAACAACACTAAGACCAAGAGCACTAATGTTATGAGGTAGAGATAGAATGTGGTATTGCCGGAGCGCAAGAGCCGGTAGTCAGGCACCACTGCCAACAAAAGCGCCACGACGGCCGTTCCGATCCATATAATTTGTCGCAGAAAGAACGCGTTGTCGCCGACGTGCGAGTACATGGTCACGAGTCCCATGAGTGAGAGCGCCAAGACCGAGAAAAACAATATCGCGTCAAAGCCAGCAAAAAGTGTACGGAGCTGTCCCATAAGTGAGAGCTGTATTGTAATGGATTTTTTGCCACCTTGCTCTTGGTCGTGCAACTTGAAGCGTGGCACCACCAAAAAACCGCTCTGTAGAGCGGTTTTTTGGCTATGTAGGATGGTTTAGATTTCTTCCACCAGTCCTTCAATTTCAATTGAGACCGTGTCGGAGAAGGTTTTTGATGTGATTGGTTCGGTACACTCCAAGACAAAGTTTGATTTCGTAGACAGTGCGCCAGTTGGCAAGGTGCCGGTCGGGCCGTCTACACTCGGATCAAACGTGTAGGTGCTGATAGTAGGACCAAAGACCGAACAGTTCATCGGATATGAGGCCTTCGTGTCCCAACTAAGCATAGCGGAATCCCCAGAGCGAACGACGATCTTATCAGCGGTGATGTCGATGTTGGGATTGGGCAGACCGGTATCATAATTGAACGAGCTATAGTTGTCGCTCTCATCTCCCTCGGTGACGGAATCTGCCCAGTCCACCCACACTTCGACGGTGATCAGTCCAAACAGCACGTTGCTTTCGGTCAGTGTAATGACGGGGTGGCTCGCGCCGGCGGCGAGCGCGTTGATGGTACCGGTACGCGGTCCGCGGGCGCCGTTACGGTCGGTCAGTATGAGCCGGTAGTTAGTGGCCGCGCTGTTGCTACCGCCGTTGTTGCCGGTAGTGAAGCTTACAGACACCGAGCCATAGGCGCCGGTCACCGGATCAAAGGAGGCGAGGTTTGGTACTACCGAGATACTTGGCGTAGTGAGGTTAGGCAAGTCCCTTATAGTGACCGAGACCGTGTCGCTACCGTTACCGCCCGCTCCTGAACAGCGGAGGGTGAGTGGTAACGTAGTGCCCGGCGCGAGGAGTCCATTGTTTACCAAGACTCCGACGTTGTTATTGGTCGCTCCGGCGGTATTGAAGTTGGTACCGGTACAGGTGGTTGCGCTCGTTGAACGCCAGCGCACGCGGACCGTGTCGCCTGGGTTAATGGTCGGGTCGCCCGTTGACCAGGCGCCGCCGTTGACACTAACTTCGAGCGTGGCGGTGGCCGGTGGCGGTGGAGCCACAATCACCGTCTTTGAGACCCAAGCCGAGATGGCACCAAGCGTATCAATCGCTCGGACTTGGAAGGTGTAGGTGCCGGCGGCCGGCCACGGATGATTGATGGTTTGGGATACTCCGCTGGCTGTCGGGCCGCTGGCCGGCTGATCGGCTATGCCGTCATTGTCCCAGTCAACTTCATACGAGACATCGTTGCCGTCGGGATCAATGGCGACAATCGTGTAGGTTTCGGCGATGGTTGCAATGGCGTTGTTGTTACCGAGAATTGGCTGCATGACCGGCGGCTGGTTTTGCACAACGACATCAACAGTGTCAGTTTTATTGCCAACTGCGCTAGCACAAGAAACTAAATAAGTTGTGCTTATGCTGGCCTGGATGCTGTCTACTCCGGTCGTGGTTGGCAGAGACTTATTCCAGCCAGGTCCAAACGCCGTACATGATGAAACGTTGGTACCGGTCCACGCCATATTCAAGGTGCTGGCAGAGGAAACGGTGAGCGGCCCAGCCGAACCATTTATAGTAAAGTTGACGCTGGGGCTACCCGGGGGCGGATTTGAAATGGTAATAGAGTGTGACACCCAACCAGAACTTAAATTCTTACTGTCCCGCGCGAGGGCTTTAAATGTTTTGCTGCCGGTGGTAAACCACGACTGGGCTGAAGATACGAGTGTGTTTGAGAGCACGAGCGGCGTTGTCCACGTATCAACCATGCCATTGTTGTCCCAGTCGATACCGTATTGAAGCGTGTCGCCGTCTGGGTCCCTCGCTTGGAAGAGGAATGAGTAGGACGTACCAGTCAGACCAGTCGGCGGTCCTTGAATTGGCGACATCACTGGCGGTCGGTTAGCGGCGGCCGCTACTGCTACGAAATTATGTGTGATTCGCTGGGTCGGAACTTGAACCAGGTAGTCAGCGCCGTTGCCAAGACAATCGTGCGGGTCAGAGTTAACGGGGCTAAAGGCGGGACAGCCGGCGGGGACGGTTTTAAATGGGGTGCCAGACCGACATCCTTGACCAGTCCAATCTTGGTAGCTCGGTTGAAATTGACCGGTCTTATCATAACTGAAGTAAAACTTGCCAGAGGTTGCTGGCCAAGAAACGGTGGCGATAATAGTGCCGGGGCTTGTGACCGTACAGGTGAAACCGCCGGCGCCGCAGGTGAGGCCAGCTGTGCCAGACTGGGTGATTGTCGGTGAGGTTGGCGTGACGTGAAGGGCAATGTAGTCTTGCACCGTCACGCTGGTAAAGTTGTCAGTCGATACGAAGTTGGTTGGGTCGCACGCCGTTGGGCTTCCTGCACTCCACACTCCAAAAGGAGAATCGCCAAAGCCTCCCGTACCAAACCATGATATGTCAGTGCCGGAATTGGCCGCTGGTTGAAAACGAACGGTGTCGCCGACATTCAGCACGGTACCGTTGCTGATCACGTTATTGGCCGCATCGCGCGCCACTGACGAGTGTTGGACCGAAACGAGAGCTCCGTTTTGCAGATAACCGACTGGCACCCACTTGTAACGGATCGTTGCCCATCGATCGATGTCTATGTTGCCACAGTTGGCATAGCAAAAATTGCCTGATGTCTCGTAACTTAACAAAGGCGGCAGTGCCGGCGAGGACCAGCTGGCGCTGTTGGCTTCCACTAACTGTGCGCCGATGCCAAACGTGAGACTGCTAAGAAGGAGCGCGAACACCAGTGAAGCCAAGGGCGTGCCGGCATCAATATACTCGTTGCGCTTCCTAATCAGGAGGAAAAATACCAGGGCTATTACCGCCACCGCCAACAACACTCCGAGCAAAAGATATTTATCGATCATACTGTTTTTGTCAGTTCCGCCGCTCTTATTAATAAGACAACTTTCTGGATTGATATCCTTGCAATCATACTCAATCGCGACTTTTTCTACCGTGACTCCATTTCGTTCCAAAGATGCTTCAAGTACCACTTCATTATAATCTTCCGTGGGAGTAAAGTTCTCGCCAAAACCAGCCATATCAGACACAATATCGCCGTCGTAGCGGTAGGAGTGTATGACACTGCCGGTGTTGTCCTTCAATACGAGCGAGAGTGTGTTGCCGGGAACAATCGGCACGTTGGTCGAGTGTGCGCAGGCGAAAAGGAGCTGTTCTTCGCCTTTGACGAGCGGAAACTTTGTCAACGAGGGGAAGTTGATGCGCGTCTCCTCTACCCCATCGCGCACGTAGCGGATGTTTAGGAAACTCTTGCTCTCACCGTCTTGCGTGGTCGCCGTTACAAAGACAATCGCTTCTCGTTGCGGCTTCACTTCATAACTCACTTTTTTGGTTTCAAAGGGAGCCAGGGTGATGAGCGATACGTCGGTGTTGCGCACGTGTCCGTCGTACTGCCCGTCCCAGGCATACTGCGTCCACTGGAGCGGCATCGTTTTTGTTTCCTCACTTGGATTTTTGATAGTTGTCTCTATGGTCACTGTTTCGTCGCTTTTGAAGTGTAGGGGAAAGGTTGCAAACCGATGATCCTGGCCATTAAGGGTAGTGTCAGTTTTTTGCAGGGTGGCAATTGGCGCGTTGTCAGAGATGACGGTGAAGTTTGCCCGATTGCCAACTACGTCGTCGGTGAATGATAGACCGAGGAGGTTGTACCGTTCATCGGTGATAAAGAAGTAGGCTGCGTAGTAACTGCCCGCTTCGGCGTTCGTGGGTACGTGCCAACTGTACGACATCGGCACCGAGCCATTCGCGTCAATCGCCACCTGGTTGGAGACAATGAATTGATCGACGACTGGATTGCCGTCGCCCGCCGCGAAGGTGTCTTCACTGTCTTTAAAGATTTTTACGTACACTCGTCCATTCACGACCGGGTAGTCATTCTGGTTGACCACTAGGCCCGAAAACGTCAAAAGTGAGCCGGGTACCGCTTCGGCCACATTCGATTGCAGATCGGCCGAAACCGAGCCGAACTTATAATAGTCAAAACACTGGAGCGGGCCGCCAAAGGAGCTTTCTAGCTCGGTGGCCAGACTCGGATCCACGAAGCCGGTACTTTGCGCTTGTGCCGGCAGGCTACCGCCGAGGAGGAGAGGCGGTATTACAAGTGCTAACAAATAACGAAACATAAAATAGACGGAGTGTTGACAATGATGCTAATAATAAGCGTATCTATTTAATTGTACCGCTCTTCTCCCGCTTTCTTGGCGCCGCTGTGGGTAACTTGACATTCATCACCTCAGTACAAAATTTTTCACACGCTCCGACGTTTGGTCACCACTTACAGGCATTTTACCCCCGCGGACGCTCAAAATTATGTACCGAGGTGATACACTCCGGTAACCTAGCGAAGCGGCGCAAAGTTGGTCTTGGTTTTCGCAATCACTTCGATTTTGGCTGGCCCTGACTCGCAGAGAGCGGCGGTAATCTCCTCATAAATAGCACTAAGGTCGGAACGTGACGGAGCAAAAAAAGCGTTGGTGTCATCGCCAGCGATGGTGCGGATGAATGTGTGGTCGGCTCCAGCACCGAGACCAATCGCGTACATTTCAACATTGTCGGCGGTGAGCGTTTCTGCCGCGTCAATCGTAGGTTGCAGGGCGTCAGCATTCTTTGGCGCCGTCGGCAAACCGTCGGTCAAGAGCACGACCACCCGACGGGCGTCACTATTGTGGTGTTCGGAGTTAAGTTCAACATGAGCCGCAATGAGCGCGGCGGCGGTATTAGTGAAGCCGGTTTCCTCAGCTGGAGCAATTTGTAAGTTTTTTATGATGTCGGCGACAGAGAGCGATGTTGATGAGAGCTCGGCCGCCACCGCCGCCTCCGAAGCAAACGTCACCAGGGTCACTTGGTCCCGCTCTTTAAGGTTGCGCACAAATTCACTGGCGGCCGAGAGCGCATCGGTGAGCGGCTGTGGCGGATTTTGTGCGTCATTATTCATGCTCCCCGAAAGATCAATAACCATGGCCACATCGGTTGGTACCGCGCAACTGCGCACTGTCTTGGCGATCGATTCCGGCCAGGTGAAAACGATCTCGCTCGTGGTGCGCGGCTCTATCGACTCGATAAAGGTTTGCGAAGCGGTGACTGGCAGGCCGTCTTGGCTAAAAATTGTCGCAACCACCTCAACGTCGCGCGCTCTTGTGAGTTCGGTGTTTTCGATTTCTACATTGAGCCGTGGATGTGAGTCGGCATCAACAAGATTACTACCGAGCGCTCGAAATTGGTCACGGCCAACCGTCGCTGGGAGCCACAGATCGGCCCCTTCCAAAATAATCTCGGTGTCGGTCACCGCTTCGTCAGTTCCGATCAGTATCCGACCCTCAAAGATAGGGTATACGCTGTTTGGCGGTAAGACGGTCGTGCCCGACCGCTCTGCTACTACAGTGTCTTTATTCTTAAGTATAAATGTGTAGTTGAGTTCTGGGGTGGCGGCGGTTTGGTTTCGGTTTTCGACGTAAGCCACCGCGTTGTATTGACTGTCGGTAATTTTAAAACTTTTGGCCCAGAGCACTTGCGGCGGCGCAACGTCAACCGCGCAAATGCGCACACACCCCCCGCCACAGTCGATCCCGCTTTCGTTCCCGTTTTGTACGTTATCAAAACAATTGGCCGGTTCGTACAGGTACAAAAAATACCAGCTGGTGGCAATGGTCGCGGAAAAAACCAAAAATCCACTGCCATATATAATCCGTCTCCCCAGCGCCCACACTCTCATGTCTTGTATTGTAGCAGGAATCACTTGTATGTAAGGGTGACTTTGCTCACAAATTAAAATCGGAAACGAAAAAACCGCCGTCCCTTTAGGGACGGCGGTTTTTTAGTAGAAATTGAAGACTCTAAGTTTAAATGAAGAAACGAGCGTAGCGACTATTCTGAATTTACTTCCCAATGTGCGCTTTTCCTAACGCACATTGCTGGAAGACAGACGTAGTCGCCAATATCTTGTGTGTGTTTTACAAAATAAAAAACCCGAGACATGCTCGAGATTTTTACATTGAAGACTCTAAGTTGGCGACTACCTACTCTTCCTTCCCGAAGGAAAGTACCATCGGCGCACGAAGGCTTAACTGCCGTGTTCGGAATGGGAACGGGTGTACCCCCTCTGCTTAATCACCAACTTAGAATTTTCAATTAACAACTTGACTTCTTCAACCTCGTGCAGTGGTCCCGACCAAGAACAAGGAATGGGTCGGGAGTGGAGCAGAGGATTGGATTCGAACCAACGACCCGTGCTTTCAAGAAACACGTGCTCTACCGCTGAGCTACCTCTACCAACCACTGCACGCGGTTGAAATATGCATATTCTTAACTCAAACAGGTAACTTCACTCAAACTAAAACGTACGATGTACATTCATTCTGTAGAAACATGCTGCAGACCTCGTATAAACATACGATGTACAGCGTTCCTTACAGGAAACTACGTCCAATTAGTACACCTCGGCTCAACACATCACTGTGCGTACACCTGGTGCCTATCAACCCGATCATCTCTCGGGGGACTTAATGATTTCTAATCTTGGAGTTGGCTTCCCGCTTAGATGCTTTCAGCGGTTATCCGTTCCGAACATAGCTACTCGGCAATGCCACTGGCGTGACAGCCGACAGACCAGAGGTTCGTTCATCCCGGTCCTCTCGTACTAGGGACAACTCTCCTCAAAAATCGACGCCTGCAGTAGATAGGAGACCAACCTGTCTCACGCTCATTCGTTTTTGAATGTTGGACTATATCTTCTTCCGTTTAAATGGAAGGTTGACGTGTAGTCTCTACGGGTATTTATAACTTGCTGGAAAATGGATGGGAGGAAAATACTGGCCGGTATTTTCCTCCCCTGGCTCAACACTCTCGGAACCCGCGCGAGGATTCCAAAGCTTGCCGCGTATCGGTACAACATTCTCCCCTTCAACGCCTTACGGCTCCCAGGATTGGGTTGTAGTCTTCCGACCGTTTGGTTTGCCCCGTTGTGCTTTACCATTTTTCAACAAATTATAAACTTCCCTCGGTATTGCCCTTGCGGGTTTCACCGATATAGTCAACTTCTCACAACATATTTCTATGCTGCGCCGCCGTGATGATGTCTTTACGTGGTCTCACGTACCTCGGGTTTAGATTGGTTCAGCTTCCGATGTGTAATCAGAAACTGAACGGTCTAAACCCAGCTCGCGTATCTTTTTAAATGGCGAACAGCCATACCCTTGGGACCTGCTCCAGCCCCAGGATAAGATGAGCCGACATCGAGGTGCCGAACCGTGCCGTCGCTATGGACGCTTGGGCACGACTAGCCTGTTATCCCCAGGGTAACTTTTATCGGGTAATCTCCGGCGGCGTCTAACGCCAACCATCGGTTCACTATGCTCCACTTTCGTGTCTGTTCGAAATCTACTTCTTACAGTCAAGCTGGTTTATGCCATTACACTATCGGCACGGTTTCCATTCGCGCCTAACCAACCTTGAGACCCCTCCGTTACAATTTGGGCATTTGTGTTTTTCAATTTATAGAGCATTGAAGGAATAAACTTGATAGTTGGATAGACAATCGAAGCAAAGAGCGGACTGCTCTTACTTGTGATGTATATCCTCCATGCGACATCCTTCTGACGATGGAGAACTGCAACGATGCCAAAAGATTTTTTGAGCATCGCACACACTCGATCTAAATCAGATTTAGTGTAGCCAAGCGTATGGATGTTGAATGTCTTATGTCGCGCTGACTTAAGCGAACCATCATCCATGTACCAAATTGCGAGCACGAGTGGAGTCATCCATTTTGCCAACAACTTTGGTATTACTTTTTTCCCGTCAACATAAAACTGTCCGTAGTAGAAACGAAACGCAGTGTGACTAACTGTCACCATTTCGTAACTCACGCGCCCATCAGCTCGAACTTTTTGCTTTGGCACTGAAGGTACCCACTCTTTGAACTCGTTATAAATCCAAAAAAGGTACTCTTTTTGTGCTTCAGAATGTTCGACTCGTAGACGATAGGTGTTTCCACCTGGTCGCTTTTCTAAGTGACCGTCGCCGAGCAAGAGGCCAATTATTAGCTCTCTTTGTCGTTCTGTCAGACTAAGATTAGTTTCTTGTTGTGATCTCATAATTGAACGTGTACCTAATGGTACACCTTACTGTCGCCAGCAAGATCGGACTATATATTCTTCCAACACTAGGTCGAAAGCTCAGCGTATAGTCTCTGAGGATCCTGAATACTCAGTTTCCTGCTTGTTGTCCGCACTGTGAAGATTTTCACCGTTCACCTTTTTAAAAAGGTGAACGGTACTTACAGATACACCGGATATTCAAGCATACAGCTGAATTGTCATTCTTTTTAAAAAAAAGAATGCCCCCCGTTTTATTTGTTTTGAGCTCATGAGGTCTCTCTCATGTTCCGATTTCGCTCTGGAGGCGCCACGGTTTGGCATTACCATGATTACTCATGACAACGCCAAGGGTAGCGCCCCACTAAAACTGCCTGCCACGCACTGTCTCTCATAGGTTTTTCCTATGAGGTTAGAGACTACCAAAGATAAGATGGGTATTTCACTGACGACTCCACGGTACCCGAAAGCCCGCTTCAAAGTCTCCCCACTATGCTACACATATATTCAATAGCCCCAATACGAAGCTACAGTAAAGCTCCTGGGGTCTTTTCGTCTAACTGCAGGTACCCGGCATCTTCACCGGGATTGTATTTTCACCGAGCAGGTCCTCGAGACAGTTTCCCACTCGTTACGCCATTCGTGCACGTCGGAACTTACCCGACAAGGAAATACGCTCTATAATTCCTTCTCCTACAAAATTGCTTTTGTAGACATTTCACTACAGGACTCTATCTTGACCACCACCACATATTGCTATGCGTGCTGAGGTCTGCAACATTTGGTCTCTTTTTGGTTGCATCTGGATTATGACAATCATTTCTGACTATCAAGGTAACTATGGCTAGGCTGTTTAACCTATAATCGTTCCAATCCGTCGAGTGCACGATTTATTAGATCATCCACTCGACCTTAGAACGATTATAGTTATCGCTGACATTTACCGGGGCTTATACAGTCCAGCCCAACATATAAATACATTGGACCCCCCGTACTTGACCTTCCGGCATTGGTCAGGCGTCACCCTCTATACATGGACTTACGTCTTCGCAGAGAGCTGT
>JBBTRC010000004.1:0-4664 GCA_038065355.1 Patescibacteria group bacterium
TGCGCGTAAGAATTACTTGATTGCTTTAGAAACAAAGTCGCCCACATCACTTGACATGAATTTTCTCTCGCATGGGATTCTTCGTACCGATACCGTGCGCGGCAACCCGGAGATTTTGTTCACCCTCCTAACCGCAGTCGGGACGATACGGAACACGTCCTACGCCCAGGAGCTGATGGCGGGGTACGACCTGGCCCGCGCCCGCGAGTATGCAAAAAAGTACGACCATCTCGTTCTCATTAGCGGTCGCTACGAGGGCATCGATGCGCGCGTGAAAAAAATTCTGAAAGCCGAAGAGGTAAGTGTTGGGAATTACATACTCACTGGCGGGGAATTGCCAGCCCTCACTATTATCGACGCTGTGTCACGTCACATCCCCGGCGTACTCGGCACCCACGAATCGCTTGAAGACGAGCGTGCGACAACCGGCGAAACCTACACCCGTCCGGAGGTTTTTGAATACAAAAAAAAGAAGCACCGCGTGCCTAAGGTTCTAGTGGAGGGAAATCACAAGCAGATAGAAGAGTTTAGGAAAAAGTAAGCGCTGGAATCTTTGAAACTATCCGTTTTTAATTGTGTTTCTAAAGTAAAAGAAAACCCCGAGCGAACTCGGGGCTTGGTTGGAGTATGGAGAATGAGCGGGTCAGGCTGCGGACGTCAACTTGCCGGTGAGTCTTTTACGCTCTTGCTGGATCGCCTCAAGCCTTTCCATGAAAGTCTTGCTGGTGACCGCATACAGCGTCCAGTTCTTTTGCTCGTCGCGAAAAAGGCGATCGACAATCTTGAACGTGACTGGTCCAAGCAAGGTATGTATGTTGACCAGATCGCCTCGCCGTAGCTCGTCACAGTCCTTTGTGTCAAAAGGAAGCGATATCCGTTCTCGATGGTATCGCACCTCCGTATCAAAGAAGATAAAACGGAACCACCAAGGGTACTTTTCCGTCACTATTATTTTGCCGTGCATGGCATCCTCCAAGGTTGAACTAGGCTCTAGTTGATAAAATACCATTTTTAAGCAATGTGTCAACCGGCAAAAACCTAAACATGGACAGAAGTACTGAAGTACAAAAAAAGAAGCACCGTGTACCACGAGTGCTTCTTCAGGTCGATCGTAGAAAAGTCGGGAAATTGAGAACAGATCGAAAGAGAACATGACTGCCTGCTATTGCGTAGTGATCGTGTGTCGCAGATCAAAGGTTTTATGTATGCGGTAGTACGTCTTGGTTCGGTCAGTAATATCGACCTCCGACAAGAGAATTTTGTACGCTCTCGGCTCAAGCACCGCCGTTGCCAGAAGTTGGTTGCCATTCTCGAGGAGGACGATTGGTTTGGCGTCAATGACAAGCTCGCTATTCATGTGGATGCTGATAATCTTGTCCTTAGCCGGCAGTTGGAGGTTGGAAAATGAGAATCGAATAACGACTGGTTCATCTTCCTCACTTTGGTCGGCTGCCAAGACGAAGAGGTAAATCTCGCCCCTCACTATTATGTTGCTCATGTGCCATCCTTTCCTTGAGAGCCTCTAAATCTATTTGTACATTATCATATAAAAAAGTCAATTTAATAGGGAAAAATTTCGCTATGAACCAGGACCTCCAATGGTTACGGACTTGCACATTTTGACGCTTCTTGTATACTACTGTCCACAGACGCAGTGGTGCGATCTCGAGTGAGTTGTGATAGGGAGATTTTCATACGCGGAGGTAATTTCACGCAAGTGATGCATATATTTATCGGGTAGGGAGCACAAGCAGCAGGAAACGCGCGTAGCGTGGTTTTTGTTGTATTGAGTTTTGTTTAATCATAATTTGTGAGCGTTATGAATACCAAAGAAGTACATGTCGGACAGTTGCCGCAAAAGCGCTTCGAGCGTAGTGCGCCGGCGCGGGTGGAACTCCCGGATTTGATCGAACCACAACGCGAATCGTACAAGTGGTTTGCTGAAGTTGGTCTCAAGGAAATCTTCAAGGAGTTTTCACCGATCTCGGACTACTCGGAGAAAAAGTTTGAACTGCAGTTCAAAAAGTACGAACTCGGCGAACCGAAGTACTCGCCAGAGTTTGCGAAAGAAAACAAGCGCACCTACGAAGCATCTCTGCGCGCAACAGTCGTTCTCAAGAATAAAACTTTTGAAAGTGAAAAGGAGCAGGAAATCTTCATGAGCGACCTGCCAGTCATGACAGAAAACGGCACCTTCATCATCAATGGAGTAGAGCGCGTTATTGTGCCACAGCTCGCTCGCTCCTACGGTATCTTTTTCACCGCCGCCGAAGCGAAAGGCAAGACGCTCTTTGGTGCGAAAATCATTCCTGCACGCGGCGCTTGGGTTGAGATTGAATCTGAAGCCGACGGTGTCGTCATGGTGAAAATCGATCGGAAGAAAAAGTTTCCGATTACCTCGCTCTTACGCGTCCTTGGTCTTGCAACCGACAAAGAAATGATCGCACTCGTGAAAGGCATTGAACGCGGTGAAGAATATATAAAAGCAACCCTCGCCAAAGATCCAGCCAAAACCACCGACGACGCCTATATCGAAATCTACAAACGTCTTCGCGACGGAGATTTGGCAACTATAGACAACGCTCGTGAATTCGTGCGGTCAATCTTCGCACCTGAACGCTACGACCTGTCTGAAATCGGCCGACATCATTTCAACAGTCGCTTTGACCGCCCGACCGATGCTAAAGCAACCGCCAACCGCACCGTGACCATCGAAGATATGCAGCTCATCTTGGGCTACATCATTGCGGCCAACCATGACCCTTCGGCGCTTCCAGATGATATCGATCACCTGGGATTTCGTCGCGTGCGATATTTTGGAGAAATGCTCCAACAACGTATGCGTGTCGGTATGACTCGTATGAAGCGAAACATCCAAGACCGCATGTCTACTATAGAAGCGGAGACCTCTCTCCCGATGCAGATAATCAACCCGCGTCCGCTCCAAGCCGCTATCAAAGAATTCTTCACGACCAACCAACTCTCACAGTTTTCACAGCAGCAAAATATTCTCGCTGAAATCGAACATCTCCGTACACTCTCCGCGCTCGGACCGGGTGGTCTCACTCGTGAGCGCGCGGGCTTTGAGGTGCGTGACGTACACCCTTCACACTACGGTCGCCTTTGTCCTATTCACACACCAGAAGGCCCTAACATCGGCCTTATTCTCCGTCTCGCAATGTACTCACGCGTCAACCGCTTCGGTATCATCGAAACGCCCTACATCAAGGTGACGAAAGGAAAAGTAACCGACGAAGTGATCTACATGAACGCGCACGAGGAAGAACACTACACCATCGCGCACGCGGCGGTTGAGGTTGATGCCAGTGGCAAGATCAAAAATCAGCTGGTTGAAGCGCGCCGCAAGGGTGAGCCTCGGGTTGTGCCTCGCGACGAGGTCAATTTCATGGATATTGCCACCAACCAGCCATTTTCAGTGGCGACGTCGATGATTCCATTTCTAAACCACGACGACGCCAACCGTACGCTCATGGGCTCAAACATGCAGAAACAAGCCACGCCGTGCGTGATTCCTGAAGCGCCCTTGGTGGCGACCGGCGTTGAGAGCGACTCGGCGCGCGATATTGGTCGCGTCGTCTACGCGCTTGAGGCGGGAGAAGTGACCGAAGTCGATGCCAAGCACATTGTGGTGAAGCCGAAAGAAGGCAAGGCGAAGACGTACACACTCACGCCGTTCCAGCGCACCAACGATTTTTCTGCCTTTTCTCACCGTCCGGTCGTGTCTCTCGGTCAAAAAGTGAAACGCGGACAACTGCTCGCTGACACCTCTTCAACCGAAAACGGCCAGATCGCGGTCGGTCAGAATGCTCTCGTAGCTTTTATGTCATGGAATGGTGCCAACTACGAAGACGCGATTATTATTTCTGAACGACTGGTCAAACAGAGCAAGTTCTCAACCGTTCACTTGGAGGAATTTGAGTGTGCGGTCCGTGATACTAAGCTCGGGCCAGAAGTGACCACGCCCGATATTCCAAACGTCTCTGAACTTAAACTTCGAAATCTCGACGAGAGTGGTGTTATTCGCATCGGGGCTGAAGTACGGCCCGGCGACATTCTAGTCGGTAAGGTGACACCGAAGGGAGAAACCCAACTCACGCCAGAGGAACGACTGCTTCGTTCTATCTTTGGTGAGAAAGCCAAAGACGTGAAGGACACCTCACTCCGACTCGAAGCCGGAAAGCGCGGTCGTATCATCGGCGTGAAAATTTTCTCACGCGAAAACGGCGACCAACTCGAAAGCGGCGTCATCAAGCGCATTCACATTACGGTGGCACAAGTGCGCAACGTGTCGGTCGGCGATAAACTCGCCGGTCGTCACGGTAACAAGGGAGTCATCTCGCGCATCTTGCCCGAAGAAGACATGCCCTACACCGAAGACGGTCTGCCGATTGATATTCTGCTTACACCGCTTGGCGTGCCATCACGTATGAACCTCGGTCAGATTCTCGAGTTGCACCTTGGTATGGCCGCTCACACGCTCGGCTACCAAGCAGTCGTACCTCCGTTTGCTGGTGCGACCGAAGACGATGTGAAAGCCGAACTAAAAGCCGCCGGACTGCCTGAAGACGGAAAGATCCAACTTCGCGATGGCCTCACCGGTGACCTATTCTCGCAAAAGACGGCGGTCGGCTACATGTACATTT
>JBBTRC010000005.1:0-13896 GCA_038065355.1 Patescibacteria group bacterium
CACGAACTGCTTTCGCAAAGGAGCCTCGTTTGTCCTCTTCGCGTTCCGGACGCAGAAGGAATTGGTTTCCCGGTGCTGTGGTATCCAGTCTCATGTGCACTGGCACACCGCGAACTGTGAAGTGAATATCTTGGTCAACGCGCATGCTTGGCCTCTCTTTTTCATGGTTGTGGTGTGCTAAAACGAAGGCACTATGCCATCATCTAAATATATGTTAGCACACATCATTATAAAAGTCAATAGCACGCAAAAGCTACCATTTCCAGTGGTTTTTGTAGTGGTTATATTTCAAAGATTCTCTTTTCCAAAATTGAAATGCAGCTCGAGTCGATATTTTTACAGGTTCCTTGGCGGTTTTTATCGGCGCGACGGAGCCGCGATTTCGGATTTTCGCGGGGGTATACCTTCGCCGCCGCAGGTGGCTTCCAACGACTTGCGATTTTTTAAAATGTGGACCATAGCGGATTTGAACCGCTCGCCTCTTCCATGCCATGGAAGCGCTCTACCAAATGAGCTAATGGCCCTAAATTCAGGCGATTCTAACATAGAGTGGTGAATATAAAAACCGCTGCCTTAAGTAGACAGCGGTTACGCGCACAAAGCTGGAGGCGGCCTCTTAGCGATAGCGAAATGCAAAGGTAAAGCCAAGACAGAATAGGCCGACGATCAGCAAAAACCCGGCACTAGACATGTTTTTCTCCTTGTAGCGGCTAGAACTGGCGTGAGCATATCGAATTTTTGTGATTAGTCAAGCTTTACAACAATTGCTATACTTTACGCGTATGCAAAACATTAAATCACTCTTTCCACATCTAATCGCATTGTTTGGAGCTTTAGTATTTCTTGATTCACTTCGTTTTAAATTTACTGATCATCCCAACACTCAGGTAATTTTTGGGAAACTTGACGCTTGGGCCGCTTCGTGGGGAGCGTCTGGCCTTTTTGCGCACACCGGACTGTTTAGCCAGTACGTGATTGGCGGTGCCGAACTCTTAGCCGCTGGCTGTTTGCTTCTTGGTATCACCACTATGTTTCGTCGCCTACAAGTCGTTGGTGCTCTATTTGCCTTCCTCATCATGTCCGGAGCAGTTTCATTCCACCTCTTTACACCGCTCGGCACCGATCCAAACAACGACGGCGGCGGACTGTTCGTGGCAGCCGTTCTTCTCTGGCTCGGTTCAGTCGTCCTTCTTGTCGTACGCAGGCGCGATTTAGTTGCTCTCTATCGACACAAGCGAGATTTTATACTAGGGAAGTAGCGCAAGCTTGGTAAACTTTACAAGTTTTGTTTGGTGGACCAGACAGGATTCGGTCACAAGTCGTTTCTTTCAGAAACGCTCGCGACCCCGCCTCCCTCGCAAGCTCAGTCCGGCTTTCGAATTCGCTCCCAGCGATCCAAAGCAGATACAAAAAACCAGCAGTAAGCTGGTTTTTTGCATCTGTGGACCAGACAGGATTCGAACCCGCCGCCTCCTCATTGCAAATGAGGCGCTCTACCAAATGAGCTACTGGCCCGAGTGAGGGCAAAGTAAAAGTTTATTTTTATTTTACTCGAACGAAGGGACAGAAAGATTTCTTACTGGCCCCTTATTCCCGCTAAGGTAAAACCTTAGCGCGCACCATCATAGCGAGGCTGTAACGCTAAGTCAAGGAAAGCTGCCCCTACACACGTGCGGTTTCTACCAAGTGCCGGACGAGCTCATTAAACGATAAACCAACCGCCGCAGCCGCCTTGGGTAGCAATGATTCCGAAGTGAGACCAGGTAATGTGTTAATTTCCAGAAAGTACACTTCCCCATTCCTAACTATGAAATCACTGCGTGAATACTGGTCACAGCCAAGCACTGTGTGTGCCAACAAAGCGGCGTCGGATAACTTCGCCTTCTCGTGGTAAGAAAAGCGACCGGGGCAAATTTCCGTAGTGCTTCCGCTGTATTTGTTTTCGTAAGAGAAAAGTGGCTCCCCGGCCGGCGGAACAATCTCCACTACTGGCAGGACGTAGACATCCTGATCACGAAAATTTTGCAACACGCCCACCGTAGCTTCTCGGCCACGAATGAATTCTTCAACCAACACTTCGTCATACTGCTCGAGAAGTTCTGGTAAAACCCAACTTAAAGTTTGAAGATTGGGAACAAATTTAGCACCGTGCGAAGAACCGCTGGCCAGCGGTTTTATAAAAAGTTCAGTTCCAAGGGCATGTTCAAGATCGTGCAAGGTTTCCTTTAGAGAAGTAAAGTTTGATTTTGAAACTTTCACGTGCGCTGGCATTCGAACCTTATGTTTTTTGAGATGCTCCTTGGTGAGTGCTTTATTAAACGCCAGGGCGGATGGAAAAGCTCGACTGCCCGTAAAAGGAATGTGATTGCGCTGTAGTATTTTTTGTATTTGGCCATCTTCACCATAGGCACCGTGAAGCGCGACAAATACCACATCAACAGCTTGAAGCGCCGCTTCCGGGCTTCGAGAAATGCCTGTTTCGAGCCAGTCACCGGCTTTGGTGACCACAATATCTTTGTGCGAGTAGCCAAGTTCGCTAAGCGCTCGAAGCACATTGGCTCCAGTGTTGAGCGACACTTCATATTCTTCGCTTGGGCCTCCGCGCACAACAGCGACACGTTTATACGACATGTCTGAATTTTACCACAAGCCACCTCACAGTCCCGCAAAGCTACAGCTTCCTCCTTGACCGGTGGTAGGCTAGTGAGAAACGGTGAGCTTCAGCATTCGCCAGTAGTATGCTGTACTGGTGAGTTTCAAGAATACTTTTGACACCGATGAGTCGTTCTGGCTTATGCTTATCGTTTTTGACTACCGCCACCACCGGAATCACCAATCCCGCTTGCCGCAAAGCAACTTCAGCCACTTTCTTTTGCACAGAGTTACCATCCACTACGATTACCTGTGGAAACGGCCATTCAGAGTGTGAGAGACGTCGCGTCAGCATTTCTTTGAGCGCACCTGGGTCGTTCGCACTGGTGTAGTTGCTAATTTTAAATTTCCGATACTCACTTTTTAACGCTTCGCCACCTTCAATGACTGTCATGACCCCCACCATTTCTGCTCCGAAAAGATGAGCGACATCGTAGGCTTCGATGCGTAGCCGACGTTCATCTCGATAAATTCGAGATTCATCTTTTAAGAGCGCGATATCTTGAATGTGTGTGAGGGCAAAAATGCGCTTTTTGATTTGCCCCGCCTCCTCAAAGGCCTCTTGTCTTGCCAGTTTCTGCATTTCCTTCTCCAACTCCTCAATAATTTGCAATTTTTTACCCTCAAAAAAAAGTTTAAGATGACGAATGGTTTTTAAGTATTCTGCTCTTGATTGCACGCCGGGGTACAAACCGAGCTGACGGTTGAAATCAATCTTTCCCTTCCCCAATTTTGTTTTCTCTTCTTCGACGGGTTTTTTTGTGTCGTAAAATTTAAACAGCTTACGGACAATTTTGAGCGCTTCCTTAAAGAGTAACCCATTCGGAAATGGCCCAAAGTGATGTTTTATTTGGTTCTCGGTAAATTGCTCGGTAAGATCTTTGCCGCGAACTACCAATACGCGCGGGAATTCTTCATTGGTAATAATAAGATGGTTGTAGCTTTTGTCGTCTTTACTTCTCGTGTTGTAGCGCGGTTTGTGTGTGCGGATAAGATTGGTCTCCAAGATCAAAGCCTCAAGTACGCTGTCGGTTACTGTCCACTCCAGAGACATCGCTTCCTGTACCATGGTGTCGATCAACTTTGAGCGCTTCTCCTCAATATCCACAGCAAAGTAGCTGCGGATTCTGCTTTTTAGTGATGTGGCTTTACCGATGTATAAAATTTGCTTTTTTGGTCCAAGAAAAAAATACACGCCAGGCGCGTCAGGAATTTTCTTTTTGGTGAGTGCCTTTAAGGTCATAAAAAGAGTAAAGCCGTTTACACGGCTTTAAGTTACTTCGGTTGTTGAATTTTGTCTCGCGGGCTGGCGCGCTTTTGCAACTCTTTAAATTGCGCTGGCGTCAGATTTGCCAAGCCCTCGTGATCAGCACTGACGAAGGAAGCCTTTGATTTTGAAGCTTTTCCTCCGCTTGTCGCTTCACTTCCGCTCGCTGCTCTTGCGTCAGCATGGTCAAACTCTCATGGCCTTCATCGACTATTGAGTCGAAGGTCTGCTCTCCAAGCCGCGACGCAACCAAATCAACAAGTGCGGGATCGATAGTGTCCATTCTCTCTACTCCCTCTTCCAAATAGCTTCTAAAAATATAGTATACACTACTTTTTCAAAACCTGCTTGAGATATTTCCCAGTGTGTGATTTTTCGCTATTGGCCACTTGCTCGGGCGTGCCTTTCGCTACAATTTCCCCACCTTTCGCTCCACCTTCAGGCCCGATATCAATGACGTAGTCAGCACACTTTACCAGGTCAAGATTATGCTCTATCACCATCACGGTATTACCGTGGTCGACCAGCTGTTGCAAAATTTCAATTAACTTTCGTACATCTTCGTAATGAAGACCAATGGTTGGTTCGTCGAGTAAGTACATGGTCTTTTGTGTATGCGGGCGATAAAGCTCGGAAGCAATTTTAACGCGTTGCGCTTCTCCGCCGGAAAGTGTGGTGGCACTTTGACCAAGCTCCAAATACCCAAGTCCGACATCGAGTAAGGTCTTCAAGCGTTCTTCGATAGCCGGCACATCGTTAAAGAACACATGTGCCTCTTCAATAGTCATATGCAGTATTTCGTGAATACTTTTTTTCTTGTATTTCACTTCGAGCGTTTCTTTGGTGAAACGCTTACCGTCGCACACATCGCAGGTGACATACACAGTCGGTAAGAAGTGCATTTCAACTGCAATTTCACCATTGCCTTGGCAGGCTTCACAGCGGCCGCCCTTCACGTTAAAGCTAAATCTACCTGGTTTCCAGCCGCGCGCGCGGGCTTCACTCGTGGCCGCAAATAAGTCACGTATGTGAGTGAATGACCCAGTGTACGTAGCTGGGTTACTGCGCGGAGTACGGCCAATTGGTGACTGATCGATCAAAACCGACCGGCCAAGATATTCAGAACCAGAAAATGAACTGCAGTTGTAAGTATGCGGAGTTCGATACTTGCGCTCTAGGCGAGATTTGAGGTTGCGATCGATTATTTCGTACATAAACGTCGATTTACCTGATCCTGACACGCCAGTCACGCAAATAAGCCGACCGAGAGGAATGTCGACGTTTAAATTTTTAATGTTAAAAGCCTTGCCGCCACGAATTTTGATTGAGCCCTTTTCACTTTCCCGGCGTGGCGGAACTTCAATTTTTCGGTCGCCACGTAGGTAGTCGAGCGTAATGGAGCCAGAGTCGTTTTTCTTGGCAGCCAATAGAAGTGGTAAATCATCAGCAACCACCACTTTTCCGCCGTGTACTCCGGCTCCCGGTCCGATATCTACCAAGTAGTCCGAAGCAAAAATAGTATCCTCATCGTGTTCGACTACGATGATAGTATTTCCCAAGTCACGTAATTCATGCAATGTTTTAACAAGTTTTTCGTTGTCGCGCTGGTGGAGACCAATGGTCGGCTCATCAAGCACATACAACGCTCCAACCAGGCCAGATCCCAGTTGGGAAGCGAGTCGAATGCGTTGAGCTTCCCCGCCAGAGAGCGTGTTGGCGCGTCGATCAAGTGTGAGATATTCAATCCCCACATCCAGCATGAATTCAAGTCGTTCAATGATTTCTCGTAAAGCTGGCCAGGCGATGTCATGCTGTTTTTTTGACAGTTTGAGCTTTGCAATAAAGTCAACCGCTTCCCTGACTGTTAAACTGGTGAAATTGACTATATTGATACCTAAGTCGTCTTTACCATTCCCGCCCAAATACACGCGTAAGGCCTCTTTTCGCAGACGGGCTCCGTTGCAAACTGGACACTCGTCGTTTTGAAAGATGCCGACCACACCAAGGCCGTTGCACTCCGGACAGGCGCCATAGGGAGAATTAAATGAAAAGAGACGCGGTTCTACTTCCGGAAAAGATGAGCCGTCAACCGGACAAATGAATTTTGCCGACAACGTACGTGTCGTTCCGTCTGGACTTTCTATCTTTACTAGTCCGCTCGCTTCCTGAAGAGCCAGTTCAACCGCTTCTGAAAGACGTTCGTGTGAACCTTTCGGATCGGCGGTGAACTCGCTTACATAAATTTCATCAATAAGAATATCTATGTCGTGTCGCTTCGTTTTTGTGAGCTCGATTTTCTCGCGTAGCTGTTTAATTTCTCCGTCGATCTTCACTGCCTCGTACCCCTTACCGAGGAGGTCGTACAACATTTGGTAGTATTCGCCCTTACGTCCAACTACCACCGGCGCAAAAATTGCCACCTTGCCTCTTGTAACTTCGATGCCCATGACCTTCTCTGACTGCGAAGTCGTAGCCGCTTTTACTTCGCGGTTTTCAATTGACTTGATAACAATCCCAAGAATCTCGTCTTGCGAAAGTTTTTGTATTGGTACGTCAACGTCAAGACAGTACGGCTGACCAACACGCGCGTAGAGAATGCGCAGATAATCATAAATTTCAGTGACAGTCGCGACGGTTGAGCGCGGGTTACGAGAGGCTGACTTTTGATCGATGGAAATTGCTGGAGAAAGGCCGCTGATTTCGTCAACGTCCGGTTTTTGCATTTTATTAAGGAATTGTCGAGCATAAGGTGACAACGATTCCACGTAGCGTCGTTGGCCTTCAGCAAAAATCGTGTCAAAGGCTAGGGAAGATTTGCCCGAGCCAGACGGCCCGGTAATGGCGATCATTTTTCCTCGCGGCATCTCCACGGTAATGTTCTTTAAATTATGCGTCCGCGCGCCGCGCACGGCCAACACATCCTCTTTCGCGTTCTGACCTTTACCTGATTTAGTGGTTGTTTTTTTGTGGTGTGCCATAGCAATACGCCTTCATGTGTTGATGAAGGTTCCGTGCGGCTATTATACCTACAGAACACATCTCTGCAATCAGCCTTTTATTGTGAGAATAACGTGCGTGCCCACACCCTCGATTGACTCAACGCTGATGGTGCCGCCAAGACGGTCAATGATTTGCTTGGTAATCCACATGCCCAAACCAGAACCAACGACCGTAGATGAATCGGCCGCACCCACCCGCACGAACGGCGTAAATAGGCGTTTTTGGTCGGCGGCCGAAATACCGCGGCCGGTGTCTTTAATGCGAATGGTGGTATTGTTTTTTCTTTGTGCAAGCATAACAGTGACAGTCCCTTTGTCGGTGTACTTAATGGCATTGCTGATGAGATTTGTCAACACCTGCGTAAACCTTTTTTCATCAGTCATGAGAAAGACTGGACGTTTCGTAGTCTCAAATCGGCACTCGAGTTGCTTGGCTACGGCTAAGGACTGCATGTCAGCCAAAATGCGCGTGATCAAAGTACTTACTTCTATCTCCTTCTTTTCGAGCGCCAATCGTCCTGAACTCAAGCGTGCAACTTCAAGGAAATCATTCACTAGCAAAATGAGTCGGTCAGCCGAAGTTTTAATACTCGTGGCGTGCGTGTGCACGGTGCTTGAGAGCGTCGCATCTTCAGTCAACAGGCTCGCATATCCTTTAATGACTGTGAGTGGTGTTCGGAACTCGTGTATGACCGAATCATTCAGCAGATCGCGTTCCTTCAACTCTGCTTCAAGTGCGAGATACCTAGCGTGCCAATTTACTTGCCGAGTAAGCCAATACGTGAGAAGTAAAATAAAGATTAAAATAAACGTAAGTCCAAGGTACGATTGTTGTTGCCGCGCGGCAAACACAGAGTCAAGACTTGAAAATGAATGCTCGGAAAAAATATAAAAGGTGCTTTGGCCCGGCACATCTACCCGCCTGAAAGCCTGCCAAGTGCGAACGTTGTCCAATGCGAATTCATAAATAAATGACTGATTTTCGGCCGCACCGGCCGAGCGGTATAACTCGACACTGTCCTCATAGGTGTGAAGCAATTTTGTGTCGTTGGCCGCAAGAATTTGCAATCCATCGGCAGTCTCTTCAACTACACGAATTTTTGTGATATCGGGATTATCTTTCAAAATAGCTCCGATAAAAGTCGAGAGGCCGGCGGTCTCTTCTCTGCTCAAAAGTAGTTGCGCAAGCGAGTCATGAAGCAGTCCAACCCGTCGTTTCTCGCTGGTGTTCACGTTATTGTAAGCGGTGTCAAAAAAACTTTGCGTCAACAGCACAAAAAGTAACGGAAACACAAATACCAGCACGCCGACGAGAACGAAGCGGTGATTCGTTCTCATGATTGAAAAACCGCGCTCTAACGCAAAGAGTATTTTGGAAATCATACAGATGAAGCCGGAGGTAGTTCAGCTGGTGTTTCCTTTTTACTGCGTAAGCCAACGCCAAGCATTAGTAAAATGAGTCCGAAGCCAAGAATTCCCAGTCCAACAACCAAGCGAAATGAATCGTTTGTCTCTGTGTTTGTGATTTGGTTATTTACTACAACTTCCGATGCTTCCGCGTCGAGCGGAGTGAACGCTTCCGCTTTCTTTACAAAACGATACGGTTCACTTTTTGCCATGATCGCTCCTGTGTTGTCGGTGAACGCAATGTACACTTCGTGCTCACCGTCCTCTAGTTCCTTTTCAAACGTATAGACGAAAGACCCATCTTCGTCAGTTTTGACAGTAATAATTGTTGGTGTGCTAAAAATATAGAGTGTGACGTAACTAAGTGGCAAGGCTTTGCCGTGAATTTCCGCGTGTACCCGTGTGGTTTCTGCCACCTCGTCACTTTCTATATAAGGAGCAACAGCGGTAACTTCCAAGATATCGGCCCGAGTAAGACCGGGTACGGCTTTCGGTGAAATATACGAAATGAGAGCTTCAGAAGCTGGGTCAAGAGGGTTAAAGCCTCTTGCAATTTCAATGCCGTCCAAGAAACCATCCTGGTCAGAATCGGAATTTGAACTATCAGTTTTAAAAATAATAGTTTCGTCAAAATCTGACACACCGTCCTTGTCGGTATCCTTTGCTATTGCTTCGCCGTCACGGTTTTTTCTGAATTTTTCAAATTCCGTAACGTTCGATTGCAGCTTCAGAAACGCGACATCGAGTCGGACATTTATACGGTCGGCCAAATCTTTCAAACTGCTATCAAGCAGTACGTCGGTCATAATGATCTCTCGTTGTTTTACAAATTCTGCTTCAAGAGCGGCTTTCAGAGTTTCGTCGCCAGTTTCTGCAACCACTGCGTACCGTTTAAGAAGGTCAGTGATGCTCGCTTCATACTCTTGAAGTTTTTGTAATGTGGCGGCGTCGGCGTCGCTATCGGCCGTTATAATTGGGGAAAATTCGGTCGAATTGGGGTCGATGGAATAAAATGTGCGTTCAGCATTGTTTGTCGGCGACGTTCCGCCACTGGACCTAAATGCTGACTGGTTGCTTATCACAATCGTAGCGGGTGGGGTGCGTACTAGGCCGCTTGGTGTTTGTGCCGACGCATAAAGCTCATAGGTACCGTTTGGTAAGTTATTTGAATTAAAAGTAAAAATCCACTTATCAAAATAAGCGGTTGCCGCCCCGAGTAGTCTAGCCTGTGTTGCCAGCGTTCCGCGTATGTATACTTCAATGTTTCCGTGATCGCTCGGAGCGTTGATACGAATAGCTTCTTGCCCGCTAAAATTTGTACGGGCCAATTCGAGCGCGAACGGTGACTCAATCGCCACGCGAGCTGGCTTAAAGGTCGGCTCCTCATTGATCGACTGCAGATCCTTGGTGTAGTCAGTGTTACCAGCTCGGTCAGGAATAGTGAATTTACCCAGTGCGTACGAGTACGAACCAATATTTTCTCTTGACTGTGCAAACACGCGTATGGCGTACGCACCTGGTGGATAGGTGTCGGCTGGAATTGAGAAGCGATATTTATCAGATAGTAAGTTTTCAGTTTGCACGTCATAAATGCCACCGGCTGTCACCGCAATGAGTTTTGCTGAGACGTTGGTCACGTTGGTAAGCGAAAAGGATATGCGTGTATCTGACGTAAGTGTGCTCGGAACCGCATCAAGCAACGTTAGTTTTGGCTCCAAGGTTGCTATGTCAACGACACTACCATCGCTAAGCGTGGTCGTACAACCCGTGCTCGAGCAGACAAGAGCGGCTTGATCGACGCGGGGTAATCCATAAAAGGTAAGTAACACAGCGAATGATACAAAGATAAACGCCATACCAGAGGCGCGAGCAATCCTAGACATCGCCACTGCAACCAGTGGATCACCAAAAAAACTTATCGCCTCGGCCTTTTCAATACTCCTCACGCTCGCGTTTTGCGGCAATGTCACCAAATCCGCTTGGACCGCTTTCTCTCTTGAAAGTTCCTTTTTGGGGGTGCGGGTTTTAGATTTACGCGTAACACGTCGTGGCAGAGACGTAGGCGTTACGTCCTTCGCCTTAGACAGACTGCGTCGCGCCGACTTTTTTACCGTCGTCATTACCTATGATTATATCGTATGAAACTGGTCGGACAGTGCTCTATTAACAACTATTTTGCCAAGCGCTCAATCGCTAGAACTAAGTCCGACAAGTCTGTCATAGCCTTTACAAAAAATTCTTTCGCGCCCAGTTCCTTGGCTCGTCTTTGCTCAGTTTGTCCATCGCGATTTGAAAAAACAATCACGGGCGTATCCTTTAAAAGAGGATCATTTCTTATCCCCTCAAGAACATCAAATCCGCTTTGGCCTGGCAACATCAAATCAAGAATAACCACGTTTGGCTTAAACTTTTGCATAGCTCCGAGCGCAAATTTTCCGTCGGAGCTGTATTCGTAGGCATAGTGTGCTTGTTCAAAGCGGATCGAAAGCAAGTTTCTTAGTAATGGGTCATCTTCTATTAAATAGACTTTCAAACCTGACTTGGCGGTTGGCGTTGTGTTTGATGTGACGTCGATAACTGATTCGTCAAAATAATTTTCCGGCTCCCCCAAAACGACTCGTATTTTTTTTATAATTGAGCCAACAGTTTCGTTTGGTAAAAAATAGTCAGCCGCTCCGAGCATGAGTGCGTGCTCAATTTTTGCTGGGTCGTTTTCAACGAGAGCAAAAATTGGCAGCGTCTTTGAAATATGTTTCTCCTTGAGCGAACTCAAAAGTTCAAGGCATGGTCCGCCGTCGTGTAGATGGTTGAGAAAGATTACGTCAATACCCTCTTTATCGATAGTATCCGCGTCCGCGTGCTCACAAGTAGTTTTGATTAGTTTCGTGTTTTCAGAAACAAGTTCTTTTTCCAAATTTTTGATTTGAACGCTTTCATCGCCGATTACAAGCACTGTTTTACCGTTCAAGATTGACATATTGGAAGTGTAGCATTTTTTTGATATTTTCAAATCAAGACAGAACACAATCTGTTACTTCTGCGATTCTAAAAACCTTATTTCATCACGAATAATAGCAGCGGTTTCAAAGTCCAAAGTTGCCACCGCCTCCTCCATTTGTCGCCGTTTTTCTTTCAGTGTTTTGTTTGGATTTTTTCTAAAAAGTTCTATGTCCACCTTAAGGAGCTCGTCAACGGTCTCATCGTGCTCTGATCGAAGTTGATCGGCGATTGATTTTATTTCTTTGGCAATTGTTTTGGGAGTGATGCCGTGTGTTTTATTGTATTCCAGTTGCTTATCGCGCCGACGGTTAGTTTCACCGATGGCATAGGTAAGTGCTGTGGTCATCTCGTCTGCGTACAAAAGCACGCGACCGTTCACGTTGCGTGCGGCACGACCAATTGTCTGAATGAGTGCAGTCTCGCTTCGCAAAAAGCCGGTTTTATCAGCATCGAGTATGGCAACCAGCTCGACTTCGGGTAAGTCTAAGCCTTCACGTAGAAGGTTAACACCAACTAGACAATCGAACACTCCCTTTCGAAAATCAGTCAAAATTTCAATTCGTTCCAATGTTTCAACGTCACTATGAATGTATTTGGTTTTAATTTTTTTGTCAGCTAGAAATTCTGCCAAATCCTCAGCCATTTTTTTGGTGAGAGTCGTCACGAGCACACGAGCGCCACTCTGTATCACTTTTTCTGCTTCAGCAATAAAATCTTTTATTTGGCCAGGGTAATTGTCGGTCTGCACAATAGGTCGTACGTCAATTTGTGGATCAACGAGACCAGTCGGTCGAATGATCTGTTCGACGGGTTTGAGGTCGAGCTCGGCAAGTTTCTGGTATTCATACTTGCCTGGTGTGGCAGATGTAAATATTTGTTGGCCAACTCGCTCTTGGAACTCTTCAAACCGAAGCGGACGGTTATCGACTGCGCTTGGTAGACGAAAACCGTGTTCGACCAGTGTGTTTTTGCGCGAACGGTCGCCGGCGTACATACCATTTAGTTGCGGGACGGTCACGTGTGATTCGTCAATAATAGTAAGAAAATCTGGCGTGCCGTCTTCCTTATGAGGGAAATACGACAAGAGGGTGTACGGTGCCTCGCCTGGCTGACGACGATCAAAGTGTCTTGAATAGTTTTCAATACCATTGCAATAGCCAACCTCTCGAATAAGCGCCAGGTCATACACAGTGCGCCGCTTTAGACGTTCGGCCTCTAAAATCTTCCCCTCCTTTTTGAATTTCTTAAGTTGTTCGTCAAGTTCGATTTTAATGTCTTCGATGGCCAATTTGCGCTCATGTTCCGGTGTCACAAAATGCTTTGCTGGAAACAAAAAGAACGTTTCAGGTTCTTCAACAATGGCTCTCGTGATGGCGTCAATTTTGGTAATCGTCGAAACAGTGTTGCCGGTAAAGCTTAAACGGTAAATTGCTCGTTCATTAGTTGGCATAATTTCGATGGTGTTGCCGACGGCGCGGAAGTGCGCCGGCGTAAGATCGGCGTTGGTTCGTTCAAAGTACATTTCGACGAGCGTGCGCAGCATATTGGCCCGGGTAGTTTCCAGTCCTCGTTCAACTTTTATATGTCTTTTCAGATATTCGGTGGGCGCGCCAAGACCGTAAATACAAGATACCGATGCCACAATGATCACATCGCTTCTGGTAAGAAGCGCCTGCGTCGATGCGTGTCGCAAGCGGTCAATTTCTTCGTTGATTTGAGCCTCTTTTTCAATGTAAGTGTCGCTGGTCGGCATGTACGCTTCCGGCTGGTAGTAATCGTAATACGAGACGAAGTAGTGGACGGCGTTGTTGGGGAAAAAGTCTCGATACTCCTGCGCGAGCTGGGCAGCCAGAGTTTTATTGTGCGCAATCACCAATGTCGGCTTTTGAATCTGTTGAATAACGTTGGCGGCGGTAAATGTCTTACCTGAACCAGTCACACCTAAGAGAGTCTGGTACGTATGCCCAGCTCGAATGCCTTCTACTAGGGCTTTAATTGCTTGTGGCTGGTCACCAGCCGGCGTTTTCTCCGTAGAAATCTCAAACATTGCGTGAGTATAGCAAATGTATCAAATTTTGCCTCACCTATATTTTCAAAATTTCCTGGCGTAGTCTCTTGGTGAAATTGACGATGTAGTAAAGGTTGTGAAGTGACGCAAGGTGCGCGCCGAGCATTTCTTTGGAACGAAAGAGGTGAGCTAAATACGCTTTGGTGTAGTGTTGGCACACATAACAGTCGCACGATTCGTCGGGTTTACTGAAGTCACGGACGAATTTGCTATTCAGCAAATTCGTCCGGCGATGGCCTTCGTTCGTGCGCTCATAAATGGTACCGGTGCGAGCGATTCGCGTTGGTGCCACGCAGTCAAACGTGTCGCATCCGAGCCTTACTCCTTCCATAATATCTTCTGGTTCGCCGATGCCAAGAAGATGGCGCGGCCTATCTTCTGGTAACACTTCATTCACAACACGCAGGGCGTCGCCTAAATCGTTTTTTGAAAAACTGCCGCCAATGCCATAACCGTCGAAGTCCATACTGGCGAGGGTGCGGGCGCTTTCTTGACGCAAGTCA
>JBBTRC010000005.1:13906-100597 GCA_038065355.1 Patescibacteria group bacterium
CCCCCCCCCCCCCCCCGCCCTGCACCACCCCGTACAAACCTTGTTTTTTAAGCGCCTGATAATTTTGCTTATGGGCCAAAATACTGCGTTTTGCCCAGCGGTGTGTTCTGTTCATTGCTTCCTTTTGGTATTCATAGTCGGCGGTTGGGCTGGTACATTCATCAAACGCAATGATGATGTCGGCACCGATATTGTGTTGAATTTCAATTGAGCGCTCGGCGGTAAATCGATGCAACGAGCCGTCCAGATGCGAGGTGAAAGTGACACCCTCTTCATCGATAATGCAAAGTTTGCCGTGTTCGATGGCGAACTCTTTAGAGTACACATTCAAAGCGTGCGGTTGTATGGTTTCCTCATTCGCCTCACTTTTGGCAAATTTTGTCACTCCCTTACCGAAAGCGGCACCTAACGAAAACACTTGGAAACCACCGCTATCGGTCATGGTCGGCATATTCCAGTTGGCAAAGCGGTGGAGTCCGCCGGCTTCCTTCACCACGTCGTCGCCAGGTTGCAGAAAAAGATGGTACGTGTTAGCCAAAGCCACTTGGTTGCCCACATACTCACGCATATCTTCTGGCTTCACGCTTTTCACCGTTCCCTTTGTGCCCACCACCACAAACGCCGGCGTTTCGATGTCGCCATGAGGAGTATGAATAACACCAGCCCGGCCTAATGTGCCGGGCTGTCGTTTTACAATTTCAAATGAAAGAGGTCGGTCTGCCATTACTTGATCTCGAGAAGTTCAATTGAAAACACTAACGTGGAGTCGGCAGGAATCGAGCCAACCGCACGATCACCGTACGCAAGATCTGGTGGTATCACAAGAATACGTTGGCCTCCGACTTTCATACCAACCACACCCTGTTCCCAACCCGCAATCACCTCACGAGCGCCGACGGTAAACGCAAATGCTTGGCCACGACGCCGCGAGTTGTCGAATTCCTGTCCATTTTGTAAGGTACCAACATAGTGCACGAGCACAGAATCGCCAGCGGCTGCGGCTCGGCCAGTGCCAACTTTTATATCGTCGACTACCATACGGTTGAAATTACCACTATCATCAACAGCTTGTAAATACGCATCGGTGCGAGCTTGGTTTATGTCCGCGCTTTTGCCAACCACCACCACGCCACTTTGCGCCACGGCAGCCTGATTTGGCAGGCCGGCACGAGTCAAGATTGTATCTACGCGTCCGACATATAAAGCTAAAGCCATCAAACCAATTGCGATACCAGCACCGATTAATTCAAATTTACTGAACATATTTACGATTTTTATCGCCTAATCATAGCCATTTTTGATGAAGTTGCAACCGCCAAGTTAAGTAGAGCGATCCTACCCCTTTCAATATCCGCTCTTATCTCACCCTGGCTTTTGCGAGCCAGGGAGCGCAGAAATTTTTGGTGTGCTAAATCACTCATTTTGTGGGGTTGTGATAAAGATCCCTGACTTGAAACCGGAAGCAAATGAACATACCAGCCACTGTCTTCGTAGACGTGCAACACCAACCCCTCTTGCACGTCTTTACTGAAGTATTGGTCAAAGATGTAATTGCCTATTGAGTAAAAAACCGGCACACCCTCTATTACGCCAATGTCCTCAACCACATGCGGATGATGACCGATAATGAGATCGACGCCGGTTGTCACTAACTCAGTAGCCAATTGTTCCTGCGCTGGTGAGTGTCGCAACGCATACTCGTCACCCCAGTGAATAAATACAATTTGGATATCGCTTTGTTTTGTTGCTCGGCGGATAAGGCTTCGCCAACTGACGGGTGCTGTTTCCATTCCAATTCCCTGCAAGGCAATCAGTGCCACTGTCTGATCTTTAATGTGCACGTAATTCACCGACTCGCTACTGACCGAGTCTGGTTCTCCAAACGTCGAAATGGTGTTCATCTCAAGGACTTTTTTGGTGTGCTTCAAGCCCTCTGCCTCAAAATCATGTGCGTGATTATTGGCGAGTGATACATGGGTAATACCACCTTTTTTTAAAACCGGAACAGCGCTCGTGGCGACAGAAAAAGTTATCTGCTCGGTCGGTGTTCTGATATGAGTTTGCGGAATGGCGGCTTCAAAATTCCCAATCACCGCTGAGTTGTTCCCAATCAAGGAAAGATTGAGACCGGCGAAAGGATACTCTGTACCCTGCTTTTGCATTAAGTATTCAACATTTCGTGCCAGCAGAATATCACCAACGAAAGTGAGTGAATCGTAGGTTTGATCGACGTGACTGGAAAAATGAGCATAGGACAACCTAGCTCCCGCATTCTTCTTCTCGGCTTCCACAATGGGCTGAAGCACGCCGTATAAACTCTGCGGAAAAGGTAACGTCAGCGAGGGGTGTAACAGCGATACTTGTATAAAAAATATGACGAGAAAAACCCTAAAAAAAGTCTGTATCTTTAGCATTAATTTAAGGATAGCAAATGTGTTGATGGATGAAAGAGTCCAATGTTATTGACGTACATGTAGAAAAGAATGCCCGTGACCGCCAACATGACAGCCAAAAGCCACACCAAAATAAACTGCCAGCCAACAATCGCCCGACGCCTGGTCGATACCGGCAAAGTATCAACGTTCATATCGACACCAAGTAGTGAGGAAATTTCTCTTGGCTTTAATGCATTGTCTGTACGAAATACTTTGTGAAGTCCGTCAAGAGTTTGTTGCCTGGTAATTTTATTTTCACGCAAAACCAAGAGCGCCGTATCAATTTCATCTTTATTAAAACGCGCGCTAAGCAACAGTGAACGAATTTGCTCGTCTGGTGATCTGGACGTGAGGCCATTAATTTTTAAAATTGTCTCAACTTGCTTTTTGTTTACCATGTCATTCTCACAATGTAGTAAGCGACCTTTCTTTAATAATATATTGATTGTATATCTCAAGCAGTACAATAAAGAGCGTGACCACGACTGGTCCCACAATAAAACCTATCGGGCCAAACAAAGACAAACCGCCAAGGACAGAAATTAAAATGATAAACGGATGTAAGTTATTGCCTCGGCTCATGAGGTGCGGTCCAAGCAGGTTGTCAACCATACCGACCACAAAAATGGCCCAAATCAAAAGGCCGACTCCATGTACCACGTTGCCGGTCGCAATCAAATACAAAGCTGTCGGCAACGTTATCGCTGAAGTGCCGACACCCGGTATGATAGCCAAAAGAGCGGCCACCGAACCAAGCAAAACAAAACGGTCAATACCAACCATCGCCAAACCCACACTGACCAGTGCACCTTGAATAACCGAAACCAGAAGTGTCCCCATGGCAACCGTTCGCACCGCCTGCGCCATACGCTTAAAAATAATTTCGTCTTCCTTGTCTGGGAGCGGACTTGCCTTAATTAATAGCTGAAGAAATTGTTTCCCATCTCGGAAGAAATAAAAAGAGCCGATCAAGGAAATCATAAAAATAAAAAGGGTGGAAAGCGTACCGGCAAATATGGCGCCCAAATTTCCAATCAGCCATTCGGTGATTTGTTTTATTTGCCCGGTAAGGTCGAGGGTAAAACCTGGCAAGTAACCACTGATAGTGGCTTCGAGCGAATTGAGTGCCTGGTCAAACGAAAGTTCCTGGCCCGAGCTCAGCGATTGGTAAAAGCTAACCGCCTCGCGTACTACGAGAGAAGACAAAAACACGAGTGGAATGACAATCAAGACCAGTACGGTCAAAGTTGTGAGAAGCGCGGCCAGATTTTTGCTTTTTTTTGGAAGTACTTTTCGAACTTGATTATAAAAAGGATAACAAATCGTGACGATAATGGCTGACAACGCCAAAGCACTTATGAACGGCTGAAAAATGAGCCATACCATATAACCGGCGAGACCGAGCAGGATGAAGAAAAAGCTATACTCGACGGCATGACTCACTTTCATGCCTTTATTATACAGTATAAGATTTCTATTTTAAAAAAGACCTGGTGTGTACCAGACCTAGCGGGCTCATAGCTTATGTAGTTGCTCTTGGGAGAGCAGAGCGGCGGCTTCGATGGTTCGAAATGATTCTCTGGCGGCATCATCAAGTGCCGATAAGCTGGATGAAAATACGTGCGATAGTCCCCATAAAATGATGAGGAATCCAATGGCCTTTCTCATAACAAAGTGCGTTATGGCCCCGAAACCCTTTCGACTAAAGGCTCCGACTAAATGTCAGTGGGGCCTTTTACATCGGATGTACTATCCTGGGGTTAGTATAGCATATATGCTATATTTTGTAAAGGGTTATTCGCTGAGTAGCTCTTCAAGCCTTGTTTTTAGCTCTACTTTATCAATTTCACCGTGCACATGAAGAACGATTGCACCGCTCTCTTCATACACAATGGTCTCTGGCATGGCGTAGCCATTATTGGATGTATAGAAGTGATCAGCGGGGTCAAGGAGAAATTTTATGCGGTCGCCAGCCGCCACCGCCGCAAGATAACGTTCGGCGGTGGCGGCCGGTTCGGCACGGTTGATGGCGAGCACTTGGAGGCGATCCTGATACTCCAGACCAAGCTGATCGAGAAATTGCAACTCAGTCACGCACTGCGGACACCAGCTTGCCCACGAGTGCACGATCAAAATTTTGCCCAAATAATTACTTAGGTCTAAAGAGTTGCCTGAAAGGTCGGTGTACAACGCTGTTTCGCCTGGCTCTGTGAGGGCCACTCCGGCGGCACTTTCTTTAAGCGAACGACTCGCGGTTTCGTTGAGACTAAACCACGTAGCGACGGCCAGTACCACGGCAACAAATAACAATCCAAAAAGCCAGATGAGCGACTGCTTATTCATATGATTTGAACGCCTGCGGCAAAAGCTTTTCCGCTGATGGCAGTTGCCCCTGTTCTTGCTGGTACAAGTACGCAAAAACGAACATACCTAGTACCAAAAGGCCAAAGACAATGGCGAGTAGAATTATCGATTTTGTGCTCACGTTGTGTAGTATACCTTATGGCCGTGCGACATCTGTTCCCACATAAATTGTGATGGCTGTAGTTTCATCCTCATCAGCCGCCGCTGGCGCATACGAAGACAAAAGTGCATTCCCAAGCAACGTGCTGAGCTCAAGTGCCGTGTCGGCGTGTTCTTTGGTGTACACAATAACGCTCCGCCTCTCGATGACACCAAGGTCGGTCTCAAGCTTATCAACTGTGTATCCTTCTCGCTCAAGCAGTACACGTGCCTCCGCCGCCGCACCATTTATCCCGCTTCGGTTCACAATGGTAATGGGTGTGAGATTCTCAGCAGGAGTTTCATTTTTGCTTGAAGTTGCTGCCAGCGCCTGATACTCAAGTTCGTCAGAATTAAGGGTCATTTCCGGTCCAGCATCGAAGGCAGTGACTTCAAAGCTTTTCTTTTCGGTCAAGGCGTTGGCAAAGTACCATGCGATCGCAGCCACTGTTCCAACCACTAAGAGAATGGCAATAAAAAATAGTGTGTTGGCGCGTAAAAATTTAATGATTATTGGCGCGGCACCAAGAGTGCTCCCCTTGGCTCGCAGTTCCGCTCGCAAATCAAGAATACCGGCTTCAAGCGGAGCGACCACGGAAATTTTTCTCCTGGCGTGAAGAGCGGGCGTAGATGATGAGTGCACCTGCGTGTCAGGAGATACCCCGGCGAGTAGCAACATGCGTCTGACGTACATTTTGATAAGCTGCGTAAAAATCAAAACCATAGCCACTATGGTGAGCAACGTACCGATTAAAATTTTCCACGGAATCAGCCAAAACGCGGTTGCGCTGTTGGCAAATTGGCGGTTTTCTGTTCCGTAAGCGAGCGTCGCCACTGCGCGGTAGCGCCCGATATCGGCCGGTGACCACTCCCCCGTCCAGGTAAATGAATAATTTCGGACGCTCGTTGGCAGTACGTTGCCAAACAGCGTATGCTGATTTACCGGTATAACTCCGCGCTCTTGGCCCCACATATTAAAGATCTTGATTTCTCCTTGTGGCTGGAGGTGCACGTTACCCTTATTTTCAAAGCGAAGTTCCAAGGTGGCTTCTGGCGTATTTACTACCCCTTTGGTCGCTCTGAATGAACGAATATCGCCGTCTTCCACTATGTCGCCGGTGACTCGCAAAAAAAGTAATGAAGTGACTATTTGTGCAGTTTCTACACTGGTGTCTTCTTTGGCGGTGACCGGCGGCTCGGTACCAATAAGCACTGCGGCAAAATGACTGCCAGGAGCGGCATCTACTGGCACTGTAACGGTGAGCGGTATTTGCAGTGTCTGTTCGGCAGGTACAATAATTTCACCGTCGGGCACCGTGATCCATTCGGCAAATGTCGTTTTGTCAGCTTCATCTTTTATTACCGGAATGAATTCAGAGGTGCCTCTTTCGTCGAGAGGTCTAAAATTTACAACATCGGCATACACGCGTAACGGAAAGGAGTTTATGTTGATAACACGCACGTTACTTTCCCAGGTTTGGCCAGGGTTGGCGGTCATTTCAAAAATAGTTGGCGATACACTGAGAGAAACCGCGTCTTGCGCCAGCACCTTTGGAGCTTGAAGCGCCAAAAATACCGAGAATAAAAAGACAAAGCTAAATTTTCTTAGATAAATCAATGTCATGATGCTTCGGATTTGGATTATGACCGCTTCTTACATACATGGGTAGACTCGTCCCCTCGACGTCTTCATTATGTTCACGAAACGCACGCCTAAGGAGGAATGCGAGTCCGAGAGACACCAGCACCACGAGAGCCAGAATGAATATCATTATATGGAACGGCATCATGTAAAACTGGGCGGTGTCGTAGATCGTCGCGCGCTGTTTAGTACCATATTGCAGTGAAAGATTCGCCTTGTATCGCCCCAGCTTGTCTTCAAACGGTATTATACTTTCCAACGTGTGCTTTTCTCCCGGAGCAATGGCGGTCGCCTCGCTGTTCACAGGCACAGCCACAACTTCCTGGCCCGCTGAATCAAAAAATATTATTTCCCCAACGGGAGTAGCCGGAACGTCTCCTAAATTTTCAACTTCAATGGCCACTTTCCTTTGTTCGTCTTTTGTGACGAAGCGGTCAATTAGAAAACCCGAAATACGTAGAAATTCCTGGCTTTTATCAGCAATGCTCAATTTCACAATCACACCATCGGCGTCGCCCGCTTCGGCGATGCGTTCTGCGGCCGGACGCTTGGACGCGGGCACAAAACCAATAAATGCGTGATACTCACCCGGCACCGGATTCGGGTGAATGCGAAACGACAACGGTACGGTTTTGGTCTCTCTCGGCTCGAGTTCTATACGACCACGGGAAATCTCAACCCAGCTGGTGATGGTATTCGTCCGGTCTGTCATTATCGGAGAGATGAATTCTTTAATGGTACCGTCACTGTCAACACTGATTTCATTCACTGTTGCGAAGACTATTAGTTTCCGATCGGTCTCATTGGTGAGCGCGACAGTCTCGGTCACGTAATCTCGCCCGACGACTTCCCTGTCGATCAGAAATGGCCGAACGGAAAGGTCAGCGGCGTAGGAGACGTCAGCGCCAGACAAAAAAAAGAGGAGTCCAACCAGTAATTTCGCGCACTTCATCATGGGTATCATATCACTTAATAGATGGGCACAGCTATATACACAATTTCGGTTTCGTAGTCGCCGGCAGGCTGTAATTCTGAGACTTTGAGGCGAAAAACCACATCTCGCGTATCTGTTGCTGGAATAGAGCTATACATAATCTCCCGAGGAGTAGACTCAAACGCGGCATAAGAGTCAAATGGAGCAAATCGTGCCGAACCGCCGAAAAGCGTTCCGTCGCTTGTATGATAGCCAAAACAGCCGGTACTGGTAGCTTGACAGGCCGTATCCCAGCCTAACGGCACGGAGTTGGTACTAAAAATGTTTGGAATTGAATCGCCGTAGATATTACTTAAATTTTGTCGCGCGTACATAAGCACTTGATACCCCTCGGTGGCGTTTGTGTTTATGGCTATTCTTTGAGCAGTCTCGTAATCGCTATTGAAAAGTAACGTACTGTACGCGATAGCAGTTGCGGTTGAGGTGGCGTCAAGTAGAATCCCTTCTGCTGAAGTGCCGGTTGGCAAGCCCCCGACCGTGAAAGAGAGACGCGCCGATTCGACTGCGATTGAAGGGTACGATTCTCCCAGATTGGCGGCGACTGGTTCGTTGTTTGTGACATCATATAAACGAAAGTAGTACACTTGTCCAAAATTTAAATCGACATTGGTGTACTGAATAGTGAACTCATTTTCGATGGCCCGGCCGGCGCTGTGCGTAAAGCCGTTACTGGCAGTTCCTGATTCGTTATGAACGCCACATCCGTTGCCTGCGCCAGCCACACAGGCTTCACTGTCACTTAAGACGCTGGTCGTGATAAGCACATTATCAACCCCCGCCCCGTCAGCGTAGCACCACACCGATGCGTCAACACAACTTGAGGTGGCTACCAGTTCGCTGGTAGTGCTGAAGTCCGGGCTGGTAGAGTACTGTAAACGAAACTTTGCATTTGCTTGGGTTAGGTTTTTGAGTTCTTCGACTGTTACCCGCAACTTAAGAATACTACCCTTGTCAACATCGGAAGGAGCGATATTTTCAGCGGCGAGAGCGTTCGTGGGCGTTTCATTCGTTTCGTCTTCAAACCATCGCCAATTTTGAGTGGCCGGTGAGTAGCCAGCTGTGCGAAGTTGTGGGTAATAAAAATAGTCATCAAGTTCGGTACCGTCCGCCTGAACCATCCGAAAGCAGTAGTTTGTGCGTTGCGATGCTCCGTTTTGCTCGATTATCCAGTCGTACTCCACATCTTCCGTCCGTAGCACGGCGAATTCGTTGGCGCTGGCTGGATTTTGTTCAACGTATCGGCCGGCCACGTCGGCAACAGAAATCAATAGATCTCCAACCCCCGGCGGATCGGTACTTAGTGAAGCGCCATCGGCTACGGCGTTCGCGTTATAACCGCGCCAAATGGTACTGCTGGCCAGCCCGCCAACATCCGACCACGATGCGACCGCCGAACAGGTAGTGGTAAGGGTGCCGTACTGAAGTTTGGCCGTGAGGAAACCAGCTGGCAGTGTCGCGTTATCAACACGAACCGACATGCGAATGCGGATGCGATCCCCGTCAGACAGAGGTTCGTCAACTGCCGTGATGGCAGTGTTTTCACCTAAGTTGGTTGAGGTACCTACCGGCCACGCGTCATCTGGAGTAAGAGTATTGTTGTTAACATAAAAGCGATAGTAGTTTTGTCGCATTGCCAAATCCGCCGCCGGCCACTGCACAATTTCGGTTCGATACGTGAGTGCACCTCCGCCGGAGGCCTCGCTCCGCCAAAATTGGTAGCTTGTTGTTGAAGTAATGTAACCTCCAACAATTGGTATCGGCATACTGTCACCAGTCTGGTTTACGGTGGTGGTAAAAAAGATTGAAGCGTTATTGGTGGCATTGAGAGGTGTGCTGATTGGTATGGAAATTATAACTGGTTCGGTGCCACCGGTCGTGTTACCGGTACTTCGTTCTACAGTCATGGCGCCTGTACCCGATTGAGTATTTTCAATTACCCAGACCACCGATACTGGGCTATTTGTCACTATCGCATTCGCATCGAGTCGAAATGACACTGCACCAATGCTTGAAAGCCACACTTCGTGACCAAAATCTGCAATCACCGCTGATGAGTTATACCGCTTCTGCGTGTGTATAAAAGTTCTACTTAAACTGTTGACGGCAGTGATAGATTCGGTTTCAACGGTGTTGACTGCAGTGTAGGCGTGCTCCACGCGCTGTACTTTCCAGTTGAGGCCAGTGAACTCAACTACTGCGTAACTTACCTGCCCGACATTGCCGCCGTTTGCCCCTCGCCTGAAAACTGGTTCGTTGGTTGCCGCACTCCAGGAGGAAGTGAACTGGTGTGAGAAGCCTTCCGTACGCACGCCGCCGTTATGAAATTGTCCGGTCACGAACACCACTACGTCTGCGTCGGTGTTCACGTTGGAAAGAGCGGTGCCAGTGGCAAAGTTGCTAGTAGCGCTAGGCGAAAGCCGACCATGTCCACGAACAATCATTTCATTATCACCATCAGCCGGCCCAATGTATTCAATTATTTCCCAGGCCACGTACGTATTGTTGATCGAGTCGGTGTCACGGGCGATGGTAAAGCTGGTTACAAGATTGTCGGGGTTAGAGATGTAGGCGGTGTAATCGTCAGCGTTTTGGTTGCCCCCGCCGGAGTTTCTACCAGCTCCAGTGTGATGTGAGTTTGTGATTCGAACAAATGCCGAAGATGAAGAACTTGGCGCGACGTAATCCACACCGGCAGTGAGGGTAAGGCCGGTGCCGGTTACAGTGGATTCTCCCCGTTGTATGCGGAAATCGCGCCTTGGTTCAATGGTAATTTCTGCATACTGATCATACTGTAGTAGTGGCAGGCCGTTTTGTGTTACTCGAAAGCAAAAAGTTGTTTCGTACGGTGTGTCCTCTGTTGACGTAAGACTGTACTCAAGTTCAACAAACTGAGAGTTAGTTAAAGTGGTAGTGGCCGAAAACGACTCAACATCTCGCACGCCCGCGTTTCCGCTTAAGAATGTTTGCCCGGGTGGGTTCGCGATACCACCGGCACTCTCTGCAATATCTGTAGTGTCGTTGCCATTGGTCAAATTTAATGAATCGAACATACTCCACGAAAGTCCTCCACCATCCGCATCTGACCACACACCAACCGCATCACAGGTGGTACTTTTAATGCCGTATTCCAAACCATAACGCCTGGGCACTGAGGTCGTGGACCCTTGATTTGAAAGTTGCACCCGCAATCGAATCGGCGATGTTTTACTAAAGTCCACGAGCGCGGTGTTGGCGCTACCGCCAGTCGCGGAGGTGGCTCCGACAGCAGATTCATCGCCGTCATCGTTTCGCCAGTGGTAACCAGTCTCTATAACCACCGCACCGGACGCAGTTGTCGAACCATTGAGGTCAAGTTCCGTACTGGGCGATACAGTGCCGCCGCCGGTCACCGTCACATCACTCGAAGCAGAGTTAATGGTGATGTTTATTGTTTCGCTATTTTGCGCACTCTCGGCGACATCGAGGACCGTGTACGCACACATCGTCGAGGTGGTTGATATTAGAACCGAATCTGAAAAGGACGCAATACCGTTTGCGGCACTAAAGGCAGACGAAGTGGCGCCAAATTGATTTTCCGTTCCTCCGTACGATTCACTTGCACAGTCGTATGGGTTGCTGGTATCTAAATCATAAAAAATTCTAATGTTTGCGAGCCCGGTGGCGGCGTCGATGGTGCCGGTTTCAGTTGTGGTAATGCCGGTAACATTGCGAGCGCTGGTATTTTCAGTGAGTGAAAAGACGCCGCCAATGTACGCGTTTGTAGTTGGAATATCCAGACTCGCTACTTGTGTGCTCGTGGCGCGCACTCGTACGTCGGCGGCAATGGTAGCTTGGGGGTAGTTGTTGTAGGCATCAAGTACCTCACCGCCGCTCGTGACCCGAAAGCAATAGCTGTCGCCTTCCGAAACGGTGGTTGAGGCGATGATTGAATACTCGATTTCCGTCCAGTTGGTAGTGCCAAACGTCAGTGATCCGGTTTCTGAATTAGTGTCTCGCACAGCGCCGTTTGGTGTGAGAAAAACACTGTTTTCATTACTCACGCCACCATTTCCGACAGCAATATCGGTGGTGTCACTACCGTTTGCTAAAAACGTCGAATCGTATATATTCCAATCGTCGTCTGTCGCGCCAACGTCTGTCCAGACTGCTTGTTCGCTACAGGTTGATGTGTTTTCCGCATATTCGAGCCGCAAGGTTGTCGGTAGTGACGAGGTTGAGCCTTCGTTTGAAACACCGATTCGCACTCGTATTGGTGAATTTTTTTGTAAGGCCCCAATGGTAGTATCTTCACTGCCTACAGTTCGTGAGGTAGCGAGTGTTTCATCGCCATTATCGTTCCTCCAATGATAGTGCGTTTGCGTGAGATTTGCCGAAACGACGTTCGTTGCACCGCTAAGCAAAATCGTTGTCGAAGGTACGACGACTACGCCGCCACTAACCAGTACGTCGGTTTCTGGTGCCGAAATTTCAATCTCGAGCGTAGAGCCGTCGGCGGCTGATTTTAAAATATCCATCACGGCGTACACGCACATTGCCGCGGTGGGAGAAATGGATACAGAATCAGAAAAGGCGGTGGTACCGTTACTACCTGAAAAACCATTGGTGTCAGTGCTACCAAACTGTGTCTCTGTGCCGACGAATGACTCACTGGCACATGTGTACGGGTTTGAGGTATCAAGCTCATAGTACAGCCGTATGTTGTCAATCGCGTTGGCGGCATCGACGGTACCAGTTTCTGCAATAGTAATGTCCGTGACATTTCGACTGGTAATATTTTCTTTGACTACAAATGTTCCGCCCACAAAAAAATCTGTGGTGCTGGCTCGCACTTCACTCGTCTGTAAATTCAAACTCGATAACACCGTAGCTGGACTCACATCAGCGAGCGTGTCGCCAAAGATATCGTCTGGAGTAGCTCCATACCAAGTGACATAGAGACGCTCATCGTTGTAGTTATTTACATCAAGACCGTAAATGTCATCCGCGCTAGTGTTGACCGGTCCTTGTTCATTTCCCCAGGAGCTCATGGCGGCGGTTGAACTCGCGAAGTAAACGTTTGCGGTATTGGCGGTTCCCGCAGTGGTCTGACCAGCGTACGCTACGTACACAGTATCAGTGTTCGCATCAATACCGAGCGCTACTTGGGTCAGTCCCCTTGAAGTGTTGGTGACGACGTTTCCAGTGAGACTCCAACTGCCACCTGAATATTTGGCTGTTTTTACATCATCATTGTTTCCACCAAGTGTTCCGGTCGTGGCATTGTCAATATACGTTAAGAAAATGTCTCCGCTACTCACATTCACAGTCGCCGCAAAGCCAGGATCGTAAGTGGCGTTTTCAATGGCGTTGTTGTCGATGTTTGTCCATGTGAGCGACCATACACCGAGGCTGTCGTCCCATATTTTGCTACGCAAGTCGTCGGCGGAAATATCGCGTTGGATAAGAATCAAATCTCCGCCTGAGAGTGGTAGAAGTAACGAATGGTCTGGCTGCAAGTCCATGGGGTTTGTACCAGTCTCACTCCAGTTCGCCGCCAGATCACAGCTTGAAGTACATTCAACTACGTAACTGTCGGTGTTGTCGGACACTGCGATATGTAGAACGCCATTAGTTGCCTTAGTGATGCTTGGCATGTTGCCGCCAGCGGCAAGCGAACCACCCTGTCCGCTCCCCGTGACTACACTCACCGGCGTCGTACCGAGAAGTCTTGTGTCGCTTGTAGTATCGAGTCGGTTGTACCACGTATCATCATTACCGGGATCAGCAGTGACGATGTGAATGTTGGTGCCTGAATCGCCTGGTGTCCATTGGTCATACCAAACAGCCACGCTATAGCAGTCGGTTTGCGCGTCAATTGTTACTGCCGCACCCCACGATGTGCCGCCATTGACGGTCTTGCTGTAGGCACAGACACCTGTACTATCGACATAGAATTTATAGCCAGTTTGATCTGATATAAAAACTGTTTGTGACCCCAAAAAGAGATGTTCCGCAGATGCGGTACTTACGGCCGTATCCACAGTCACTTCCGCCGCGTTGGCGTGTTCGAAGAGACTCGTGATTAACCCATAAGGTGCTACTGCCTGTAGCAGTTCAAGCCACAGAAGCGCAAGCAAGAAGCCAGTTACAGGTACTAAGCAACGATTTTTAAATCGAGTCCTCCAAAGCATATTTCTTTACCATTCTACGAGATTTAGGCTGAAAACCTATGTTAGTACTGTGCATTTTCACCCTTAGTGCTGGTGCTACTGGTGGCGTCTTTCGTGATAACGAGATCAAAGTCTGTCAATTCAAAAGGCGTAGTCGTGGCTATCGATGATGTACCGACCACTACCGTTTCGTCTGCACCAATAACTTTTACTTGCGAAGTCTTGAGGTTCAAAGTGTCAGTGCTTGTCGCGTTGCTACTTGACGCAAGATTCAAGTCAAGGTCATCAGGTGTCTGGTCACTGTTGTCAAGGTAGAGATCATCTTCGTGAGGTGATTTGTTTTGTATGAGCGCTCTAATTTCACCGATAGGGTCGGGAGTGGGGATGTCAATCGGTTTCTCTGCTGGCTTGGCGCTAATGGGAGCTGATAGTCCCGTTACCGGATCGAATCCCTGCGTCACGATGTCACCGTTTTCAAATTTTGTATCATACACAAGCACAAAGCGTGGGTTTTCAATCACACCTCCTTCATGTCCGGTGATAGATAACATCTCACCGCTTTTTAAAGAATATACGCGCGCCTCTTGCGCTGACTTACCCAAGACGCTCCACAGAATATACCCATCTTCTATCACTGGCGTTACGTCCTGGGTAATGTTGTCGGTCAGTTGGTCGGTATATTTTCCGTCAAAATACATAATTTCCCAGTCGTTATTGTCCCACGCCTGCCACACGACGCCCTCGGCGGAAACTTTTGGCTGCATATTATTAGTCCTCGAAAAGGTAAGTTGCGACTCTTTTGCTTCCGAAATATCGTATTCAATGATTTGGTAACGATCATCGATGAGTCGCTGCCAAACAATAGTAAGTGTTTCTGCGTCATAATATGGAGCAGTGTCATCATACTCGTTGTCGGTCAGTTGCCTGATTTCGCCTTTGGCGGTGCGTAAAAAGATTTCCATATTACCACTTGGTCCGTGCTCGGCATAGACAACTGCATTTTGATCTAATTCTGGGTCGGTCTTGGTCGTGCAATGGTACGTTCCATCACCGACCGCCACGCACGATTGGCGGCTAAACTGATAGAAATTTTCATCGGTCACCAAATACTGCGCTTCAACGATGGTCTGTGTGACTGGAGTTGTGGTTGTCGACGATGTGGCTCCTCCTGATGAAACTGCTACTTCTTCAGAGTTTTCGTTGGGAATTTCTGTTTCGACAATTGGCGTGCTAGAAGTTGCCTCTTCATTTGTGTCGCTGTTTACAGCTCCGCTTTGATCATTGTCTTGTTCTTCAAGACTGGTTGAAGCCGTTGATGAACTGTGTGTGGTGGTAGGTTCGGTTGCTTCGTCAGTGGTTGAAGCAAAAGTGCCACTGCTTGTTGCAGTTGGCTCGGCACCGTCTAGAGAGGACGTCGCGGTGTTGGTGACTGATGAAGTTGAGTTTTCAGTTTGTAGTACAGGAGCTGTCTCTTCTGCTTCGACTGAAGTGGTTCCGTTATCCACTTCCGTTTCAGCCTCGGGAGCGTCGATGCTTTCAGTTTGAGGTGTTTGATCGGCCGCTACGTCGGGAGCAACTGGCAGTACTTCTTGACTCTCTTCTGCTGATTCCACAATTGGCGTTTGCGGACTTACGTCGTCGGCCGTTACAAGCGCATCGAGCTGTTCTTCTTCTGCTGACTGCGCAAGGGCTTTGTGGAATGGTTGCAACAAAAAAGATACCAGCAACGTGGTAACGACAAAGAGTGAAATATTGCTCGCAAAAACAAACGAGTAAAGTCTCGCGCGTTTCTTGGCGGCTGATTTGTGTATTACGTGTGTAGAGTGCATTGCCACATACAACAGCACTCTACGTTGTACAACGCTCTAACTCTTCCCCATCACACTCTAATCATACCCCGCAGTCGATCAAAGGAGAGCGGCTATCAACAGTCGGAAACTTCTACTGAAAGAAAAGATTGGCCAGAATAATTGAAAAGTCCTTAAATGACATTCGACCGTCGTTGTTGAAGTCGTACGTTTGATTCTGGCTTGCCCAGGCCACCATAAAAGTACTCACATCCCGTAGACTCACTTTTCCATCACCATCGAGATCTGCTAGGATGTTAATTTCAACACTCACTCCAATATCGGACGGTGCCGTATTTTCATCATAAATGTATAGGTTGAGTTTTGAGTCAGCCGTTTCTGCGAGCGAAACCGGTGTGCCTCGCCCATCGCCGGCAAGTAGGAGCACGTCGGCGGTTGTAAATTCGCTCGTGCCGGTCTCTTTAGCTTGTAGTTCAATGGTGGCAATGCGGTGTTCCCCCAGAAAACCCCGCCGGAACGTGCCACCGCGCAAAATGACGCGGTCGCTCTCAATGGTAGGATCTTCCGTCCAAATAGTAAGCACGGACTGTCCGCGGTCTACACTGACAACCTCCGCCGCTTTGGGGTTGAAGCGTAAGGTGACGTCAACCGCGTTTACCGGAACGTGCGCGTACGCATATACATCTAGAGCAAACCGGTCGCCGGCTTTAATCGCATCCTTATCAGTTTCCAACCTAATGTAAGATGCGCTTGTGCTGGTCAGTACGTTGGCGGCAAGAATAACGGCAAAACCGAGCACCACTGGAAACATGTACCTCACCGTGCTACTTTTCGATACGTTAAATGTCTTTACAAATTTTGTCCAAGCGCTTTGCCACCTATTCATACGTTACAGTTTGACGAGCTCACCGCGAATTGATGCGGCCTGCTTGCTGACTACAACCAGAGTCTCCTGAAGTTCTTTTGCTTCACCTAAAGTAGTTTGTATCTCTGTTCCATTCGCATTTTTGCCGGATAGTAAGTGTGTGATGATGTTGTCTTGTGTCAGCACCAGCTTTGAAAAGAGCTCACTCTGCTGTTCCTCAAGCTTCACCAACTCGCTCCATTTTTCAACCTGATACTTTTCACTGATGTCAGCATCAGACAAATTGTTAAGTTGCGTGACAAATGCCCTGTAGATTTCAACTTCACGAGCGAGACGCGCAACCATGACCGACTTTCGCTCGGCATAAAAATTTCCGCAACGGCCAAAGAGCCGTTCAAGCTCTGTCAATTCGGAGCGCTGCAATCCCTGATCTAAGCTCCCTAAAAGTTCATCAAAGCGGGTCCTCTCTTCAAGAGCGCAGTCTCTGATTATTCGTTCCGTCACCGCGTCGGCTCCATTCCGAGCAGTAGTTTCGGCTATCGTAGCTAAAATTCCGGCTTGTTCAGACACTAAAATTTCTGTTTGTAACGTGAGATCGGCTAGACGTTCCTTGATCGCAAATTGAACCACAAAATAACCGAGCACGAGCACGAGAAGTGTGATTAGCAGAAGACGACTTCTTTCTGAAAGATGTTTTTGTGCCATGTTATTTGCGACGATCGGTTAATTTTTTAACGTCCATAATTTCCTTCTCAACGGCCTGTTCGGAAGTCTGGAGAGCCTTGTCAAAATGCTCGAGCATCGCCATTTCAACTTTTGACAATTTCTTAGTCTTTCTGGTCTCAGTCAGCGATGTCTCATATTCACGAAGTTTCTGCTGAAGCGCGTTGAATTCACGATGCAAAATTTCGAGCGCCTCGGTTGATTCGGCTCCGACTTTGGTCCTAAACCGTCGCCAGGACAGGTAGAGTAACCAGAAACCGAGCACCAATAACGCGATGAGACCGAGGAGCGGAATAACTACCGAGAGTACGTTGATGAGAAGTGATCCAATACGTATAAAGCCAGACTGTTGAACGGCAATCCTAATAACTTCAGAACGTTCGCTCTTGGCCCCATAGCTATCGGTTGCGATAGCGGAAAGTTCGTAGACGCCGAGCGAAAAGCGGGCTTCGGGAATGAAAGTAAATGTACCGTGTTCGTCGCTTTGTACTGTATACAGTGAGACGGCGTTACCAATTTTTTGCAGTGAGACTTCGACCGTTGCACCGGGTTTTGTTTTACCTTTTATGACCGGAATGACTGTTTCGCTTACTTCAGTCGGGTATTCGGTGAATACGGGCCTAGCGAAGGCTTCAATAGTAAGCGCGTACGTAGCGATAAGGCTGTTGGCGGCACGGTCAAATGCTTCGATGATCACCGTGTGATAGCCGGGCAAAAGCGATGGCAACGCGATGGTATTTGAGGCGTTTTTGTCTATAAATTCAAATGGTTCCGCTGCGTCAATTTTGACCAGGTAGCGGCCTATTCCTGAGGTGACATCGACTACCTTGAGCTTCAAAGTTGGCTGTGGATTACCTAGGTCGGAATTTTCCGTCGATTCGATGGTGAAAGAGATTGGCTTTTCCGTATCAACAGCCATTTTATAGTGAGTTACTTTTCCCCAGCCATCAGCATTTCTAAATTGGATGTGAAAATAAGAAGCTCCTTCCGGCAAGTCAGGCAGTGAAATTGAAGAAATTGGCTCATCATATACTTTGGTAGGAATAGTGCTCGGAGATTGATCGAGTAGAGTTCGGACGCTCGTCACTCCGCTTGGGACATTCCAGGTTAGCTCAGCAGTCTTTTGTGCATACCAGGCGTTTGTATCTGCGTGCGTGGTTGAAACGACTTGCGGTGCGGCCGGGGTATTGGCCGGCGCTACGTATTCGATTACTTCAGGCGTCGGCGCTATCGTGGCCGCTTGAATCGTGTAACTGCCGCCATTCATGGCAGTAAGCACATTCGTGCCTTTGCCGTCATTAGCCAGGACCGAACCACCGGTAAAGGAAACCCGGGGTGCTCCCGCACCGGCCGCTCGGAACGTGATGGTCATAATGGCACCGGCACTGCCGGTGTAGCCAGTCGGCGATCCGCCGCTAAAACTGATAGTTCCGGCACTGTTTGAAAATGTTGGCTCGGTAACCCAGAGGTTGAATATCGAACTCGACCGACTGACGGCAGTGACCGAGAGTTCTCGCGGGTTAAAGCTTAACGTACCGTCAGCGGCATTCACCGCTTGCCCGTTCGTGTTTACCATCACTCGTACAGAAAATGTACCGTTTGCTTGGTACACCCCAGTGGCTGGAGAAAGTGATAAGGTCGCGGCTTCGGCCGACGAAGCCAGCGAAAAAGTAAAAAACAGTAGCGCAAAAGCAAAAAATAATTTTTTGATGGGTAGTTGTGTAAAATAGCTAGTCATATAGAGAAGTGGGTGTTTCTATTTCTTTGTTCATTTCTTCCTCCTCGGGCGTAGCCAACCTCTTCCGACGTCGGATGACATGCGTGACAACGATGCCGCCCACGACGAGCAACATGACCACCAAGAGAGCCAACACTCCGTTAAGAATCTGTACTGTAGCAATACCACGCATGCTTGAATCCGGCACCAGGGTTGCAATGTATTCGTTCCCGGCCTTATCAAGCGCCCGTACACGGATAATGCTGTTGAGCGATTGGTCTTTGAGCACGTAGGGACTGCGGGCAGTTATCCATGGTGCATCGGCGCGGCCCCAGATGAAGGTGCCAAATTCAGCTAGTGGCTGTTCTATTACTTGGTACTGGTCGACGCCGGTTTGTTTGTCGGTGGTGTTAAACACAATGTAGTGTTTGCCTCCAAACGCCAACGTGTCCTTTTCGAGAGCGATACTAAACTCTTCCGGCGGCCTAACGTCAGCCTGGACTGCTTCACGCCACGGGTCTTCCAACACCGCACCAGCTTTTTTTGTGAGCGCTATGGTCGCGCCGTAGACGGTGGGAGCCACCACAGTACCTTGCCCGTCGTTTAAATAGGCCGATGTAGCAGGATCAAAGTCAATATGAGCCACTGCGTCGTTCTCTCCACCAATAGCAAAGCCGGGTGATCTAAAAATTATGTTGATGAGATTATTGGTGAGGCGCGGGTCGCCTGAAATGCGACCGCAGTAACCATTTGGAATTCCGCCGGCAAAAGTGATAGTGCGTTTGTCCTTGTTAATGATGGGGTTTTCAACCCAGACATTAAAAATCGAATCTCCGATGGAGATATCAATCGGCACGACATTTTCGGTGTAAGTAATGACGGCGTCAATCGCGTTCACGCATTCTTGTGCCGCCTCATCAACATCGAGCCGAACCGCGAGTGTGATGGCATCGCCGCGGTTGATCTCGCTGTGACCCGGGTCTATATACAGAGACGCGGCAGTGGCCGAAAACGGCACAGCAACGCTACAAAAAAACAGCCCGAGGATAGCAATTCCTAACTTCCCTTTCATATTCTAGATTATAGCAGTGAGACAACTCTGAAATGTAACCTGTGCACATACAAAAAACCCTTCTCGTGGTGGGAGATAGGGTTTTTTGATTACTCCAAGCTTAGAGCCAATTTTTTAGAAAACTGGTGTTGCTACGTATGTCAACGTAGCTGTGTAGTCGCTAGCTGCTTCCTGCAAGCCGCCAATTTCTACTTTGTAACCGACACGAGTGGTTCCTTCTCCCTGTCCGGTGCCATCAGCGGGACCGGTGTGCCGAAACACTTCAACTGGTGACGTGAGAGCCGCAACAAAGCGATCCCCGCCGCTACCTACGTTGAAAGGATTGGTAAGTCCACTCGTGAGAGTGTCGTCATCTGAAGCAACGCCCCAGTGACCGTACGTATCTTCATCTCCGAGAGTCTCAGATGGCGCTTCCCAAGCAACGGCAACAGTATCTCCGTTACCGTTTCGGAACGAATCGATATCGGCACCATTGGTTGAGCTGAGTTGCTGGTCTGTGACTACCGTGACGACGAAACCGTTGCGGGCGTTCGTTGTCACCGCGAGATCTTGAGCGGCAGTACTGGCTGTGTTGGCAGACAGTTCACCAAACGGAATTGTGGTGGCCGTTGTGGCACCTCCGGTCGTGTCAGCTGTGTTGACTGCTTGGCCGCTTGTGACTCCACTCACTGTAAAAGTAAAGATGGTGTCGACAGAAGCGGTAACAGTCACTGAGCTAAGAATCATGACACGAGTTGAACCCGTGTCTGATGCTCCGGCTGTTGCGTTGATCTCATACGAACCAGCGGCAGGGTTGGTGAGCTGTGCGTTACCAGCACCTCCTGAAGTGGCGTTGAGGCCAATTTCAATGGTGGTGGTACCGTTCGTTGGAATCGAGCCTCCGTCACCTGCACAAAACGTGATGGTGAGAGTCGTTCCTGAAAACGCTGCACTCGCTTGTTCCGAACCCGTACAATCAGCCGCTAACGTGAAATCTGAGGTGGTCGCAACGTCAATGTCGGTGTCATTCACTGAACCAACGACGAATGGACCATCTGCAAAATCAAGTGTTATGGTTGACCCGTTTGCTACTCCGGTCGGAGTGGTAAACACGATGGTATGGTCTGACGCAACAGTCGGCGCTGAATCCGAAAGTGTGTCGCTAAAAGAGCTGACATTAGCAGCTTCCGCAAAGCGGAGTGACGGTAAACCTACTGACCAAAGAAAGATGGCGAGGCCCACAATCGCTGCTGTGGCTTGGAGCACGGAGAACGTTTGTGACGTTCTGTGCATATACTCTACGTTGTATTAGCTCACAGACTTATAGCACGTGGTGTGTGCTACAACCAAGAAAACTTGTGTCGACATACTGGTCTCCACTCCGGTATGCTGAAAAGACGAACTGTGAACATACGTATTTGGTAACACTCGGCTGAAGCATCCCCGGCACCTTCTCTCGTCACTGCCGAGAGAAGGTGCCGGGCAGTAGCATTAAATTGACTACCTCCCAAATATGTACTCCTTCATTGTACGATGCACCCCAATCTATCCCTTGCAGTTATGCACAAATCTTTATTCATTTTATCCGCTCCAATTAAAAAGAAGAATCGAGAAGTCCTCAAGACTCACCCGACCGTTCCCGTTAATGTCAGCCGGGGGGTCTGAGTCTCCGCCATTGGTTTGCCACCAAAAAATCAAAATTGAAAAGTCGGTAAGATTAATTTTGCCATCGCGATTCAAGTCAGAGGGTGTAGTCGCACGACCTTCTATGCCCACAAAAAGCTGCAGGGAGCTGCTGAAACTACTTTGTGACGTGAGTGGCGGCGTACCGGCCACCGTGCGGGCGCGGAGTGTGTGTTCAGCTATGGATAACTGACTGGTGTTTAGACTAATGCTCCAGCTACCGTTAGCCGCCACGCTGGTTCGCTCAATGACGGTGCTGTTGTCGACATGTAGCTCAAGGGTGGTGTTGGGAACAGACTGACCAGATACAGTGACAGCCGCTCCTGGAATCACATTTGGGTTCGTGACTCGTATCGTAGGCGGTAACAGCACGCCGTTAATATTCGTAATGGCGCCTTGCGTCACATCAAAAGTAGTATTGAGGGTGATCGACCGCGTGCCGCTCGTGTCGGTTGACCACACTCCAAGGGTGGCAGTTCCGGGCGATGCTTCAGCAGCGAACTCAAACGCGCCGCTACTGTTTGACTGTACTGAGCCGACAGATTCAGTGTCAATTAAAAAATTTACAGTTCGCGACGGATAGGCTCTTCCGATAACGTTAATTTGGGTGTCTCCAAGATCACGATTACTACCACCGCCGCCGCCAGAGGAGCCGCCCGAGGAGCCGCCGCCGCCCGAACCGGCCGGCTCGACTTCACAAATTGCCGAGCAGAAGTCACCGTCGGTGTTGTTACCGTCGTCACATTCTTCTTGGTGAATTGTTTGCAAAATTCCGTCGCCGCAGTAAGGTCCAAATAAACACGAAACGGTGCACTGCCTACCGGCTATGGTTTGGCTATACACTCCGGTTTCGCCCGGCACGTCACATTGCTCACCGGGATCAACAATGATATTGCCACAAACACTTAAAGTGAGAGTGGTAGTAGCGGTAAACTGTGCCGCTACCGGTGTGGGCGTAAAGACTCCTAGCGCGTAAACGCACACCAGGGCTACCACCGCAGAGAATGTACAAAAAATGCTAACCTTTCCCATGACGCTTTCGTCGGCGTATGTGTAGGAAGTAGAGAATCACAATAAGCAGTGAGAAAATCGGCAACAAGACTGAAACTTTGTGCGCGAGTGAAAGCCCAATAAAGCCGAAGCTTGCGACCTGCAGCGTACCCTCCGGCAAAATACTAAGGCTAAGGTCGCCCTCCTGTTTTATATCTTCCCCATTAAGAATTCGATATCGTGCAATGTAGCTGTCAGCGGGCAGACGAGTCGGTAATTCGGCCAATACCTCACCGGTCGCGTATGGCGCTATCGGTTTCATTTTGCCAATGTTTTTTGTCTCCTCAAGTAGTACTTTGCCAGTCCGATCATAAATACGAAAATCCACTTTCGAAGGTGCAATATCGACGTTGCCAGTGTTTTCCACTAACATTTTAAAGCGGATTTTTCCGGGGAAAAATAACCACCCGAGCTTGTGCCCTTCGTTTAAATCATCAACGGCCACTTTTCTAATGCGAAAATCTTTTATCTGTTTATCAATGACTGACAACTCAATGTCAACGAGTGCGCCGAGAGAAATACTCACCGCGCCTATTGCCACTTGTCCGTCCTCCGGCACCGTGCGAATGCGAATCGAACCTTCGTATTCCTTAAACTCAGCATCAGACGGCACGGTGACCCGTACTGTCATAGGTACCTTTTGTTCACCTCGCGGCAAGGAAATATTTTCACCCTCAACTATTTCTATCCAGGATTCAATTTCTGGAGCGTCGATGGTGATCTCCGCTTTTTGCGCCACATCAGGGTCACCGCGTACCAGGAGAATTTGCTGTTCATACACTGAGTTGCGAGTCAGGCTGGTGTTCTTCACATACGGCGGTGTAATACCAAAACCAGCAAAAACATCAGTCACGCCGGCACTGAAAAAAAACACTGGTACCAGCATAGAGACCACACACAGCTGTCGCGCTAACCCGCCCATGGACAATTCACATAATTATCGAGAAAAAAGCCATAAAAAGCAACAACCACTGCGGGATAACAGTGGTGTTGTGTACAAAGTAAAGGCGTGGATTTGTTACCAGTCGGTCGCTTCGGCCGTGACCGCGTAGAAAGTGTTGAGTCCTTGGTAGCTACCAGCGAGCGTGATGGAGATTGGTACGGAGATACCCCAGTAGGTCACTCCCGAACTTGGAGTTGAAGTGCTCGTTGTTTTGGCGACATCAAGTTCGACTTCTTGCACCGTTGATGAGGAAAGGATAATAGCAAGCGGGCTGTTGTATGCCAGTGAGGTCGAGGCGAATTGTTGTTCGCTTTCAGGAATAGTTGAAGTAGCTGAGGGTGCGCATTCACTGCCAATGGCAAACGTACCGCACATTGATTCACCTTCAACTTCCTGGTCAAGCCCAGTGTTACCCACTGATAAGACAGAGGTAGTTGCGCTGAGCGTGCCGGTGTCGTCACCTGGTTCAAGAGACCCGTACGGAATTTGAGCGGTGAGCAAATCAAGCGCAGTGAAACTAATCAGTTCAACCGGGTTGGTAGTCGTGGCCATTGAACTAGTCGCAAAGTCATCATCTGCCCCAGCTATTCCGACAGACCAGTTATCAGCCGCAAACGCCGCTGGCGTTTCGGGTGCCGCGTCGGTTGGGTCAGCTACGAACCATAATGGGAACGTACAAGTATAGTCGAGTTGGTCGACGAATGGGCTGGTGCACTGCGTGCTCGAGGCAGTACAGCTTAAGTTCCAGGTTGTTGTTGCAAGGCCATTCGGGTAACAATAATTTGGATTATACGAACCAGCCGCGCCGGTACAGGTAGTGGTGCCGTAACTTGATCTGAACACAGATACTACGTAATCGGTAATCTCTGAACTTGAAGCGGAGGTCAGACAGCTGTTCGCATCACGAACGGTGAAGTCAAGTGTAAAGCCGGTTGTCTCGGCTCCCTCCTGAGTCAACGTAATGTTTGAACCACTATTAAGGCTTATATCGCCGCCGAGGACAACCGGCGCAACGTTATTGACGGTGAAGTTTGATTGGTCGGGGTTAGCTAACGCTTCGTGTCCATGTTCGTCGATAATATAGCCGTAGGCTGGGTAGGGTGCGTCGCGCAAGATTGAAGCCAGCGTGTATGCCGCGTCTGCGTCAGCCGCCACACCGACGGTGGTCGAGGCTAAGAAAGCAGATCCGCAAGAGTTGGTGGTAGGGTTGTAGCTGGTGTTGTCACTACAGACAATTAGATATATGTCATCCTCTCCCCCGACGGAATCAGGGTCAGTTGAAGTTGAATTAAAGGTCACGATATCCCCGGGATCCTTCGGGCCGTCGTTCCAGACATTAGTCAAGACCGGGCGACTATTGACGTTGAACGGTGACGAATTTGTCGCGCTGAAGCCCTGCACTGGCGTTGCATTACAGCGAGGATTGAATGGATCGTCGTCGCAGACCCAGGCGTACCAAGTGTTGAGTTCTGCGAAAGGTGCTACTTCTGCGGTAGTGGTAGAGACGCTGGCCAGCGCGCCGCTCGCGGCCGCCGTTGAAACTCCCCATTGTGTACCGCCACCACAATCAGGCGGAGCGGTGCCTAGGTTGCCCGGACCAGCGGCCGCGTTGGCGGTCGGAGTGGCATTCGAACTACAAACAAGAAGGAAATACGGGGCGCCGTTACTGTCTGTGGCCACCGCCGCGAACTGGATGGCGGTACCAGAATTAGTGGGTGATGAAGTTGAGGATTCCACCACCTCATAGGCATCGGTTGTAAAGAAAGGCGGTGTGTTAAGCACCGTGAGCGTCGTCGTGGCCGACTGCGCTGACACCTTACTCAACTGCTGCGTTCCGGCATCAAATATGAAAGCCACCAAAAACACCGCCAAACCTACAACGGCGGTGAAGATGGTTATTTTTCCAGCGGTCTTTAGGTAGCGCGACTGCTCTTCTTTGTTATACAACATAATAAATTTATAATAAAAAACTAGCTTTACACATATTTTACACCGTTACTACACAGCCTATACACAAGTTATACACACTATTCATACCGAATCGCGTCCAGCGGATTGAGAGATCCGGCACGGCGAGCTGGGAAAATGCCGGTGAGGTAGCCAACGGCGGCGGAGAAAAGTGCGATAAAAAGAAGAAAATCAAGCGGGAACGAAAACAGTGCCACCGCTTGACCGCCAAATTGACTGGCCAAGACGTTAAGAAAAAGGTTCACCGTCACCCCTAAGGTGACGCCGAGCACAATGCCGCTTAGCCCGCCAAGAAAACCAACAACGATCGACTCGGAAACGAACAAATTTTTTACATCGTTCGGTGACGCGCCGATGGTGCGCATGATGCCGATTTCTTTGGTACGTTCGAGCAGTGTCACCGTCATGGTGTTAAACATGCCAATCGCGGACACAACGAGCGCAATGCCACCAAACGTGGCGAGTACCACTTGTATTCCTTGAAAAATCTTGGAGGCCTGTTCGACGGTCTTTGACAACGCGGTAACGCGGTACCCCTTCTCAATCAGCCAATCTTCAACTGTTGCTAAATTTTCATTCGAATCAACGCGCACTTGGATGCGCTCAAATTCTTCTATACCGACGTAATTGCGAAGTTCTGGTAGCATCATCATCACATTGAGTACACCTTCTTCTTTAGTAATGCCGCGTACGGTGTATTCTTTGTCGATCACAATTTCGTTCACAGCGTCGGTCCCGTCATCGGCCGGCACAAGGAGTCGAAACGACACTTTTTGTCCAATGAACGCATCCATTTCTTCGTCAGTAATTCCGAACAATTTTAAAATTGCTGGAGACAGCATAACTGAATTCACATCCCCCGCGTCAGCGTCGGTGAACACCTCTCCGGCGATAGCAGTCACGCCGGCGTAGCGAAGATACGGCGGTTCGACTCCCTGCACAAAGACGTTTCCAGTGAGACCCTTGTAGGTGACAAGCGCAGGAAAGCGCGCCAAGGGTGCCGCATCGAGTACCGCTTCGTTGTTTTCAAATTCGGTAATGGTTTCTGGAGTAAGTCGCAGACCTTGCGCGCCGGTTGAGGAAACGCCGAGTGAAAGCAGAGTCTCTCCAAAGACAATCTGCTCAAGAATAATTTTTTGCAGGCCGAACCCGAGCCCCACCAAGACAACGACCGCACCGGTGCCGACACCCATACCCAAAATCGTCAACCACGTACGCATCGGGTTGGTTTTGAACATACGCGTCGAAAGCTGTGCCAAGTCTTGCACTCTCACACCAACCATTATGGCACATGCACGATACCTTAACTCTTGTAACTCACATCAACTCCCTGTGCGATTACTTTCTCGAAGTAGCGCGTGATATCGTCTGCCTCTTTCTCATCGAGGCCAAGACCGCCCGCCCGTACCCCCTTCATCAATCGTTCATTAAATTCTTCATCCTCAATCACACCGGTCACCCGATCAGCAATCAGCTCGGTAAGATTTTCATCCTGCTCTTTGTTGAGCTTTACTCGGTGTTGTTGGATCAAGTGTTCGCGTAGTCGTTCTGACAATTTGTGCTGACTAAAAAAGATACCGTCGTTGTCTTTGCGCGCTCTGAATCGCTTGATATCAAGTGCATTCTCCATCATACGACCGGCGATGGTAGCCATTTTGCGCGCTTCTGCCTCCGGCACCTCGACGCCGCCTTTTTCTAAAGGCAAGACGAGACTTTTTATGTAAGCGTCGCGGTCGATTTTTCCTTTGATAAACATACCCGAAGCGCGCTCCAGCCGGATCAGCTGGTCGAAAGTGTAGTCTTGCGTCAAATAGTTGACTAAGCTCTTCACTCGGAGCGTGTCCACTGAGTCGTAGGGGTACAGTCGAGCCAGTTGTTCGAGCTCGGTGACGATCGTCTCACCTTCCTGCACTGGCTTGATTTGCTTGCGCTGTGGGTTGACGACTTCACGAACGATGAGGCCGTCCTTGAGGTAGTAGACTCGGTGCGCATAGCTCAAGTGAGCGGCGTTGTGTGACACCATAATGATAGTACGGCGATCGAAGGTGTTGATTTCATCAATTTTATCCATCACTTGCTGTGTCGAAACAGAGTCAAGGTTGCCAGTTGGTTCGTCTGCGAGAAGAATCTTGGGGTCGTTTACCATCGAACGCGCCACCGACACGCGTTGTTGTTGACCGCCGGAGAGCATAGCGGGGATTTTATGCGAAACATGCCCCACGCCAAAACGATCGAGAAGCATCTGGGCGCGACGTTCTCTGGTAGTTTTGTCTACGTCGCAAAAAATCATCGGTAGCGCTACGTTGTCGAGCACCGAGAGCGATTGAATCAGGTTGAATGACTGAAAAATAATTCCCATCACGAAGCGCTGGAAATACACACGCTCGGCCGGCGGGTACGAATAGATATCGTCACCACGAATGAGGAGCGTGCCCTCGCCAGGCGGAAGTGAGCCTTGAATGGAATACATGAGGGTCGACTTGCCCGAGCCTGATGCGCCGAAAAGAATGATGTACTCACCCTCAAAAATATCAGTGTTCACGCCCGTGAGCGCTTTAAATTCGTTCGACTTCCCCTTATTGTAGATAATCGAAAGATCCCGACAGACGATAAGCGGCTTGGCCATTAAATGATGAAATGAGTGTAACGATTATTCAGAATTTACTTCCCAATTCGCCGCCCCTAGGGCGAATTGCTGGAGGCACTGCCACCGGGTCAATACTTCGTTACTTATAAGTACCCCGTGGTATTTATATTATGGCATCAATTGTTGCAAATTGATCGACACCTCATCCACAGAAAAGGCCGCCGCACGACATACGTCGAGGCGGCGGCCAAAATTCAAAAGCAATAAAGATCAGTTTCAGTTCAACTCCTCGCAAGCTCTAAGGACGAACGGCGAGAAGACGTTCGTTGGGCCCCCAGCCAAGCTCCCACCGGCCGAGGTGGAGCCCCCAGACGCCGTTCCAGCCACCTAATACAAGCACGTGACGCTCACCGTTGAAAGTAGCGATACTGCCGAAACAAGCCAGCCAGTACGGTGGGGGACCGAGATCAAACTGGTAACGTGCTTTGGCAATAGTCGCGCCGTAGGCGATGCATTCGGACGTGTTGGCGGGGCGCAGTCCGTAAGCTTTGATTTCCGCGACCGCATTCTCCGAAGAAATACCGCGGTTGAAGGCGACCGTTACCAGCTGGGCTTCGTAATCGGCCGTAACGGACTCGACTTTGAAGTTGGACTGGATGTCGGAATCGACAAAATCGTAGTGCCCCGCGTCAATGCGAGCCGCAAGCGATTGGTTTGCTTCGACGACAACTGGTCGGTCGGAACTGATTGTGGTCGGCTTATCCGCCGAATCACAACCCGTGAGCGACAACGCGAACATGGCGAAAGCCACCAGAAAACGACTTTTCATGTGAATGGCCCTCCTTAGGCCGTACAATTCTTGGCAGGATTGCCCTACTTCTATCTTTCATTATACACAATCTGTATAAAAAGTCAAGGTTTCGTGCCAGCCCTCTTTCTTCTTGTATTACCGTTGTACTACGAGCGACTTACCCAGCGATGTTTTTTACCCAGCCGAAGGTTAAATGAAGAAAGGAGCGGCAGCGATTATTCTGAATTTACGTCCCAATCTGCTTTTTCCTAAAGCAGATTGCTGGACGAGAAAGCTCCGAGAGCAGACTTATCCGGCAATGTTCTTAACCCAGCCGAAGGTACTCTCAAAGTTCTCGATAATGAGGTCGATGATGTTTTTTTCTTGAATCGGCGTGAAGAGTACGAAGTTTTCCGATTGGACGTCGTTACCGGCTTCGTCGGTACAGGTGAGGTAGAACTGATAGACCGTCGCCGGTGCAAAATCTACCACCACCTCGACGTGCCGCGTGTTGTACTCTAATTGCTCTTTCTCAATGGTAAACGGTTCGGTACCGCCGGCGACACCTTCTTGGTAGGTCATGAGACAGTTGGCTGCTTCGTCAGTGTCCCACTCAACAATCGTTTGTATGCGCGACTCTCCGCCTGGAAAAAGAGTTGATTCGTTGGTGACGTTGGTGATGATAGGCGCGGCAATGTCGCGAACGGTAATAAATTGTATCGGTTGGCTACGGATACGGTCGCCGCTTGAATTTTCGGCCGTCACAAAGGCAACGTAGCGGGTGCCGAGCGTAAGATCAGCGAGGCGCATCTGATGCGTGGTGGCGAGCGTCGGACGTCCGACCGAGCTTTCAGCGCCGGTCGTTTGGTCTTGGTACTCAACGAGCGCCTTCGCCGGCACGGTGGTGTCCCAGGCAAGCGTGGCGGCGTTTTCTTCTACCTTTACCACTCGCAGGTTGCGGATTTCCGGAGCCGATGCTTTGGTTTTAAATGTGTAGTTGCGGCTCTCGCCGGTAATGCCAAAACCGTCGGTCGATTTTACCTTGAAGCTATATTCGGTGAACGCATCGAGTCCGATCAGTTGTATTTCATGATCGGTAGTATCGGCACCAGTTGAGACTTGTGAAAACGCGTAGCTTGAACCGTCAAAGCCGTTGGTTGGTGAAAAAACTACTTCAGAACTGGCTTCACGGTCGGTTGTCCATTTGATGGTGGCGGTGGTAGTCTCCGGTAGCACCGTCGGCGGACCAACAATGGTCAAATCCTCAGTAATACCTTGCACAGCTTTGATGGTTTCGTTAATAATTTCCTGCAACTTTTGAGGGTCGGTAATTTCTTTTATTTGTTCGACGATCTCCTCGGTTTTAATTTCTTCCGTGGTGGCTGTTTGACTGCTCTGTCCTTGTCCTTCCGCTTGGCCGCTTCCCTCACCTTCTCCGGTTTGCGGGGTGCCTGATGTCTGCACTTTGTAGTCGGCCGAAATGCCTTGATTCCCTTCTTCGTCGGCCGACACGACACGGAAGTAGTAGACGCGACCGGGCTCCAAAGCACCGAGCGTAATCGAGTGTGAGGTGCGTTCTGCGACCGGTATGCGCACGATGCCGTAGTCTGGTTGCAAGCCGTAGTTCACTGATGAGTCGGCATCTTCGTCGGTGTCCCAGGTAATCGTCACGCTGGTTTCGCTGACTTCTTTCACTTCCACGTTGGAAATTTCCGGAGCTTCTTGATCGCTCGACTGCGCCAAGGTCAAAAGCGGCAACAAAAATAAGAGCGTAACGAGGCGGACTGTGATTGATAAGGACATTTTTTTAATCATACCATTGGCTTATGGGCCAACCGGCGTAAAGACGTTCTGACCTTGGTGCGGAGCGCTGTTGACGCCAAATGGAACAGCAATGCCCCAGTACACGGTGTCTGCAACCGGCGGCGTCGTGGTTGTTGGCTTAGACAGATCGACGTTGAGAACTACCGGGGTGGTACTAGAGAGCAAGTTACAGCTGGCACCACAGCCGGAATACGTGAAGGTTGAAGTGGCAAACTTCTGCTTTGTCGACGGGATGGTGGAGCTGTAGCCGTCGGTCATGTCGGTACCTTCAACTTCGATATTTATTTCAACGTTACCTTGGTTTTCAATCGAGGTGGTGGCATTCACCGAGCCGGTGTCTTCCGTTACGGCGACCGAGCCGTAATCTATCGCGCCGTCAATATCAATCGCGCGCAGTGTATTGAGTTCTTGTCCAATGGATGTTCCAAAATCATAACCACCGCCGGTGTCTTCCACCTCAAGGAACGCAAACCACTCCTCGCCGTCGTAGGCACTGCCAGTATCGGTTGGGTCGGCGTGGAAGTAAATATCAGCTTGGCAAGACACGGTGCAACTGTCGCCGGCGCAATCGGTAAATGTACAAGCCGAGCCACCGACGCTGTAACAGTTGTTGTTATCGACAGCACAGCTTGCCCCTCCTACGACGCCGCCGCGGTAGAACGTACCGGTAGCGTGAGAGAGGTCAGTGTAGCCGTTGAGATCCGTTACGGTACCGGTCGCTACGACCGCTGTGGTGGTGCCAGGAAGCAAAGAGATCGCCTCGCCGTTGTTGAGAGTAATGCTGTCAACTATCGGGTCAAAGCGAAGGGACATTTTTGCTACTTGCAAGTATGTATCATAGAACGTACCGTTGTCAGTGACGCGGAAACAGAGATTTTCATCAATCACATTGGATGTTGGCGTGATGACATATTCGAGTTCGGTGTATTCATTTTGGTCAACATCAATGGCACTCGTGGTATTGGAAGGATCTTCGCGCACCTCGCCGGCAGTGAAGGCGCCTTCGGCATTGACGAGAAGATCGGCAACGCTTGCGCTGTCTGTCACATTATTGGAAGTCTGCATACAGACAGCCGAAGTACCACAGCTGGCTTGTGGTGGCACCGGAGCGTAGTCTGCTTCATCGACGGCTTCGCAACTCGGCGCGGTATCCTGGGACGCAAATTCAAGCCGAAATTCTTGACCGCCAATTGCCAGTCCGCTGTTTTCAACGACTACACGTAGGCGCGCCGTGTCGGTCACACTGAAGGTCGCGGCGGTGTTTTGTGCTGCGGCGAAGGATGCTCCTCCATCAGCCTGTTCGGCTCCAAAGAGTATGGTTGGTTCGGTCGCGAGGGTCGGTCGTGAGCTAAAGCTGTCAAAGCCTCCTTGATTAAACCAGTAAGTGAAACCGATACCGCCCGACGTGTACGAGCTGTCAGTCGCCGAGGTGGTCGCGACAAGTGAATGAGAAGCGTCGTAGAGTGATAGGAAGAGTGTATCGTCGGTACCCCAATCGAGTTCAAACTCATACCAACCGGTAGTGAAAGATACATCGGCGGTCGCGAGTGTGGCGCCAGATGATTCATTTTCAGTTACATCTTCCACGACTGCGATATGGTCAGTGCCAGGCAACTCAACACAGACCGCGTAGTTGTCGTTTGGCACGTTGGTACCTTGAACGGCAAATTTTGTACATGTCTCGTCGGAAGTGCCAGCCGTGTCGACGTACTGCCAAAAGCGAATTGTTTCTCCCTGACTGACGGTTTGACCAAATCTGTAAATACCGCCGAGATTCGCTCGACCAGTGGTGTTGCCGCTGTTGTCGAGACCATAGGTGCCGTCGTAGGCAAACGAGGTGCCTGTGTTGAAAAGACTTGTCTGTCCGCTGTATTCCGAAATATCATCATCTTCAAAGTCGTCGGCCGCTATAAACACGTCGGTGCTTGAACTGGTAGTGGTAGCGGTTGGGTTGTTGTAATACATGTAGACAGTTGCGGTTTCCTCGGCCGGTAGTGTCGCAACTTGTACCCACACTTCAGCGATCGTGCTCGCGGTCGTGGAGCCGATCCAGAACGGAAGAGTGGTAGTACCGCTCTCATCGGTAAAGCGAAGATCGCCAAAATCAGCTTGCATGTCGGAGTCATATTCCACGTACAATTGCACTGCAGCGTTGGTGTAGTTCGTGGCATCAGCGTTTACGACTCGCACTTGTTTCCGTGCGTTCCAGGCCGCGTCATACCACTCGCTGTCAGGCACTCCCAGTCCGCCGTCGTCATTCCGCCAACGGTAGCCTGTCTGCTGGGTGAGGAGACAAGCACTGTCGCTCCAGCGCACCGACCCGCAGTCATCAACTCCGTCGACATCAAAGGCTTCACCGTCGAGGTTACCGGTATGGCTGACAAACGTCCAGGCGTTGCTGGTTGAACCAGTCATAGTGATGTTCGCTCCACTAATAGCAGTGGTGGTGGCGAAGCGGTTGCCGGTGTGGACCATCGACGCGTTGGCGTTTAGTGTCGTTGAGGAAAGCGTGAGCAAGGTGCCGCCGTCTACCGCGAGTTCAAAATCTCCGTATGAAAGAGAAGTAATGGCTGGAGTGCCGGATAGTGAAAGTCCGTTGGCACCAAGATTTCGAAAGATATAACGCTGTGCATTCAGCGTACCACCCGCCACATTGACACTGTAAGTACCACTGCCTTGATTGGTGATGGTGGTTTCATTTCCACTCTCGCCAACAACTGCCAACGAACCGCTCAAAAGTGTAGTTGTAGCATTCGCTTCGTGTTGCACTGTGACCACTCGCTCGCTACCAAGAAGACTCACACCATCGAAGTCGGTGGCATAGCTCCAATATTCAGAAGTGGTACCGATAGTGAAGTCGCCATAAATATTCAACGCTCCGTCGACCGCATTGTGATCTTGAGAGTAGAGCGAGGCGTTCGCCGCGACGGTTGAAGTCGCTCTCGAGTTCCACATGCGAATGTCACTGGCGGCACCGATAGTGAGGCCGTCGTACACGTCGCCGCCCGTAGTTTTGGTGTTGAGCGAATAGGCGTTCGCACCATCAAGGGCTAGAGCACTGCCAGTCCAAGTCGTCGCGGCTCCGCCGACACTGTTTAAGAACACACCTTCCACTTTTAATGTAGCTCCAGACTGTAAAGTGAAGCTACTCGCGCTCGCCAACGTAAAGTTGTTGGTAGTCGTCGCGGAAGCCGCCAGCGTGTAGCCCCCGGTCGGTGCACCAATTTGCACGTTGTAGAACGAACTCACGCCTGGATCAATGAATTCCCCACTATCGGAAGAGTTGAACAACACAGTATTTGAAGCGTGAGAGAAGGTGCCGCCACTCGCATCAAAACTGCCGCCGACAGACAGTGTGCCTGATGCCAGCGTGACGTTTCCGTCGGTAATAAAGACGCTGTCGAGGAAGGTAATATCTTCATCAAGCATGGTGTAAGCGCCTCCGCCAGCGAAGTTGACCGCGTAGAGGTCGGAGCTCGATGCCAAGAGTGTGGCCGTGGTGGCGTTGATGAGTTTCAAGTCAGCGGTGTTGTGGATGATAGACCCACCAGTATTTGCGAAGTCACCGCCGACAGTGAGACGGCCAGACGGTAGAGTGATGGTACCGCTTTCGACGGTAAAGACACCGGTCGTGGTGGCGTTGGTGTCGCCCCAGGTGTAGGCGGCGCCGGAAAATGTGACGCCGGCTAGATCAGATCCCCCTTCTGTCACAATGCCTGATCCGGTAAAGAGCGCGTGGCCACCATTGGCATCAAAGGTGCCTCCAGTCTGTACCAGCGATCCGGCAAAAGTAGATGTGCCGATCGGGAACGTGAGTGCACCCGCACTTTTACGCAGATTGCCATCTACGGTGAGCGTGTTGTCCGAAATAACCCAACTTCCCGAACCAGTAAAATCAAGATGGTGAAAAGAGTGTTCATTCACGTCGATAGTTCGAGCGGCGCCGGTTGTGGTAAACGTCGTCGTGCCATTGCTACTGACAAAATCGGCGTTGTTACCAAGAATCATACTGCCGCCGACACTGAGAGTTTCTGTACCTTGTCCAGTCCAGAGCGCATCAGCGTGAAGCTCAAGTGTTCCGTCATAGTCGGCTCCGGCGCCACCGCCAGCCACCGTTACGTTTCCACTCGGCGCAAATTCTTTGGCGTCCCACACAATGAGTTTTCGATTGGCCGGCAAGATGAGTGTGTCGGTACCGGCATTGACGGCGGTGAATGGAATATCTGCGTCGTCTCCAGAGTCCCATACCGCGAGATCGGCAATGGTAATAGGGTTCACGTTTTCATGGCGCACAATCACTCGATTTTCGTAGATATCCAAATCGCCAATGTTTGAGATTGGTTCTTTGGTCACAGTGGCACCCTCTGACGAAGTGCCGCTTATGTACACGACAAGTGAGTCGGTGGTACCGTACGAGACATTGGAAATACTGTACGCGCCGGTCGTTGCGTTGCAACTAGCGGTGTACGACGTGATACCGGCCACTGTAAGCACGATCACGTTGCTACTGCCGTCGCACACATTTGAAACGGTCGTTCCTTCGTCGCTGTAGACTGCGCCCGCGACCGTGATGAGTGCGGCTGAGTCATCCCACGCCACATAACCTGGGTCTCCGCCCGGATCAACGTCATTGGCTTCTCCGTCAATGTCACCGTAGTGATTGGCAAAGCGCCACGCACTGACCGTCGTGCCGGTGGCGGTGACATTGAATGCACTGCCGACGCCATCGAGTGCAAAGCGGTTTTGTGTGAAGTTCTTGGCTGGGTTATTGGTGATGACCGAGCCGCCGACCGTTATCGCCGAACCACCGGTTTGCGATACTCCGAAATCCCCGTTTGAAAGTGTAGTCACCTGTGGCAAACCAGTGAAGATGATTCCGTCACTGCCCGTATCGCGCACTTCGTAATAGCGAAGCGACGTTGAGGCGGTGCCGCCGATGGTGAGGGCATACGTGCCAGCACCTTGATTTTGTAAGGTCGTTGATGCCGACGAAACTCCGTAGACTGCGAGCGCGCCGCCGGTGTAGAGCGCGCTAGCTCCAGGGGCAAAGTACACATCAGTTTGGCGCTCGCTACCACTAAGATTAGTACCGTCAAAATCAGTGCTGTAACTCCAATGATCGGTACCGGTTGATTTTCGGTAAGCTCCCCAAATGTACAGATCACCATTTTGCGCCCCGTGATCTTGCGAGTAAAGCGACGCAGTGCTTTCTACATCATACGTACCAGCACTCGAGTTCCACATGCGAATTTGTGTGGTGTCGCCAATCGACAAAGTGTCGTAGGAATCGGTGGTAGTCGCGGTGTTGATACTGTAGTTACCACCGCCATAGAGACGCAAGGTGGCGCCAGTCCAGGTAGTGGCGGCTCCTCCTTCATCATTTACAAAGGTGCCACCAACCGCCAACACTTGCCCACTACCGGCGGTGAAAGTGTTGGCATTTAGCAGTCTCCAGGCGACGGTCGCAGTGGCGTGCTCGGTTATGGTAATGTCACCAGTCGTGTTTATGACGACATTGCCAAAACTACTCGTACCGGCGGCAATTATTTGCGTACCCGCGCCGTCAAATGTGAGCGTGCCATTGTTGCTCGTGAACACACCGTTATTTTCGTAATTGCCAGCCACCGTGAAGCTTGCAGTATCGCTCGCGCCGAGAGTACCATTGCTTTCGATGAAAACATCTCCATTCACATCAAGCGCCGGATCACTGGTCGAGAGGTTAAAAGTCGTAGCGGCCGCACCGCCGATAGAAAGGTCATTGTCGACGATGATGCCAAGACCAGTGGCGGTGTAGGTAGGTGAACCAACAGCAGCGTTTAGTTCTAAATTATAGTACCGAGTTGAAAGCACGTTAGCCCCAGCGCCACTGTAGCGAATAGTGCTGGTGTCTTCTAAGAGTGTGCCGTTCTCAATAAATACTGTGCCCGTACCGGCTAAATCCCAAGCAGTACCACCGGCGTCGAGGAAGTGAGCGGGAGCGATAGTAAGTCGCCCACTTATGGTCGTGGTACTTGTAAATACCGGCGTAGTGGTGCCAATATCTATGCCATCACCGAGTTGTAAGTTGTAGAAAGTCCAAGGGCTCGTGCCGCCGAGAGTGTTGGTGTTGGCAATCGTCGTCGTACCAGCGCCAAAGGAAAGTATGCCGTTACCGCTTAATGAGCCGTTTTGAAGCGTAATGTCACCAGTACCGGTCACCGTGCCGGCAGTAAGCGTGAGGTCGCCATTGGTCACAATGTCTGCCCCCACATTCCAACTGCCCCCACTTCCGTTGAATTCAAGCTCGTTGAATGCAATCGTACTGCTCGCGGTGATGCTCTTGCCGGAACTGGTAGCGTTCATATGCACCGTCGTACTGGCCGCGTCAAAGGTGGCGCCGTTTTCAAGCACGAGGCGGCCGCCAATAGTGAGGGTGCTGGTGCTATAGGCGTTCATAGTCGCATTCTCACCTAGGTACAATGTGCCGTCATAACTATTGGCGGCCGCGTTTGCTGCCAAAGTAACAACCCCATTCGGAGTAAACGTAGATGACGCAAAGACAAAAAGTTCAGTTCCAGCCAGCGTAGTGAGTGTGTTGGGGTTTGAAGTAGTGGCGGCCAAATAGCGCAGGTCGGTGTCGTTTGAAAAATCATACGTAGCCAAGTTGGCAATGGTAAGTGCTTCGGTATCTTCGTTCCGCACTATCACGCGGTTGACGTAAATATCCAAGTCGGTAATATCAGCGGTCGGTGTGCGGGTCACTACGCTACCCCGCTCATCACCAGAGGCGTCATCAAGATAGATGGTGAGCGTCGGGTCACCCACTATCACAATTCCCCCGATGCTATAGGTGCCGTCGACGTTGCTACAACTGCCAGTGTAGGATGCTCCGTTTTCGACTACCACCCGCACAACCTGATCGACTCCGTCACAAGTGCCACCGACAAGTGGAGTGGTGCCCGCGTCGCTGTAAACCGTTCCGGCAACCGTAATGGCAAGCGAACTGTCATCAAAACGGACCGAACCAGGGTCGCCAGTGTCGTTGTCAAAATTTTCTCCATACAAATTGCCGCTTCCCTCTCTAAACCACCAGAATGAGGTTGGGGCGCCGTCAGTTTGGGCTACGTTAGTAGCAGAAATTGCCGTCGTAGTGGCAAAGTTCACATTGAAAATCTGCTTTGCCGGATTGGCATTAATGGTAGTTGAGGAGAGTGTGATCGCGGTGCCGCCACCTGCCGCGACCGTGTAGGAACCATCACGTAAATTCGACACATAGGTACCTCCAAGTAGAGATAGGCCAGAGAGACCGAGGTCAGTAAATTCGTAATATTGTGCCGTGGTGGTTCCGCCTGTCACCGCTACCGTGTAAGTACCAGTACTTTGATTTCTGATTGTGGTTGATGCGGTACTAGTACCTGTGATGGAGAGCGTGCTATCGGTGAATGACGCAGTCGCATCAGAGGCAAAGCGTACGTCGATCGCTCGCTCGCTTCCACCTGCGAGCGAGGCGCCATCAAAGTCGGTGGCGTAACTCCAGTGCTCAGTGCCGCTTGTCCGCGTGTAATCACCGAAAATGTAGAGGTCGCCGTCTACCGCTCCGTGATCTTGCGAGTAGAGTGCGCCGCCGCTTTGGGTAGAGTAGGTCGTTGCCGACGAGTACCACATCGCCACCTGTGTACTCGTGCCGACGGAAATGGTGTGATAGGCATCGCCGTTATCAACTTTAGAGTTGAGACTGTAGGAACCTGATCGGAGCGCGAGCGTCGCACCAGTCCAAGTAGTCGATGCGCCGCCGACGTTGTTGGTAAAAGTTGCTCCGACAGAAAGAGTTTGGCTCGGTGCGAGGGTAAAATCACTGGCGTTTGTTAAAGCAAAGCTGTTGGTAGTAGTCGCAGGCGCAGCTATCGTCCAGCCACCCGTCATACTATTGAAAGTAACGTTGTAGAGAGCAGAGTTACCAAAATCAACGATCTCGCCCGCATCGGTTGAATTAAAGAGGATGGTTCCAGAACCCGGCAACACCGAGGCGGCGTTTTGGTACGAGCCGCCAAGCGCGAGGGTGGCGCTTGGCAAAGAAAGCGTGCCTTGTGCGATGAAAAGGTCACCAGTCATGGTGGCAGTGGTGTCACTAAACGACCACGAACCAGAGCCATCAAATTGGACAGAATGATACGTCGAGCCGCCGGTTGTGAGAACTTCCGCAACGCTACTATAAAACAAGAGAGTGCCGGTGCCGCCAGCAAAACTGCCGCCACCGTCAATGAGGGTACCGCCAATAGCAAACACGCCGGCTGGAAAGTTCAACGTCCCTTGCAAGACTCGAACGTCGTTCGTGCTGGTAGCGTTGATATCAAGTACAGTCCAACTGCCACCACCGTTGAAGGTGAGGTTGTTGGCCACATTGGTGAAGGTGCCGCCAGCAAAGGTGAGTGTCTCGGCGGCGTTTGAAGTGAAGTACAGGGTTCCGTTATTGTGTGCAAAGGTGCCGCTTGTTACTAGGAACGATCCGCCGACGGTGGTCGTGGCAGTCGGAAGCGTAACCGTACCGGCCGTTACTTGTACATCGTTGCTCGCGTGGAGCGTCGGTTCTGTAAATGACCAACTACCGCCACTGCCATTGAAGGTAAGATCGTAGAATGCATCGCCGGCAGTGGTAATCGCGTGCGTAGAACTCGTGGCGGCAAACCTCACTTCGCCCGAGCGAGAAACGAAATTGTTTTGGTTGTTCCATCGTCCATACACGGTGATATCGAAGTTGCTGGTTGAGGCGTCGAGCGTGTCGTTGGCACCAATTGTGATCGACTCGGCTGTTACTGTGCCGGCCAGAGTGACTATTTTTGAAGTACCATCGACCACTACGTGACCGACATTCTGTTTCACTACATTCTGATCATTCCAAGTTGATGCTGTATTGCCGTCAAAAGTGGTGGTACCGATTCCCGTCCAAAAACCGCTAACGCCTGTGACTACGTTGCCTGCAACTGTTATCGCAGTCGTGCCACGTGCGAGGGTGCCTCGATTGACCGATAGGTTGCCATCAACATCAAGCGCGGTAAGCGGTGTCCAGGCACCACTACCGGTCGTCGTACCAAACGTGAGATTCGCGAAGGTGGTGTTAACGGCTCCAGTGTTGTCAATTGTTTCTGATGTGCTGGTGGCCGAAAACACAACCGTCGATCCGGTTAGTGTCGTCGTGGCGTTGTTGTCCCATGAACCATTCACCTCGTGTGTGTACGAACCGGCGACAAAGATACCGTTATTTTCAAAATCATGAGTGACAAAGCGGCCGCCCGGTGTGTAGTACGTATCGGCAAGGATGTGGAGTTCCACATCTGTACAACCGCCACCGGCACACAATGAAAGGGTTGACCCGGAGAGGTCAAAGAAAACATCTTCGGTGTTTGTGAAATCGTAGAGACCGATATCGGCATCTGTGAGCGGAGTGGTAGTAGCATCGTTTGAACCGAGCGTGAGATGCCGCTCGTAGAGTACCATGCCATCAATATCACCTTGACCATCGTACCTGGTCACGCCAACCGCCTCGTTTGCATCTGGCGCCGAGGTGACAAACACACTAACCACGTCGCCGGGGAAAGCGGTGACATTACTTATGCTCCAAGTGCCGCCGCCGACAGTGCCGGTCTTACCTGTCTGCAACACACCATTGACTGCAACCGCTACTGTGCCGCTCGTCACCGCTGTCGCTTGGTCATACTCGGCGATGGTGCCTGAAACGGTAATACCGCCCGCCCAGTCAATTTTCCAATCTGAAATGCTGGGGCAATTGCCTGACCCGTCGCAAGCAAGTTCAGCGTACGGACGAATGACATTGTAAGTATTGGTATTGAGATTACTAAGATCAAACGGCCCGGTTGTGGTACCGGCGACGTTACCCGGGAGATCTGCGTCCGGAATAAAAGCCCAACTACCAGTCGCGGTGTAGTACTCTAGATGGTAACTGGCTACACTCGTACCTGGCGTGGCGTCATTCCACGAAAATGAGTCCCAGTAGGGGCCAGTCCCATCATTGAAATCTAGAGCCGGACTCACTACCGTCGTACCCTCACGACCGGGGTTGCGCGGAGCGAGAGAATAAGGATGGCCGAAAGGCGAAGTGTCAACTGACGCGTTTGTTTCAAGAGCTGAGAGGCTTGACCAGGTCGTGCCGTTCCAGGTGCTCGCTTGGTACGTATCAGATGGATCGTCAAAGAAGACGCCGAGAATGGTGTTGTCGCCCGCTCGCGCCAACTGCAAAGTTGCGTTGTCACCGAGCGTGTCAACATTGCTGATCGACGACCAGGTGCTGGCGTTGTAAGTGAAGTAGCCAACTGCCGTAGTCGTACTGATGGCAGTCATGATGTAGCCGTTTCTGCCAGTGGTGTCTTCATACACGCAATCAAAACCCGGGTCTGTTTTGGCATTTCCATTGGCATCAGTCACTAACTCGGTTTGTCCGGCCCACGCCGAACCCGTCCAACGTACCACCCCCGCCGCCGTATCTTCATCCTGGTAACAAAGAACCATCGCGTCACTGCCCACATCCCTCGACAACCGGGCCCACTCAAGATCATCACCAATGGCTTCTGTGGCGGCGGTCCCCCAAGTCGTTCCGTTCCAACTGTTCCAACGAAAACGAGCCGGATTGCCGTCTGAGGTCACAATGAGCGCTTGACCGCCGCTCTCTTCATACATAACCGCCATACCCTCATGAGCAGTGTCAACGATACTTCCCTGCGTCGTGGCATTACCCCAGCTACTGCCGCTCCAGACTTGAGCCTCATACTGGTTGCCAGCAGCATCCCGGGCCAGGAAGACTATTTCGTCCGAAGTTGGGTCGGCCGCCAGCTGTAACCATTCACAATTGCTGGTGCTGTTGAGGTTAATCGTGCCACCGCTCGTCCATCCGGACCCGTTCCATATATAGTAGCTTGGGTCTGCGTCACCGTCACAGTACGCTACCAGGGCATCACCAGAGTTCGTTTCGTAGGCGATGTCAAAACCTTGCGCATTTATGTTGCCGACGTTAGTTGTTAGTTCAAGCAAGTTAGCCCATTCGCCCGTCGCAAAAACTTGCACGTTCACGTCGGCGTCAGACCCGGCAGTGGCGGCCACATATTCTTCCCTGGTGGCGCCTGCCTCTACCACTACCCTGCGGAGAGGCGCGCCGATATCAAGAAGGGTGCCTTCACTGCCCCAAAGAGAGCCGTCCCATTGCCGATAACGAGGCTGTGTCTCCGTACCCTCTCCATATACCAACATCGCCTCAGTGGCTGTGGTTGCCACCGTCACGGTATCGTTCGAAAGCGCAATAGTTCCTGAGAGAATATTAGAATCAAATTGCTCTTCTGTAGTTTGAAACCAGGTCGAAACGTCCGTGCCCGGTACCATAGTAAAACTTCTCGCTTCAGTCCAAAATGAGTAGGCATCGTCACCAGTCGTGTCTTTGGCCCGTACCCGCCACCAGTACGTTGTCGAGCCTGATAGTGCGTCTGCCGGCTGAATCGTAAATTGAATCGTCTCGCCAGAATTAAATGGATCGGTATCCAGACCGGTGTCGATATTGGTAAATCCAGCAGCCGTGTCGGAGGTCCGGGTGGTCGAGGAAGTAAAATCGGGCGTAAGCGACCATTGAAGTTGATACGTGAGACTATCGTTTTGCGGATCGGCGGTTGTAAATTCAAATGTTGGTGTGGTGGTACCCACTTGCTCGTTGGCAAATAATTTTGTAATAGTCGGTGTCTCAACTCGATAGCCCCAATTGATGGTCCAGTCCTGGAGCGAAGGCGAACCACCTGAATTTGTAAACGTGGCGACGATCCGCAGTACGTTGTACGTGTCGGTATCGAGCGTCAAGAGAGAGACCGGTGAGGTGTCAAAGCCGCTGCTGTTGCCGGTGAGCGCTGAATCCGGCACCAACGACCAGGTATCGTCGGTATCCAAATATTCAATCTGGTATTTAATATCGCCGGCGGTTTCGGTGTCAGAGAAAACAAAGTTGTCCCAGGCGGTGCCCAAAGCACCATCGTCAAAATCAATCGCTCCACTTATCATGGTGCCAGTCGTCGAACCACTTATGAGAGATACTTGGTCACTGCCTGTCTGTACGCCGCTTAAGGCATTGGTATCAAATTGTTCGTCTTCGGTTTGAAACCAAGCGGAAGCGGTCAGTGCAGTATCGACGGTTACACTGTAAGTGGTTGACCAATTGCCCCAGTCTGCGGACCCATCGGGATCTTCAGCGCGCACTCGCCAGTAATAGGTGGTTCCATTTGTGAGTGACGAAGGAGGAATGACTCTGATTAAGTTACCTTGAATAAACGGCGCCTTATCGGAGATGAGCACCTGGTTTTCGAAATAGTCATCTTCACTGGCGTTTTGTGTGTCGAGGTCATGAACTGGTGAAGAAAAATCGTAGTTGTTATCAATTTCAATTTCGTAATGTATCTTGTCACTCTCTGCATCAGTGGCGTAAAACTCAAACCACGGTGTGGTCGATGCGGTTTTTTCATTGTCAAACGGTGTTTCGAGCACCAGAGTACCTGGCGCGTCATTCGTGTAAATCTGCGGATAGTTTCCGTACGTTGAAAATGCCGAACCATCTCCTTCAACCAACCGGAAACAATAATTGGTGCCAGGAACGGCGTTGTTATGTTGAAGTACGAAGTCCCATTCACCAAAGTCGCCGACTGTTATTTGGTTGGGTGTACTGGATGCGTAGCCATTTTCCTCGTATGTTTCTGCTACGGTGGACGATGCAAGAAGTTGCGACGTGAGCGTTCCGCTATCAGACACGCTGGTGTTGTTGTACCCACGCCAGAGTGCCGTCGTAGAAGAAATATCCCCCACATCACGCCAACCGCCAGCGGCGCTACAGGTAGCCGCCGCGGCGTATTGCAGTGTAAACGTCGAACCAGCACTTGAAGTCGCGTTTGAAACACTGGTGTTTAGACGCAAGCGAATACGCTCACCTTCCTTGACTGGCGTTGAAACAGCCGTTACTGGTTCGTTTTCAGCTAGATCACTAGCCCCACTTGGCCAAGGATCAGTGGGAACTTGCGCATTGTTGTTTACATACCACCGAAATGCTTGTTCTGTATAGACAGGATCAGTACCTTGCCGCTTACCAAAGACCACAGTGAGATAAGGCGGCAAGTGGCTGACTGTACTGAAGCTGTTGACATTAACCGAGTGCGTGTGGGCACCGCTCGCACCGGCGGTACCGCCTGGCTGGTTTCCGGGTGAATTGGCGCTCGGAGCACTCGAAGTGATACCGGTCACATCTGCATTTGTGTGGGTGTTTTGTCCTCCAGTTGCACTGAAGGTTGTTGATGCTTTGAGGAAACGCTGGTTGAACGGATCGCCGGAAAGCGAAGATATATCCAGCCAGCTGCCATCAACTTCTTCAGTCCACATAGCGATGAGTCCGTTTGGCGGTGTGGTCGTCGCGTCGAGTTTACCGAGAATGACCTCGATGTAGCGCGGTTCGGTACTCGTTGAAGCTGTCGAACCGCCAACTGTGTGCGTGTGCGTACTAAGCGCACCGGTTGCGGCGCCGCCACCACGGTTGCGGGTGCCAGTGCCGCCAGCTGTGCCGGTTGTACCACTAATTGCGTGCGTGTGAGTATTCCCGCCGCCGGTTGTACCGGGAGTATTTCCACCGTAGATGTAGTAACCGTCCTGTGCGCTGTATCTTGTCCAGCCGCTCGGAACGGTTGCGTCAAAGATACCAATGGCGCCGGTCGGAATGTCGGTCGGTTCACCAGCCGCGTCGGTGTACTGAATGACGCGCAACTCGCGATACGCCGGCAAGTTGGACGCGCTCGCGATAGTCGGCGAGTAGGTATGCGTATGAGCGACCGGAGCAATTGTGCCGGAACCGGATTCGGTGCTCGCAAGCGTGGTGGCCAAAACCGAGCCCACCGCCGTGTGCGTGTGCGTTGTCGCTCCGCCAGTCGTATTGTAGGTGGAGCTACCGTAGGCGAAGCGCTGGTAAAAAGTCCCAGACCCGCAAGAAAGACACGTCCAGCCAGTTGGAATCGCCGAACCGTTATCCCAAAATAGGATCATGTTGCCGACGGCATCGGAAGCAATTTGCCACTGCCGGTGCTCTAGGAACGAAGCGGCGGTCGGCTCCGCTGAAGTCGCTGTTGATGTTCCGCTGACAACAGTCGGTGACTGATTATCGTTTATGAGTTCGGCTGGTCCGAGGTTGTAAAGATAAGGGGACAAGTCGGGTGCATCAAAATCATACGAGACCGTTTCAGCACCCGCACCGAGAATCGAAATGTCCCAGGTCAGTATTTTTTCGTTGCCGGTTTGCGTGATGGTCGCATCGGTGTTAAATACGTCAAACTCTGCCGGAATACGTTCGGTCAGTGTACCGGTAAAAGAGCGGTTCGTTTCCACCGTGAGGTTCATCGGGTAAGGAGCGGGTGGGTAAATGCGAGTTGGACCATCGCGCAAAATTGCCAGTGGTTGATCATCAGCCACTAAAAATGTATCGGAAGTGAAGGCTAGTACATTGCCGTTTTCGTCGAGACGTTCCAAGTACAATTCGTAGGTGCCGGGAAGCGTGGTCGGTACTGCGGCACTGAAGTCAGGCACGTCTATCACGTTGTTACCGTCACAGAAACCAGACTCGGTTACGGCAGGAACGGTAATGATGCCGGCCGGATCAGTCACGAACAAGTTGAAACTAGCTTGGCAGATAGTGTGTCCGTTTGGTGAGAGTGCTCCGATAGAGATCTCTGCTGTCTCGCCGGTTTGATACTCGCTTTGACTTGGGTTCATGCTTAAAATTCCCCACGCAAAGCTAAAGGTGTCGGTAAACACTACGCCGCCCTCATTCAGTGAGAGTTCGACTGCGTAGTTGCCTGGGCGAAGTTTTGCCAGATCCTCGTCTTCAAATTCAACAGTGATGAGTCCCTCTTTTGTGGTAGTGATGCGAGGAGAAATACCAATCGGACCTTCGCCCTGGTGTCTAACAAGCACCGACTCTACCGTGACCACGTTGCCTCCAAGCAAGCTTCGCCAGCCGCGGATCAAAGCGTTACGTTGTTCGTTATACCGTAGGTTAAATACCGGACGTTCAAATCTGCCAAAGTTGAGTTGTTCACTGACAAGCGTGGTATAGATGGGAGCTTTAAGATGCGTGAGGGCGGCCGGAAGTCCGCGGGCTTTCAGATCTTCCTTGGTAATGACCCGGGTGTGAAGTTCGAGCCAGACTGCATCAAGAAACATTCCATCTAAAAACTCACTTTCACCATGGTAGCGAAGCACCACAGTGGTACTTGCGAGTGTTTGCACATTCTTTACAACCGGTAAGGCGAACAGGAAGTAGCCGCCATTCTGCGCATTTGATACTTCGTCCTCAAGCAAGATGCCGCCGACTGATTGAAGCTGGCTGCCGTCGCCATAGAGTACTTCAATGTACGGGGCCGTCCCCGACGCAGGAGATTCAAGCTGCGCCGCAAACGATAACCTAAGCTGCATGCTGTCGATAAATTGACCGGGTTGAAGCGGCGCGGTGTCAAAACTTGAAAGCGTAATTTCATGGACTGATTGGCCGCTCTGTGTGAGTGGAGTTTCCGGTGCTTCGTCGAGAATGGTACTCGTCGTTGCAATGCTCGATGTCGCCAGGTTCGCCGTGGTTGACGAGTTGGATGACGCACCGTTTGAGTCAGTAAGCAAAGCGGGCAAAGATGAGCTTGCCTTCTCTGTGGTAGTAGTTGGTGTCGTTTCTGTTTCCGTAATCGCTATTTCCGTTTCTGTCGTGCTGTCAATCTCGGTCAGAGTGGAATCGACAACAGCCGTGCTCGCTTCCGATTCTTCGGACGTTATTGGACTGGTGCTCGTCAGTGTAAGCTCCGCCAGCGGAAACAAACCAAAAGCTTGTTCAAACACGCCCCATACGGTGCGCGCCGTTGTTCCGCTCTCCAATCGCGACACTTCTTCAATAGGAACCGACTCGGCGGGGGGAGGAGTCACCACCTCATCAACCGGTTCTGGTGCTACCTCTGGAACGTCGACCGGTGTCGCCGCCTCTTCGCTCGCTTCGCTTTCCTCATTCGCAGTGTCGGTTGGGACTGTCTCGCTGTCAGCCTCGCTCGCCGGCAAGGATTCTTGTGAAGCTTGTTCATTGGAAGAAGCGGCCGTAGTTGATGACACAGTCGGTGATACGGACGAAGAAGATGAGCTTCCGTGTAATGCGTCAATCTTAATTAGAGATGTCGAGCTGGCGTGAGATCTGGTAAAAGAATTTGGCAATATCAGTGCGCCTTGTGGCACGTAGGCAGAGTTTATTGCCGAGAATTCCTGGTACAAGGCATCGTCGGCCAGATCCTGTGAGAAAACATTTTCAACGCCCGCCCAGTCTGCTGTTTCAGCCTCAACGGGATAGATGTTGACCGTTTGGATTGTGCCAAAATTCAAAACTTGGTTGCGCTTCGACTCAGCGGTTTCTGAAAGCGAGACATTCACCACAATAAGGAGAAGGAGCGCGACCATTGCCTGCCACAGCAGTCGACCACTAACAAAACCCCGCATCTCACTTTCAGGCGCTTTAAATAACAGTTTTATGAAATTATGTCTTGTGTTGTGACAGCTTTTTTTCTTCACGCGTACAAGCCCACCCGTTTCAAAAGTTAGAAAACGGGCTAATTATAAGTATACCGCGCAAAGCTTTTCTCTGTGCGCGGTATTCTTACTTTTTGGGGATAGGGACTGTAGTGTTACTTCAAAATTGACTTTACGTCATTAATTTCTTTTTCGATCAAGGTTTCCGAAACTTCAAGCGCTTGAGCTAGACCTTCCACTGCCTGCTTTTCATTCTTGGAAAGTCGTTTGCGTTTGGTAATAGTGTTCACTTGGTCGTAAATTTCGTCACGAAGCGCCGAAAATATTTTTTCCATTTGATCTTGTATTTCTCTTGTCTCCCGACGAAGTTTTTCTTCTTTTTCCCTCAGCTGTTTATGCTCGTACCAGTAGTACACGATTTGAAGTAGAATTATAACAATCAAGAACGCGATGAAGAGGTTCGTTGGAGTAAGAAAGTCGAACAACGACACCTCCTCCACCACTTCAACGGGCTTTACCCAGCCAGCCGTTATGAGTACGGCGGTACTGCCTTCCCGCACGTTGCCGGCTTTGTCGGTCGCCACTACCTTTACGGTGTAGGTGCCATCTTCAAGTTCCTTCAGCAAATACCCAAGTCGTGCCTCATCAGGAGTGATGTGAATTGGCTCTTTATTGGCCACCGTCATATCGTAGTACTCGATACCGGAGGTAAGATCCTTCGCCTCAAAGACTATAAGTGGGAACGAGTTTGGTGTGGTACCCGCGCGTACGCTGATAGCAAACGGTTGCGGCGGCTGTGTGTCGATTTGCAACTTGCGGTTCGTGACCGCGCCCCAGCCAACTTGGTTTTGGAAGTTTACGCTCACGTACTGAACGCCCTCTTTTAGCAACTCACTGGACACCGCAAATTCTTCAACCGGCGGATCGAGGACTGCATCTTCATTCTCTTCAGGTTTGTTGTCACTGTCGCTCGCAATCTCGACCGCAACCGCCGTTATATCGAATGGGAGTGTCCAGGTGAAGACTCCCTCGGTTTTGTTGTACCACACGTCTGGATCAAGGAAAGTCTGTGAGCCAACTTCCGGAGGCCGCGGAGGATCGCCAAAGATAATGGCTTCGTCCTCGTCAGTGTTTGGCGTTGGTGTGACCGAAGAAGGAGGCGGGGTTGGTGTCGGAGTTGGTGTCGCCGCACCAGTGATTGTATAGTTTCCGCCGGTTGAGTTCTTATACACATCGGTGCCGCGTCCATCAGCGGCCAAGACAGAGGCGTTACTGAAAGTGACACTGCCGGCTCCCTGTGCCACCGTACGGAAGGTGATCGTCAGAATATTTGATGTATTGCTAAATGGAGTCGGACTACCGCCGCCGAAGCTCACCGTACCATTGGCGTTTGAAAAAGTTGGTTCGGTCGTCCAGAGCGAAAACACCGACCCGTCCTTACTCACACTCACTACCGAAAGCGCTTTAGGATCAAATTTTAGCGTCGACTCAACCGCGTTTACGTTGTCCCCATTGGGGGCAACCTTGACTACGGTGGTGAAAGTCTGGCCTGCGGCGTACGTCCCGGTACTCGGCGTGAGGGACAAGTCGGCAGCAAACACACTCGTATGAAAGGCAAAGAAAAACAAACCGACCACTAACGGGAGTAAGTGCAGTTTGAATTTCTGTAATAATGTTGGAAGGGACTGTGACATAAGAACTGAAAGAGCTGGTCGTTGATTATTCTTTTTGAGACACCGTTCCCTTGGTGCCTCGAGTGACTTTTAATTTTACTTTCTCCTTCTCACCCGGCTTCAGCAATGGAAGAATGAGGATGAGAACACCATTTTTAATTTTTGCTTCGGCTTTCTCAATGTTGACACTTTCCGGCAGAATAATGCGCCGGTAAAAATCTCCCCACACGCACTCTTCTGCAACGAACGCTCCTTTGACTTTGGTTTTGGGGAACACGATGTACTCCGGCCGCACACGCTTTCCTTCGATGAGGACAATGTCAGCGTCACCCTCAATCGAGACGTGCACATCGTTCATATCAGCACCAGCAGATTGTGCGTACACGACAATCATGTGTTCATTTTGGAACACATCGACGTGTAGTTGCGCCACTTTATCAACCGCGGTTTCTTCCGCATCTGATTGTAGCGATTCGCCGGATCGAACTCCCCTCCCCTTAAGCCGCTGCAGAAAAGACATACTTCTACATTATATAGTGTAGTTTTTCTTTTTAACTCACTTTTACCCACACACGGAAAGTGCTTAACCCGTCCAATTGAAGAGCATGATTGAAAAGTCGGTGAGGTTTACACGACCGTCGCGGTTGATATCGGCCGGTGGATCTGAATCTCCGCCGCTCCCATTCCACCAAAACAGCAAAATTGAAAAGTCGGTGAGGTTTACACGACCGTCGCGGTTGAGGTCTGCGTTCAGTGGTACCGACGCTGACTGTCCGACGCCATAGAACGTGTAGTTCGAAAAGTTCGTACTCACGCCGCTGGTTTGTACAGATTTTGCTCGTACCTGGTAGGTACCGACGGAAAAGCCGTCTGTGTTTGTGGTGGCTGTCCACTTGCCGCTAGCATCCGCTGTCGCAGTGATAGCTGTACCACCAGTATTCACTTTGCCATTCTCGAGGGTGATGTTGGAATTTGGAAGACCGTACCCAGAAAACGTGACTGTTTGCCCAGGTGAGACTGGATTCGGACTTACTTTTATTGAGGGTGCTACGTTCACATTTGAAAGCGTGGAGGTTCGGGCACCAGTGACTGTAAATGATGTACTAAATGTCGAAGAACGGACAGCGTCAGGACCCTCGGCGTAGACGCCGAAGGTGTAGGCACCACGGGCTATTTCGTCGAGTGTGAGAGAATACACGCCGGTGCTATTACTTCTTACCGTTTGTGCAACCTTGCCATCAACTAAAGTGGTAACGGTGCTGTTTGGGTAGGCATGTCCGGAAATGATGACTCGGCCGTCACCGCTTTGGTATGGTGCATCAGTTGATTCAAAACCGCCTCCAGCCGTATCGCCATCGTCTCCACCCGAACCTCCTCCGCCACCACCACCCGAACCACCCGAACCCTCATCTTCACCCTCTTCCGGTTCTTCGCCGTCCGAACCGCCCGTGCTGCCGCCGGCACCGCTACCGGTTCCCGAGCCTTCATTTCCCGAACCGGTACCACTACCCTCAACGTCTCCTTCGGTATTTGGATCGCCGGTTGGAGTATCGTTGACTGTAAACGTAATTATGAAGTCGTCGGTGTTAAAGTTGCCTTCGTCGTCGATACAGCGCACATAGAAAGTCTCTGTGGTGTTCGGTGTCACCGATACCACCTGTGAATGGAAAACGAAGCCGGTGTTCGCGAAAACTAGCGACATTGAATTGAAATCGGTACCAGCCACAGTATCGTACCGACAGACAGCCAATTCGTCAGTCTCAAGCGAGAGTTCGACGCTCAGCGTGGTACCACCAACCGTACTGGTCGGTGCTCCGTTAAAGCGGTATGGCGGCACGACCTCGGTAGTGTCTACGTTCGGCACCGACACCTTTTCGACAATCGCAATTAAGAAGCCGGCGCGGGCGACGAGACCACCGTCATAGATTTCCATACGCACCTCATGGGTGCCCACTGTAGCCGAGTTCACGATTGGCTCCACGTCGCCAGCGGTCGTAGTCGTGCCAGTCGAGGTGCTGTAAGTAACAGAAGCCGGTACTGCATTTGATGTGTGATTGCCAACTCGAAACTGAATACGCTCCCCATTGCTTAACCCCGAGTCCGGCGCTAGTGTGTACCGTAGTAAGCCAGGGGTTCCTGGAGTAATCTCCACTTGGTCTACGCCGGCGGCGGCTGTGGCCGCCGCCGGCCTCGGCGTGCCGTCCACATACATTTCAACATTTCTTATAGCAAAGGTGGAAGTGGCCAATATTTCAAACCCAGCTGGCGGAGTAATCTCGATGACGCCCCCCGGCGACACGTCCGTGTTGAGCCGAAAATCAAACGTGTGGTTGGATTGGAAATTAGGGCCGGAGTCACTAAGCGTGTCTTTGTACTCAAGAATATTAAGCGCCTCTACTCGTCCTGCAGTCAGTAAAGATAGTACTCCGAGTACGAGTACAAGTGCCAAAAACGTCCACGCTTTCTGTACGGCGCTCATTGCCTATATATTGTACCGTTCCCGAATGGCCAAAAACGAATGTATTACACAGTTACGGCGTTTCTTTCTTCGCGCGAGCGCAAGTAGTCTAGCGTATAGTTCAACAAAATGAGCACCAGCAAAATAAACAAGATACTGGCAAGGACGTAGGTTGAGTAATTTTCACTTCCCCCAGAGCCAAGCCCGATGTTGAGCTCGCGTTCTTTGAGCGCCGCCTCGCGAGCGTCAAGTTCCCGCTTTTGCGCGGTAAGCTCGGCCGTGAGCTGATTTAATTCGGTCGGCGCAACACTGGCACCTACCCCAATGACACTTGCCACATAAGACTGCGTACCATGAGAAAGTACGGCAGTGCGGCTAAACAGAAGTCCGCTATCAAACACGAGTACCAGCGCCAGCACGAGCGCGCCTACACGAAGCAATTTATGATAGTGCGTGTGTTCCATCACACATATATTGTACCAAAACTTGTAGTTAAGCGAACAAGGTAAGGAGAATAATGAGGAAAAACGCCGTCATAAAAAGCAGTGCGACCGTAAGAAAAAGCGTAGTCGGCGGTCCTGAACGGCGGCGGCGGTGAACTATTCTCGTGCTACCCTGCGTTAAATGAGCGAGTGTTCGGCTGATGTACATGCGTACAAAGATGAACGTCACGAGAAGCAGTACCGCGAGCACACCGAGAGCCGGACCAATAATATGGAGGGGTAAAATCCAGAACGACACCGTGCTCGACATGGTCTTTTTGGCACCGACATCGCCATACGATGCGCTAAGGACAGCCTCATACCGGCCAAAACCGATGCTGTCGCCGGTCCATTGCGATGCGAATTCTTGTGACCGATGTGGAAACACCCCTCCTTGTGATTTGTTGAAATTTACAGTGTCAACTTTCTGCCCCAGCATGTTTTCAATTTCAATCAAGCCAATTGGTCGGACGAGTACGTTACCGACGTTTTCAATTTTTGCAGAAAAATCAACATTTTGCGAACCGTAAAAGAATTTGTTGGTGGAAAACTGTCTAATACTTGCTTCTTCTACCACCTCGCCAGTGACGCGAATGCTGATGATATTGCCGACTTGGTAGCCGACCGCCGCGCCGCTCTTTTCGATTTCTGGCGCATCCACAGAAATAAACACACTTCCAAAGTGACTGCCGGGGGACGCGTCTTCTGGTAGGTTGAGCTGAAAGGTAATTCTTTCACTGCCGCCGGCCGGAAGTGTAATAGACGAGACCGGCAACACGATCCAGTCGCTCAACTCCATTCCGGTCTCCTCTCCTTCGTCAGCAAACACTGGCACACTACCGTCGCGAACGTCGGAAATGTTTCGGGTGAAGAGAAAGAAGGTTTGTTCGGAGTTGTTAAGGTTTTTTATGGTGACAGTGTGTTCTTCGTGTACTCCTGGATCCAGTGTCTCTTCAATCAGTGCCGGTTCGATGCTTACGCCAACCTGTTGAGCTGCAACCGACTGTGGCTGAAGAGTCCATACAAAAATAAAACAAAAAAAGACAAGCGTCGCTCGCCAACTAGAAAAATTTCCACTCACAGTGCCATAACATTAGGTATAACCCACCCATCATACCACCGCGCCTAAAAGCACTGTCGAGTTGTTCACGGTCCAGGTACACAAAAACCTCCCGAGGGAGGTGTTTGTGCGTAGGAACTACTACGTTAGAAAGTTGGAGTGGCTATGTAGGTGAGCGTGGTGTTGTAGTCGTCAGCTGCTTCTTGGAGGGCAGTGATTTCTATTTGATACAGCACGTCAGCTTGGCCTACGTTTTGCGTCGAGCCGTCGGCAGGTCCATTGTGGTGGAACACTTCTCGCGGTGTGGTTGAGGCGGCAATGAATTCATTGGCCCCAAATTCACCGGAGTAGAATCCGCCAACAGAGTTCAAGTCTCCATCGTTTGATGTGAGGCCCCAGTGACCCCAAGTGGTCTCGTCGTTGATGTTATTTGATGGGGAGTTCCAAGCAGTGCCCGTGTCTGACACATCGGAAGCTTCGTCAAAGTTGTCAATGATGGCGCCGTTTGAAGATTCAAGGTCGCCGTCAGATTCTATTGTCACTACGAAGCCGTTACGGGCATTGGTTGCGACATTGAGTCTTTGAGCGAGAGACTTGATCTGGTTGGCCGTAAGTACACCGAAGTCAATGAGGGTGGGTGAAGTTGAGCCGGTGGTTGAAGTACCGTTAACTGCGGTTGTAGTAGCAAGACCAGTAATAGTGAAGTCGAAGGTGGTATTGACGACCGCCGTGACCAGCACGTTATCGATTATTGCAATTCGAGTGCGACCCGTGTCTGAAGTCCCCGCGGTGATTACAAGTTCGTATGATCCAGCCACTGGATTTGTAAGCTCGGCGTTGCCGGCTACTTGCGAAGTTGCATTAAGACCGATTTCAATGGTAGTGGTGCCGTTGGCCGGGATTGAACCACCATCTCCAGCACAAAACGTAATAGTGAGAGTGGTACCGGAGAAGGCTGCGCTGGCATCTTCAGCACCGGTGCAGTCAGCTGCCAGAGTGAAGTCTGAAGTGGTGGCAACGTCGATATCAGTGTGATCGACAGTACCGACCACAAACGGACCGTCTGAAAAGTCGACAGTAATCGTTTCACCGTTTGCGACACCAGTTGGGGTTGTAAACACAATGGTGTGATCTGAAGCAACGCTCACATCTGAGTCAGTGAGGGTGTCACTGACTTGTACTAAGTTAGCTGCTTGAGCAGTGTTGAGGTACACTCCGGCAGAGAAGAGTACCACTGCGCAGGCAACAAGTGTCGCGACCACCCGTTGCGAAATGCCAACGTGAGTTGGATTTGCGGACATGTTTTATTGATTATTGAATAAATAACTAATTGCTTCTGCGCGACAACTTGCGAAGCAGCTCGATTGACGGTGGAGATATGAGAGCTTTTTTATGAAAAGATTCAGCCTGAAAAAAGTTCTTATATGTCGTCAATCGATCTTCCTTTATTTTACTTTGTCTTTAAAGTGCTGTCCTTAGTAGTGCTGTTGATAACCTTTTATCCGTGACTTTTGTTCCTTTTAAAAATCGTTTATTTATGGCCCAGCTACACTTTTTCGAAGACACACTTGATATAAGACTTATGGTACACGTGTCTATTAGTTAGCAGACACACGCGGGAGTTGTGACCAATTAGTAGTGTATGCCGGCGAACGAGTATCGGAGCGACTGTGCCACTCGCTCATTTTTAAATGATTGCCCATGGTGATAAGCGGCTTGCCAGCTTCTTTATTGAGTTTATCAATTACCACATCAAGCTCGGTCGTAGTAGCCGCTAGGTCAGTAAATAAGGGTTGTTGGTCAAAAGATTGAGGGACGAAGTGCGAAAAGAATACACCAGCTTTTTTGTAGGGAACGTTCGGTTGGAAATTTTTTTTGAGTAATTCATGTGTCACTTGTAGCAGTTCTTTCGTTTCGTTAGTGGGCACCTCGAGGTATTTCTCACCTGAAATACCCTGCAAAACATAGTCGCTATAGCGGCTAGGCTGTACCGATACGCGCAGATGGCCCGCTCGCATGCACATAGCTCGTAGCTCTTCGGCGGCCTGACGAACATGATACGCCACCGCATCAGCCACCACCTCATAGTTGGTCGTTGTCGCCTGGAATGAACGTGAGCTCATAAGGCTTTTTTGCGGTGTATGGATAACTGTCTCGTGGAGATTCACGGTTCCCAAAAGTTCAGCTCGTAGCCGCACGCCAAACACGCCGAATACCTGTTCGAGTTGGGCGGGATCAATGGCTAGAAAGTCTGCCGCTGTGTGCAGTCCAAGTTTTTGAAAAACCACCGTTGTCTGTCGGCCCACGCCCCAAAGATCCCGAAGCAACGTGCGAGCGCGTTCCTCTTCCCATCCTGCGTCGGTAAACCACGTAACGCCGGTCGTTCGTTTTGCCACGCCATTTGCTAGTTTAGCCAGTGTCTTTGATCGTCCAACTCCAATTGACACCGGGATTCCAACCACCTGCTCTACTTTGTCCTTTATAGAGGAGGCGAACTGCATTACCTCGTCACTGTCGTTTATTAGAAAGAAGGCTTCGTCAACAGAATATTGTTCTACGGTATCTAACTTATCTTTCATTACCGTGAATACACGTTGTGAAATATCGCGATACAAAGCGAAATGTGAGGAAAATACTACTACGCTGTTGTCCTTTATTGTGTCTTTTACCTTGAAATAAGGGACACCCATCGGTATTCCCATGTCCTTTACTTCTTGAGAACGTGCCACCACACACCCGTCGTTAGACGATAGTACAATAACCGGCTTATCGTGAAGGTCAGGACGAAACAACCGCTCGCACGAGACAAAAAAATTATTGCAGTCCAGTACGCCAACGTATGTCATGATCAAGTATATCATTTTACTACTTTATTGCTTTTTATAGTTTTTGTGATATAGTACTAACGTCTGAGCGCTCTCCATTGTGGAGGCAGGATAGACATACGAAGGAGATGACAATGGGTAGAATGACCGGCCGCGACATGGTTCGCGCGATGGGTGCGGGTATGGCGCTTCTTGATCTTCTTGAAAAGGAAATTACCAGCCAGAGCGGCGACTCAATAATCCTTGCCTGGCTTACAAAATCACGTTTCAGAAAAAATCTGAAGAAGATAGTTTCAACCATGATTGAGTGTGATTGGAGGATTCGAGCTTCAGAGATGCGCCGACTGGCCGAAAAAAGCGCCCGGCTGAACTTCGCCAACTCGTCGCAAGCCGATCTTGAGTACTTTCGCCATTTCTATTGGGTTCCGGTTTTGATCGACCTCGGCATTCCGTTTAAACGCTTTGACGGGCCGGCCGGCGATGAAGGTGACCCGAGACTGCCAAAAATGCTTGAAGCGCAGCTACGAGAAACGACGGCGACACACCCCATCAGACTGACCTACCGTGGGAAAACCTATGTTGTGGTCAATTTTGATTACAATTACAGGAGTACTGGTTACCTGCAAGCTGGTGAACTAATCGATGTTTCAGAAATAGTGCACATCTCCCTCGCTGAAGCCAGTTACTTTGACTTCGACAACTGATCTTTCGGGCTTTTGCTCACAAAATAATTGCCGCCGACGGTTCCCGTCGGCGGCATTTTTTAAAGGGTTAATGCATTTTTGATTTCGTCAAAACAAATCCCAAAGTTCTTCGTCTTCCTCGCCGTCAATTTTAAAGATAGCAGTGCCGCGCAGGTTATACTTGTCAACCAATTCTACTTTATCTGCAATCGCCGCCGCGTCACTCCACGTCACAAAGCGCACTGGTAGTTCAATCTCGGCGACAGTCGCCACAAGAAGCGCTTTGGCGGCAGCCTCATAGCCAAGCGGGGTACCGGTTGGCGTTGGCAACTGGTTAAAGATTTTCCATACTGAATCTTCCGGAAAATAACTTACCACTGCTTCGCCGCCCGCCGTCCGCCCAATTGGCACGCCATACTTCTGCACGATATTTAACACATCTTCATGGTTGAGAGTCGCGACCGGCGTGTAGTCACGATACCATTCTTTGGCCACAGTGATGTCCCAGGCGCGGCCATACGTCGGCACACCCAACATGACTTTATCATTATCAAAATCTTCTAGTGCGAGATCTAAAACCTTCTCCACCCACTCGACATCCGCCACCGGCATGTACGGCACGCCCTTCCGCTCGTCATTGAGCTTCAGGTCGGCACGTTGCTGGTCGTACGCCATAATCTCAATCCAGTCACAATGACGATTGATGGCTCGGTAGTCATTTGAGTACTCGATTCTTTTTGGCACGTCGCGCCAGAGAGATTCGGGTGGGGTTCTGGCTTCGACGGTACAAGTAAGCACCGTCTTGCGCGGCAACGCATCGGCAAGCTCTTCCAAAAAGAGCGAGTAGTCGTCAATGGTTTCGGCCAAACGTGATTCGTAGTCAATGTTGATACCGTCAAAGTCGTTATTTTTGACTAAACGGACAATATCACGAATGTGGTCGTCTCTTTTCTCGTCATCATGGAGCACTTCATGTATCGCATCGCCATCAAACCAAGAAATGGTGGGAATTACCTTTACATCCTCATCTCTGGCCTCATTCAATAAACGGCGCCAGTGCCGGTCACGCAAGTCGACTTTATTTACAATGTCCGCATCCGTCGATACTTCGTAGACAAACGGATACAAAATATCTAGTTCATCTATGTGTTTAAGGGCGCTTTTGGCACCGGATTCTTCGGCAAACCAAGGCACCCACGCCGCCACCTCGGCGGCGTGGGTTGTTCCGGGCACATTTGCCGACAAGAAGAGTATCACCGCGATAGTTGATCGCACTAACAAAGCGTTATTGAACCTCATATTTGTAGTGACGCTGTACTCCCCCATATCTTACGAAAATATCCGAACACTACCGGTCACCACGCCCCAAATAAACACATCGTCAGCGTCGGCCACCATGATTGGCTTGTACCCAGCTTTGGCTGACACCAATGCCATGCTTCCTTCGTGTTTGAGGAGACGCTTTACCACTAATTCACCGTACACAGCCGCCACCACGATCTTGCCAATCGCAGGGTTAATCGATCGGTCAACAATCAAAATATCTCCGTCAAAAATACCGGCTTCTTCCATCGAATCGCCCGCGACACGAACAAAAAACGTAGCGGCCGGATTATCTATCAGCAGATCATTCAAATCAAGCGGTCGCTCGACAAGGTCATCGCCCGGAGTGGGAAAGCCGGCCGAGGGCCTGGTGGCGTACAGTGGAATGTTAGAAAAAGGCCCGTCTTTAGTTAATTTTTTTTCTGCGAGTGGCAGGGAAGTCGCACGTTTTTTCACTTCTGTAGTGTACAAAGAAACGGTGATTCAAGCTAGATGACAACCGCGCCGCCGGTGAGGAGTGAGTGGATAAACCAAAGCCCACCCATACCAAAAATAAGCAAGACGCCGTAGGCCGCCTGCGTAAAATGTAAACGTCGTGTTTCAACCGCCACCGAAATAACGAGTAGCAAGAACACCAGGAGCGCTAGTCCCACATATATGCGCTGGAGTAATTTGTTTGGCTGTGTGGCAATGCCAGCTTTTGGCTTTGAGATTTCAGTGGGAGCCTCTTCTACTACCGTCGCGACCGCCAGTCCAGAAGACGTAGCCATGAGTGCGGTTTCAACTACGATCACATCCAGAGTATCGGCTACTTCTTCACTGGCTTCGGCGGCTAAGACCGGCTCCGTGCTTGTGCTCTTAGGCTCAGTCACCGCAACGCTTTCTCCAAACGGCTCACTGTCGATGCCAGCTACGACCTCTGGCGCGGCTTCCGTTTCCGTATATACGACAGTGAGCGGTAACACTTCTGTCGGAGTAACACGAGGAGCGGTGGAAACAGCGACTGCTTCCGATACTGCTGGCAAAACGGCCGGCGTGCCAAATAGCTGTACGACGTACACCGTATCGTACCCGTCGAAGACGCCTTTGGCGGTGCCAACTCCGATTTCGGTGAATTGGCTGTTGACAATGTTTTCGCGGTGCTTTGGTGAATCCATCCACGCTTCAACGACTTCCGACGAGTCGGTAAAATGAATAGCGAGATTTTCGCCGGCATGCGCGTAGACATATCCTGCCTCATCAAACCAATGCCAAGGCGATACACCAGCTGGGCTGTAGTGCGCAAAGTATTGATGCTCTGCCATATCTTGCGCTTTTAAACGAGCGGCCTCATCTAAGACTGAATTGCGGTGCAATGGCCCCGCATGCTCGGCACTACGTTCTTCATTCGTGAGCTCAACAATGACCGCCGGTAGTACGGTCGAAACCAACCAGCGCGAAGACTGCCAGAGCTTGGCGTGAAGGTTCGCCGCCACAAACGTGAGTAGAATTAACGACACCATCAAAACCAGCGATACGCGCTGTAATGGATCGAGCGTGGTGTTTCGAAATCGAAACCATCTCATATGATATATTTTATAATGTAATTGATATTTGTCAACATTAGCGAGGGGAATGTGTTCGGCGAGACCTCCCCCTTACTCCCCTGCCACAAGACGAGCGTAGACGACTCGATTGTGGCTGTAGCGGTCAGCGCTCCGGCTATATTGGCCGGAGCAAGTAATCAGGCGCAGGCCCGCATACTCAATATCACCATACACTTCAGCAGTCGGAAATGCCGACTGTGGATATACTTCTGACTTTTCTACCACAAACCGCGCTTCCCGACCGCCGCTTAATGTAATGAAAACTTCGTCACCCTCGGTCAGCTGACCAAGCGAGTAGAATACGGCCGGACCTCGATACGAATCCACGTGTCCCAGCACCACCGCCGGGCCGATGCTTCCCGGCACCGGACCATGCTGATACCAACCAACTGTGTCGAACATTTTTGGTACTTCAATTTCACCGTTGCTTCTAAGTCCGAGTGGTTCTTCAAACGCCGCCTCGACGCTAATTTTTGGAATACGAAGGCTGACTGGGAAAAGGTTCGGGTCAGTTTGGAGAGATGTGACCGTGCTACTAGCCGCAACCGGCAGTGGCGCCGGCACCGAGTTGGTTCCCCGCGGCCAAAAGTTGGCAATGAGAACCAGAGTCCCCATGACGGCAAAAACCACTCCGAGTTTGAAGTGGTCTTTGCGTAGATTTTTTGTAATGGTTTCTGCGAGATTAGGCATTCTCTGTACGAGTTCGTACGGTGAGCGCGGCCAGCAAGATTACGAGAAGGGTAAACACGGCGGCAGTGTCATCGCTGCCAGTACCGGTATTGGCTCCGCCAAAGGGCACGAGGCTAACTTGCTCGCCCAAGACCAGCGGAGTTGGTGCTGGCGTATCATTTCCGTCATTATCACCACCCGAAGAGCCGTGTGAACGACGGCCACCTCCGCCACCGGATTGAGTGCCAGGAGTTTCTGGTTCTTCATCGATGATACTTTCATCAAAGAAGTTGTAGAAGTCGCATTGGTAGTCATCTGATTCTGATTCGCTTGAAATTTCGAAGAGACAGTATAGTTCGTCGCTATCAAGTTCGACTGAACTTCCGTTTTGCTGTACGTCGTCTTGGAACCAGTGCTCAGGTAGTGCTTCGTACACTTTCCAGTCGCCAGCCGTGACTTCAAATGAGTAGTGGCCGGTTTGGTCGGTGGTAGTTGAGAGAACTTCTTCGCCATCGGTCGCATAGATTGTCCAACCGGCTACTGGAGTTGGGTCAGCGTCGGTTACCACTTCGTACTTATAGCCATCAAGTAGGTAGGTTTCGTTCTCGGGTTCTGGTGCTGTGGTCACTTCGCAACCGACTTCGCCGGTCACATCAAGACGGAAAAGAAGTCCGGCTGGATTTTGAACCTGGTTGGCACCATCGACACCTAAGTTGGTAACTTCAATGCGTAAGGTATTCTCGGCGTTCTCAAATAAAAACGGTAGAATGTCGACATCATCCTTTTGCGTGTGGGCTTGGAAGTTGTTTTCGACATCAGAACGGTCAAGCGCCAAGCTGTCGTTTACATACACTCGGTAACTATTGTCGGCAGCCACATCGAGCAAAGCAACCAGCGGATCGTTCACGGTGAATGTTTCAATGAAGTTGAAAGTCGTGTCAACTTCAGGATCTTCAATATATTCTGTCGGCCAGATCCAAGTGGCATCGGTAATATCGGCCGTCCAAGCTTCGTGTTCATTGGCGTGCACAGGGAAACCATTGGTTTCAAATACCAAGGTGGTTTCGTCGCTTACAATTTCGAGCGTACAGCGATCTACTTCCGGTTCTATTGGTACGTTCCAGGCGACGCAGTGATACGTTTGGTCGTCAGAAATACCGTCGACACGGTCAAAGTTGTCGTAGTTTTTGCCGTCGGTGTGACAATACAGTTCTGCCGTCACATCGTCGTCGTTGGTAAGATTGCCAGGACCGTAGGTGAACGGAATGTAGCCATCTTTCAATACTTCGCGCACCCATAGGTGACCAGCTTCGCCAAGCTGGGCAAGACTGATTTCTGTGGTTGTTCGGCCATCGGCGTTCGTCTCACCAAAGAGGTGCCAGTTGCCTGAGGCTGTGCCATAAAATGGCGAGTCGGGCAGATTGCTGTCGGGATTGGTGTTATCAGGCAACGCCCACTCAAATTCCCAGCCTGCTGCCAAACGGCAAGACTCGTGTTCAGCGACCCAGTCGGCGGCGGTTTCGTTCGTGATGTCGGGCGCGCCGTCGGCATTATTGTTCCAGTCTGGCAAATCTTCTTCATCTGAACAGACGATCTTGTCAGCTACTAAATTAAAAGTTGGTGCTTCGGTAATATTGCGATTGACTACTTTGAATCGCTTGTGCGGTTCGTTAACGTTCACTTGTTTCAAACCAGATACGTTCTCCCAGCCGTCTTGCAGAATTTCATTCACGCGATACTCACCGTACGGTACGTTGTTGAAGGTGACACAGCCGTTTTCACCAGTCACGCCAGTGTAGCCCTCGAAGAGGTCAACACCAATGACGCCGGTGTTGTCGTTGTACCAGTCGGGTTGCGGAGTCGTACCACTGCCGTCAAAAATACGGAAGTTGGCTGAGCCAGTCGTACTAGGAACAAAGCCCTGCATGTAGCGATGGAGGCTGTTGTACGGACCCCAGTTTGAGTTTGGATCGAAAGCTTGATTGATCTGAAGTTCAAGGATGTCGGTTTGGAAGCCGATGAAGCCGTCCATGTGAGTCGACCAACCGTCTTCAGTTGAGTATTCGGCATCCACCGTGTTGAGCGGAGTGCGGTTGTTATTCCACGTTCCTTGAGCTTTCGCGACATACGACTGCCCAGCTTGAAGAATGGTGGTCGTATCCAAGCCAGCCACAAGATTGGCTGGCACATTTATGTCTTCGAGTTTCTGGCCAAGCAGAGAGAGTTGCCAGCCTGAGAGTGGGTGTTGGTCAGGATCAAATTTACAAATGGTCACTTCGGCTTTGGGATGCGGTTCTTCACACACCCCTTCGGTAATCACAACCGCATCAAGGTCAAAACCGTCAGCAAGGGCGACGTGAAGCGCCGGGTTCGTGGTGTCGGTGAGGCGCACGTACTTGATCCAGGTAAGGCCGGTGCCTGCAAAGTCGATAAAACTAATGCGGTTAGGGGCTGGGTTGTTCGCAACACCGGCTACAAACCAGGTCGTGCCGTCTTGACTCACTTCGACGGTGGCTTGTTCAACTGGGTACGTAGTGCCATTGGTCGCTTCGTAAATAGTAATGTCGGTGCCGGGTACTTCAAGCGCAAACTGCGTGAAGGCGAGCGTAATCGAGCCGCCGAAGCCAATCGAAAAGAAACCGGTGCCGCCGCCCGATACCCAGTCGGGCTGGCCAAGCGCCGCCGCTGGATCGATGCGTTCAGCTTGCGTAATTGGGTTGCCGTTTTTAAGGGTGCCTTGATTGGCTTCCAACACCGTCGCGGCGCCAATGTGTTCGCCTGCTTCACACTGTTCGACTTCGACTTCACGGTTTATGAATACACAGCGATATTCTGGTTCTTCAATCACTACGTCTGAAATCGAAAGAATTTGATTTTCTGGTATTTCGGTTATTTCTTCGTTAAAGAAAGTACAGATTTCAGCCTGTTCATACTCTTCGACATCGCCAAAGGTAGCCGAAACATCGACTTGGTACCAATTGTCACGCACCTCTTCGATAACCTTCCAAGGGCCATTTTCCGGGTCAACCGCCACATCAGCACAGCCGAGCGGCCCGGTTTCTTTGATATAACTTTCGTCTCCGTTCGTGAAGGTAATGTGCCAGCCAGCGATTGGGTTTTCTTGTCCGTCATATTTACAGGCCGTGATTACTTCTTTGTCAGTGCCAATCGGTTCGCAAGCTGGATACTCTCCAACCGTGCCTTCCGGACATACTTCTACCGGCGGTACACAGTCTGGGAAAGTACCGGTGTACCCAAGTGGACATTCTTCAACTACTGGTTCACCGTCACAACCTCCTTGATTGTAGATTTGTTCCCCAGTTAGGCCGTTGCTGTAAAGGGTAGTCCAGTTTTTTCCGTCGTAATGCTCAATCGCACCACCGTCGAAATTGTAGTCAAAGGGTGGAATGATATCTCCAAGGTCGTCCAAACCACCATCAATGTGGTCATCATGTCCGTTTGGCAGATTTACGATACTTTTTGCGTCAACAGTATTAACGATATAGGGGTTAGCATCCGCTTCCGTTGCATGACAGAGAGTGATGTTTGGATTTAGTTCTTCTGCCGGTGGTTCAGCCACGTCGCCTGTGACTTGGTAGTTAGTGATGGAAACCTCGTCGTCTTCCGCATTGGCTGTCATTTCAAAATAAATTTGCAAATCAGCCGCTTGTGCTTCTAGAGGCAAATTGATCAAGATCGAGCCGGTTTCATCTGTGGCTGGATTTTGGCCTGTCTCGTTCTTACCATTCACGAAACCAAGTTCATTATCAACACTGACAGATCGCCAGCCATACGTGAATTTGTCTCCCGAATCAATCAACTCGGCATTGTAATCAAAAGACAGCACTAAGTTCGTATGGCTCGCCGCGTCCACTGAACTCGAGTCATGTCGCGGTGAGGCTTGCGTTAAAGCCGCATTAGCTGGACCTAAAATACTGGTCGCCGCAAACGCGACAAAAAAAGACGCCGGGAAGGCGCTTAATACTAAAGACAGAACGGTCACAGCTGCAAAAAAGCGCGCAGTGAAGCGTTGCTTTGTGAAAGTAATGATATTCATAAATTTTACCCTGACTAACGAAGTAATCACACGGCAGAAAGAGATTTGTCGTGTTACGGTTACTTTACTCCTTTCTTTCAAAAAAGCAAGTCTAGAACACAAGAGTCCAAATTTGGCAATAGACAGGGGCTAGAAGCTATGGCACGCGACTTGCTCACACCTGATTCCCAATTTGCGCATAATGGCCAGATTAGCACATATGCCAACCGGTACAGCGGTGGTAGTCGCAACACCAGCGAACGCTTCCTTCTCGAGCATGAGGAGACGCTCGTCAGCTCGGTGCATATGTTCATAAGCTCGCTCCAGAAACGCCCGCCGCTCTGCGCTTAGTTCTCGGGAAGAAAAATTGTCGTCAAGTAACCACGGAAACGCTCCGCAGGTATGAAAATTTTTATTGCCTTCGTCTGTGATGGTGCCGATGAGCCGGACGGTTTTTTGGCTACGCAAAAGTTCCAGGTCGCGAGGCAATAGTTCGGTCACGTTCGTCACCCAGCGGTTGCCAGAAATATCCTCAAACACGATTGTCGTGGCCGGCGCGTCTGTCTCCTCGAGTACCCGACGACCAATAAGTCGCCCTTCCGCTGGCACCTGCCAGAGTTTTTGCTCCAGCTTTTCCTGTGACATGTAAATGGCCAGTTGTTGCCCGAGCGTGTGGTCGATGAGATAACCAAAACCAAACGCCTGCAAGAGCGCGCCGCCAGCAAAACTAAACATGACACTGCTCGAGACCAAAAGCCAGAGCGGGTGTCGGTAGCCTCGTTTGGTCTGCCGCAAGTTGTAGACTCCCATGAGCACCATGCCCGCCAACACCGCAAACCAGAGGTATGGCAAAAATTCTACAAAAAAAGTAGTGAAGTTTTCGTGGGTTGCCTCGTAGAGCGCATACTGGCGGTGGGTCACGACAAATAGCGTGACCGCGATCGCTACCGCCCCTATGAACACGGCGACCGCCCACAAGAACCAAATAAAACTATCCTGGCACCAGAAAAACCAGCGAGACTTGGGGCAGACCCGCTCCTCTTCGATGCGTTCCAAAACCGCCTGTTTGAGTTCTTGTGGTGGTTGCTCGGCCATATCACTATATACGTATTGCTTCATGATTTAATGCAGCTTTTAGCTGTTTTTTGCCCCTATGAATAAGTGTTCCTACCGAACCTATTGGTATCTGCAAAATATCTGATATTTCATCATACTCTTTGTGTTCAAAAAAGCGTAAGACGAGTACTTGCCGGTATTTGTCGTGGAGTGAAAAGAGCGCTTTGTTCAATTCTGCCACATTGATAGTTTTATCAAACTGCACATCAGCTCGAATATCCTTGCTCGCCAAAAGCGAAAAAATTTCATCGCTGTCTGACACCAGATGCCCCTCGGGTCGGACCGATGATTTCCGGTACCAGCTAACCGCCTCATTGTGGGCGATGCGGTAAATCCACGACGAAAATGAGAGCGTGGTATCAAAGCCGTTTAGGTTTTTATACACCTTGATAAATATTTCTTGCAAGACATCCCGCTGATCTTCCGCATTGCGGATACCGAGCCGGGCGATGTAGCGTGTGAGTTTCGCTTCGTACCGATCAATCAACTCGCCGAACTGCTCCTTGTCTACCAAGGTTTTTTTAACCAATTCCTCATCACTCGGTGGCAAAGCGTAAGGTTGTTCCATAAAGCGCGTGCTGTCAATAGTGACACGAAAACGAATAATTTGAAACTCGCTACTGTCAGAATTGGTAGGAATAGGTGGGATATCGAAACCCGCCCCTCATTGCCTATTTTGAACGTCCGCGGGGGTACAGTGCTTGTAGTGGTGTCCAAACATCGGAGCGTGTGAAAAATAGGCAACGAGGGGACAACTCCCGGAATATCCACACATTCTTATGTCACCGAACTGTTATAAAAGTTGCATTTCGCTCGCACTGTGACATAGTGTCGAAATGAAATTTCCCATTCGAATTAATAAATACCTGGCCGAAATGGGCGTCGCCTCTCGGCGCGAGGCCGATGTGCGTATCGCCGCCGGTCACGTGTTGGTGAATGGAAAACCGGCTGTGATTGGGCAGATGGTAAGTGAGACTGACCAGATAAAAGTAACAGGAACGACCAAAGACAAAAGTTACTACGCTTACTACAAAGGCCGGGGCGTCGTGACTCACGGCGGTGACGATGAAGAGCGTGACGTCCTCACGCGTATTCAAAAAGAGCACGGCCTCGCTCACGTCGCGCCAATTGGCCGGTTGCCGAAGGGTGCCGAAGGGTTGCTCATTTTAAGCGACGACGGCCGCGTCACTGCCCCACTGCTCGACCCTGAAGCCGGACACGAGAAAGAATACGACGTCACGGTCGACAAAAACATTTCGCCGATGTTTCAAAGAGTGATGGCGAGCGGCGTCGACATCGAAGGCTATCGTACAAAACCAGCCCGTCTCATCCCTCACGAAGCAAACGAGAAACGTTTTCGTATCATTCTCACCGAAGGCAAAAAACACCAACTCGACCGCATGTGCGCGGCCCTCGGATACCAAGTAGAGACGTTGAAGCGCGTCCGTGTGCTCAACATCGAGCTTGGGAAATTAAAGCCAAATCAGTACCGAAAAATAACCGGCGAGGAACTCAAAGTATTTTTAAAGACTCTCGGCATCTAGCGGAACGATTACTATGGAAGGTTGAGGATGATTACACTGCGCTTCATCATCGTCTCGCGAGTTTTTTCGTCGTAGACACCTTTCTCGAACGCTATCACCTGATCTTCCTGATATTCGGTGAGTGCCGCAACCGTCACATTTCCAAAATAGCCAGTCGGACCAACCGACGCCAACGCGTCCCGCGCTGGACCGTCGGAAGCGTAGATCAAATAGAGTTGGAGTAGCGCCACCGTACTTCCCTGGTCTCCTCGTGTCAGTCCAGAAGCCACCGCTTTTGGTATGCTGGCAACGAGAGCAGAGAGTTCTTGGAGCGCGGTTCTTTGACTTACAATTCCCTTTTCCGCCAAGGTTTCTTCGACTACCGGTGGTACATTAAGGCCGGCTTGGACGGCCGTTTCTAAATCGGTGGCAAAATTCGCAACCAAAAATTCTGCATACTCTTCGTCATTTCTAATATTGCTAAAAATACCCCGGAGGAACGACATTTTTTCTTTGAGCGTGAAGCTGTCGGTCAGGCGCGGATAAGGATCAGTTGCTTGGTCGTCTTCGTCTCGAATTTCAAAATGTAGGTGATACACGCCAGGAGGAGCATTTCCGGTGTCTCCGACCGTGCCGATAAAATCTCCCGGTTCAAGCTCGTCTCCCGAGTTAAGGTTGGCGATCGTGTCGAGGTGCAAGTAGCGGAATGTCTCGCCGCCCGGGTTGGCTGTGTAGACGTACTTGCCAGCACTTTTTTCCTCGCCGGTTTTAAGTACGATCGCGGCCGTCGGCGAAACCACTGGAGCGCCTTGGGGCGCCAGTAAATCTTCTCCTTCATGTGAGCGCTCACCATCATCGCGCGCTTCACCAAAGTCAGGATCAATGTCCGCAAAAGAAACACCGAATAAGATCGGTATCGGAATTGACGCTACTGTATCCGAATCAAGCCTGCTTCGGTCAACCGGATATGAACCGTATTCCGCTAGTGTAAGGTGTGGCGAAATAAGCAATATTGCCACGAGTGAAATGTATAGAATTTTCATATATTTACATTATGCCATAGAAAAACGAGGTCTCGCAGACCTCGTTTTTCCCCTAAGCATCATTGAATGTAGTGTTTGACCAAATTGCCAAACTTGCTCGTTATAAGATTGTGGTATTCCCAGTCACCCCAGACTGCCCAGTCAGGGTTGCCGGTGTAGCGCGGGTCGTCCTTATGGACAATCAGGTAGTTGTACTGATTGTTATCGTCGTAGCCGGAGCAGTTGATAAGATTGAGAATGGAACCGGTGTTCATGAACTCATCGTTACCAAAATCCGCCCGATAGTTGATCACATAGTCACAGACAGTAAGAAATTCGGGATCGAGGTATTCAATACCCGGCACCGTACCCTGCACGCGACCGTCACCCAGATCCCAATACCAGTTGGCGTCGTCGTAGGCATACACAGAAGTGTAGTGACCGTTGACGAACTGTCCGGCATCTGGATGGCCATTGTGATCTGCATCGAAGCGCTCGTGTCCCGGCACGACTGTAGTACTGGCTTCGGTGACGCTGGTGGCCACCAGAAGTAAGAGCGTCGCTATGGCCGCATATAGGTATAGTTTGATAATTGTTGAAGCTATTTGATGAGTTGTCATAGACATCAAATTAGTCGAATAATCTCTACCTTACTATTGTAGCAAAAGAAAAGGCCGTCCGCGCGGACGGCCTTTTAAAGTTTTCTAGTTAAGGTAACGAGGTGTGGGCTGATACTCAAGCGCGGCGTGTAAAAAGTGCGAGTTCACCACCCAAAATTCGCGCCGCACCGCATCAACTGAATTGTAGTCGGTAGTTCTTAGTACCGCACGCAAAAGTAGCATTTGCTTGATTACCGCTTCGAGATTTTCGCCAAGTTTTGTCATTCCGGGCGGTAGCGGCACTTTGCCCTCAAGAAGAGCTTCCGCGTAATTGTAAAATGCAACAATCTCCGGCCCAGACATGGGTTCAAGTTCCATCGTATGTTCCTTTCCAAACGAAGGATACGATGGTAAACGACGGTATGTCAATACTACTTCCCTAGCCAGTACTTCCATTCAGACAGCTTCACTTCAATGAGGAACGCCATGTCTTTAAGTTCGTCGGTCAAGCGTTGCACCCAGTCAGCTTTCGGCACTTCATACACGGCCGGTTCCTGTTCTTCTTCACTGTCTTCTAGCGCCTTCAAGAGTTTCTTCGCAATATCAGAACCGGCCTGATGAACGTTCACGACCGTTGGTAGGTCAAAAACGCTGACGGGGATGTTGATCACATATATGTTTTCCGTACCAATTTGCGGCGGTTCCCCGGCGCAAAGATAATTCCAAGTGTCATTTCGTTCAAAGTAAACCCATTGACCATCTGGAGCGGTACCTTTGTGTGCTGTGTTGATGTCCAAAAACTGTGCTGTGTACCCGCTGTCGTACAGACCTTCCATGTCGGCTTTCTTTTTGACATGTTCACGATTTTCTTTCGGCGTGGCAGTGACAATGAGGTAGTTTGGTTCCTTTACGCTGTACCCCACCATTCCCTCCGGATCGATACAGCTAAGTGCCTGTCCGACACTTGGAAAACTTATAAAAAAGACTCCTGCCACTAAAAGGTATATGTATTTCATATATAGATTATGACTTCTCAGTTGGATTTTTCTTACAACAGCCAAATATTTTCCTCAATCTACGAGAATTTGCGTAGAATTAGGTAGGTTTTTTCTAATTATTTCAAGATCGAAGGTTGAATAGTCAGTACCTCGTAAGTCGAGCACTCTGAGCTTTTGCAAATTTCCCAATTCTTGCGGAAGGCCGGTGAGAGGATTGTGAGACAAGTTAAGAATTTCGAGCTGTGATAGTTGTCCGACCTCAGCTGGTAGTCCGGTGAAGTTGTTGCGACTAAGGTTAAGCTCCTGGAGTGAAGACAGGTGACGAATCTCCGCTTTCAGTGAACCAGAGAGACCGCGGCCTGATAGATCGAGGGTGGTCGTGTCGGTGGGCACATTGAAACCGTCATACACCACAACCATAGTGTTCGAACGAGCTGCCGAACCACCAAGCAAATCAGCGGCTTCCTTGGCGGCGTCAATTGACTCTTGGTAGGTTGATTCTGTCGCCTCGCTATCGCGAGGCGACACCGAAAGCGGCCCGCTACTCGTCAGCCACCACGCCGCTAAAGCCATCGTGACGAGCAGTCCGATGAGTCCAAAAAACTGCATGTTTACAAAACCGCGTGCGTCAAGATCATGATGAGTGCCATCACGAGGATGTAGCTTGCGTCTACCCAAATTGCGTACTTACTCTTCTGTGAGAAAAGTCCGGCCGCTTTCACAAGTACTGCGAAAGTAATCGCGATTAAAATGGCGAGCGCAATGTTGCTGGTTGTTTCGGTGACACCGATGACCCAAGCGAATAAAAACGTGCCGACTGCTTGTGCGAGCATTGGCGCCATAGGCATCTGCTTGGTGCCGCTCATCGTAATTTTTGAGCCGCTGGCCCATTTGGTGCCAAATACTTTCGGTGAGTACCATACCCACCCGGCAATAAACGCTAACACTGCACCGACAACAACCGCGGTCCAGTTCACATCCAACATGATTGATTCCATATATATAAGGTTACTTTGTAACTTTTTTATTATACTCCGGTTTTAGAAAAAGTGGCGGGTGCATACGCACCCGCTACTTTTTCTACCCTTAGCCTGCGCCTTAAGACGCAGGAATATATAAATCATCTAGGTGTCCTTTTCCGGTCTCCTTCTTTGAGTTTTTGCTTGCGGAGGCGGATGGATTTTGGACAGACTTCGAGGTACTCGTCCTCTTGCATGATTTCAAGACCAATCTCAATCGTGAGCGGACGGTGCGGCGTCAGCGTGATGGCGTCGTCGCTGCCGGACGCGCGAACGTTGGTGAGCTGTTTGCCTTTGGTTGGATTGACCACCATCTCTTCGCCTTTTGACGTATTGCCAACCACCATACCCTCATACACTTCGGTACCAGGACCGATGTACAATTCGCCGCGGTCTTGGAGATTCCAGAGCGCAAAGCCGAGCGCTTTGCCGCTCTCCATTGAGATCATACTGCCAACCTGGCGTTTCTTGATCTCCCCGATGTATGGACGGAACTCAATAAAGCGCGAAGCTAGAATTCCCTCTCCTTTAGTATCAATCACAAACTGATTCTTGTAACCGAGAAGCCCCCGCGTTGGGCCTTCAAAGAGGAGGCGAACTTGGTTTTCATGGATAAACATGTTTTGCATGATGAAGCCGCGGTTCGAGAGCCGCTCGATGACCGCTCCTTGGTATTCATTTGGCACATCAACAGTGACTTCTTCAAACGGTTCAAGTTTTTCGCCGTTTTCTTCTTTGATGATGACCTTTGGCTGTGAGACTGAGAGCTCGTAACCTTCTCGGCGCATGTTCTCAAGGAGAATCGCAATGTGCATTTCACCGCGACCAAAGACACTATAGGCATCGCCGCCAGCCGCTTCGACGTGGAGGCCGACGTTGATTTCTTTTTCCTTCATCAGCCGCTCGCCGATTTGGCGAGAGGTGACATATTTACCTTCGCGGCCGGCGAGCGGCGATGAGTTAACCAAAAACTGCAGACCGACGGTCGGCTCGTCGATGGAAATGGCAGGTAAAATATCCGCTCCCTCCTGGTCGGTGATGGTTTCGCCGATGTTAATGTCTTCAAGACCGGCAATGAGCACAATGTCGCCCGCTCCGGCCTCTTGAATTTCTACCTGCCGGACACCTTGGTAGCCAGAGAGTTTCACAATCTTTCCCTTTTTTATCGGCTGCCCGTCGGCCTTGATAAAGACCGGCATGCCCTTTGCTATCTTCCCATCATACACGCGTGCAACGGCCAGGCGGCCAAGGAAATTGTCGTAGCCAAGGTTGAACACCTGAGCGCGAAGCGCTTCGCCTTCTACGTAACTTTTTGCCGCCGGCACTTTTTCGAGCACCACGTCGAGCACGGGCGAAAGATCTTTGAGTTCGTCGTCCATTTTTCGTTTGGCGACTTTATTGCGGCCAATCGCGTACACCACTGGGAAATTTGACTGTTCGTCAGATGCACCGAGTTCGAGAAAGAGTTCAAGCACCTGCTCCTCAGTGCGGTGCGGGTCAGCCGCTGGCTTGTCGATTTTGTTGATAACTACAATTGGTTTGAGACCGAGTTCGAGGGATTTTTTGAGCACAAAGCGAGTCTGTGGCATCGGCCCTTCCTGGGCATCGACAACCAAAAGCACAGAGTCGATAGACCGGAGCACGCGTTCCACTTCCGAACCAAAGTCAGCGTGGCCGGGGGTATCGACAATGTTGATTTTGGTGCCCTTGTAGGTCACTGAGGTGTTTTTCGCGTAAATCGTAATGCCACGCTCCTGCTCGAGCGCGTTGCTGTCCATCGACTGCCCCTCCTCGCGCGCGCCGGTAAATTCCATGAGACCATCGGTGAGCGTGGTCTTGCCATGGTCGACGTGAGCGATGATGGCGATATTGCGAATTTCTTGTGACATAAAGGATAAAAATAAATGAGAAAGGGGCGCCCGCTTGCGGGCGCCCCTCAAGCGGAGCTAGTATGCCCCGAAACTACTATTTCGTCAATTACAACTGGCCGAGAAAGGCTAGATTCGCAAAATACATCAAAACCAGACCGGCGATGAAGATGACCAAAAATTTAAGCCACATGAGCAATCTGTTTACGTCGTCGCCAAGTAATGTACAACCCGGCCAACACAATGATGATGCCGACTGGGTAATACACATACGATGAAGCAAAAATGTGTAGCCACGAAAGTTTGAAATTTTGCTGTGTTTCAAAGATATTGCCGAGCATAGCGAAGTATCCGGCTTTCGTCGGCATCTCGCCAAACACCAACATATACTCGCCACCGTTGTCGGGCGTGCTGATTTCGACTCGGTACGTACCGGCCTCGACTGGTACTTGTAGCGGCTCGCTCACCAAAAACTTCATTCCCATGACGCTATCACTCACCTGGCGCCATTCTTCGATTGGCTGTTTCAAGCGAGCAATTTCCGTGACACCAGTGCCGTCTTCGTTGACTCGTACCGCGATCAGCGCAAATTCATACGGCTCTCCTTGGTCACGCTGTCGAATTTCAACCGTGAGTGTAAACGGCTCGGCTGAAGAAAGTTCCATCATTTCTGGGAAATCATCGAGCTGACCGAGGTATTCTCGCGCGACGGAAGGTTCACCATTAAAAACTTCTACTGGTTCATACGGTTCGGACGGATCAATAGTGGTCGGATTGTAAGCGAGCGTGGGCGCTGCGAAAAAGATAAGCAGGAGGAGCGTTTTTTTCATCGCTCAATCATAACAAAAGAAGTGCCTGGTCGCACTTCTTTTGCAAGAAATAGAAATGTTAACGGTGCCAGTGCGGACCCCGATCGACTCCAGCCTCTTCCAAGATCGCTTGGACGGCTTCTCGGTCGTTGGCTTGTTTCGCAACAGAAAGCGCATCTCTCTGCTCACTGGTCAACTCGCTTCCCTGGTGCCAAAAGAAGTGTCCGTGCGGATGCAGCGACGGCTGAATGCCTAAGTCATCAAGCACACTTTGCGCTTCGTCTAATTTGCCGGCGTTTTTGAGTTCGTGCGCCTCAACAAAGGCTTGGAAGTCTGCTTCAGTGGTGATTAAGTCTTCAAGTGGCGTGTCGACAATGGCACGTTTGAACGCCGCAAAATCTCCTGCCAGAACTGCCATATGCATTTCTTGACGAGCGTCTCGGGCCGCCTTCCTAATTGCCTCTAGAGTTTCCTCGGTCACTCCTGCTTCTTCAAGCACGCCGCGCGCCGCCGTATAGTCTCCGTCTTCTCGTAGTTGGCGCGCTTCTTCAAATGCCACCTGCTCTGCCTCACTCAAACCCGCTCTTCGGAGTAGGTCTTTGCCACCATAGGCCTGCACGCCGGTTGCGGTTAGTGCGAGCGCCGCAATGGCGATCAACAATGATTTAGATTGCATAGGTACGTTCAAATTCCGTTAAGAACAAAGTGCAGGATAGCTACCCCTGCACTTTTTCATACGTGAGACTTTTTTAGAACTTTCACCTAAATGCGGTTTTCAAAATAATTCCAAATTTTGGCAAGGCTGGTCCAGAGCGGACTGTCAGCCAAGGTGGCGGTACCGCATGAATTTAAGATAAATTCGTCTCCATTTTGCGTGATAGTGTAGCGCACATCAATACCGTCAGTATATGAATTACACACCGCCGGCTGAATTTTTTTAGACTGTGCAATAAGTTCAAGGCGGGTGATGTTTTTTTTCAGCTCAGATTGGAGAGTAAGCGGCAAAATACCCTCGCGAACGACTTGATCCAACCCTACGCCTGGGGTGTAGAGGTAGCGGTATTCGCCGTTGTGTTCGAGCTTAAACGACGGGCAGAGGTTGCGACAGCCGCCGTAGGCCTCTCCGACGATGGTAAAGGTATCGACTTCCTCGGCGGTAGCCACCACATCAGGATTATAGAGAGTGGCAAACTGCGTCACATAGAGGTACGCGCCACCCAAAAATCCGACCACGAAAGTAACGAGGAGGCTTAAGAGGTCAGATTTTTTCATGGCACCATTATACCTAGAAAAACAAGAAACCGCCGCCAAGCAAAAGCAAGGCGGCGGTGTGTACTTCAGCTTGCGCATTTCAGCGCAAACCATTGGTGCGGTTGCGGCGGGTGAAGATCATTATGATCGAAATCACCAGCAGAGGCATGATCAGGTTGCCGCTGAGATACCATGGAAATTTATCAAGGCAGTGGGCAGCTCGATATTGAATAAAACCATAGGCAACGCACAAAAGCACGGCAATGAGGCTGTACATAGCACGTCCTCCTGTTGCAAAAAAGAACCGAGTCGTCGTCTTTATACGTCAATGCCCGCAATCTGTCAAAAATTTAACGAGGGTGATTGAACTGCTTTTCCACGTCCTCAATCAAGTAGAGCACGTGGAGGAGAGGCACAGCGATTGTTCTGGTATAGTCGGACACCTCGCTGTCGGTCAGCCTCCCCACACTGCGGCCAAGCCTAATTTTATTATCCGGATACAGCAGGTACACCTGATTACCGATGAACGAGATGCGAATGTTCGCTTTCCTCCCTTGCCACCAGTTGTGCAAGTCGCTCATGAAATCGGTAGAAAGCACATACCGCGCCTCAATAGGATCGGTTGTAGCCACGTGTAGTAATTTTTCAAAATCATTCCACTCAAGCTCGGTCGTGAGAGCGCCAGCCCCGGCCAACGATTTCCAAAATGACCGGTGGCCAAAGCCGTGCTTATCACCTTCGGTTGAGACAAAGGTTTTGCCTACCAGCGTTCGATCAAGCTCGAATGAAGCAAAATAGCCTTTGAAAATATGTTTGACATGACGATTTTTGCCGCTACCAGTCTGGTGCGAGAGATCAAGTTCTGTTACCTGAAAGTGCTTGCCGCCAATTCTTGTTTCATACGCGTCATCAACTGTGTTGGTGTTATGCGGCTCAGTCACGAGCTCCGAAGCGGCAAGCACGTTCAATACTATCTCCTTTTTCGCTTGGTCGTCGGTGAGAGAAATATCAGCCAGGGTCGATGCGGCTGTAATTTCAACCGCACTACCGACTGTCTCGCTCTTTAGGTCAAACAGTGAGAAAACCAACGGGAACAGCAGTGCGTTTAATTTTTTGTTGAACTTAGCGATGAAGGTACCAGCTTTGAAAATCCACCAGCCGCCCGTGCCCGCGAGCAAGCATGAGAGGAATAAGAGTGAAAAAAACAGCGGTGGCGACGAATCGTACACACCAAATGATCCATCGGTAAAAAATGTAAATAAAATAAAACCAGCGACGGCGAAAACTATTCCCAAAACAAACTTCCCTTTCTGCCGTATATATTCGGCCTCGTCGCTCTCAAGCGCCTGTCTAAGACTTTGTAACAGTTCCGGTACCCGCCGGTCGATCTCACCGACCAGCGTCTCTTCATTTGGGTAGCGCGCTTTTATTTGCATAGGTAATATTATAAAAATAGTGACTGCTCTTACCTACTCGCATTAATGGCCGTCGCAACCCACTCCTTCAACTCGTCACGGTTTTCATAGACCGCCTCTCCGACCAACCAATAATTCATCGTGTACGTTTTCCCGTCTCGTTTGCTGTAGGCAAATGGGTGGCTGGCACGTTCCAAGAAAAATTTCTTTGTGCTTTCGTTTGCTTTGAAATACAGTTCACCATCCACAATGATGGCAAATATCTTCCCTTGCTGATATACACCATGTCCGCCAAACATCGCTCGGCTTGTGATGTCTGAGATGTCGCGAAGCACATCATACACAATATAGTCGTGAAATGAGGTGTCTTTCGCCATCGCTTTTATTCTAGCAAAAACGCTGTTCGCTAGTTACTGCCTTGAGCTAGAGCACTCGACTTCTCAATCTCCTTCACTGCTTCTTCCTTTCCTAAAAAATTTCCCACCCTCGTATTTCGGTTCGGTTGATCTTGGTAGTATCGAGCGTTAAAATCCAGCAGTTTTGTTTTAACCTCAGCATCAACCTTAAAATCCTCTCCCTTTAAGGAGATCAGTATTTTATGGTCCGGTTGATCATCTTCGAAATACTCAACCATTCCTATTGGTTCACCTTCAATTATTGAGCACGCCTCCAGCTTTTTGTTTGTGATAACGTAACAATCTAATTCGCCGCCGTCTGAAGCGAGGGTACCTAAGATGTACCCGTATGCATAGGGGTACGTGACATGAAAATCCACAGTCCGTTCATACACTCCTGTTTCTTTATTAAAAATGTTCCGCTTGCGTTTTTCTCCTGATTGCTCAATAAAAATTCTCATATAGACAGTGTAGCAGTACTATGTGGGTCTGTCCTATTAAGTTCTTGGTGCGGGAACGATTGTCGGAACTTTGAACCAAAGATACGGTACGGTTCACATTCGAGAATCTTGATAAAAGTGTACAAAAACTAAAAGGTGTTCACAAAATTCACCTTCAACGGTTCAAGGTTGCCCAAGCCAAAGTCAAATAAAAGGTAAGGGTGCGGTGGATTACTCAAATTAGTACGCCGTAGTCCTTGTCCGATGGAAGGGCGTGTCTGCATTTCCTCCGACAGACCATAAATAATCGTTAATGTTCAAAGCAGAAACTTCTATATTTTGAACTTCAAGTGTTTTTCGTATCAATTCAATCGCCCAAATTGTACAAGACCTTATCTCAACTTCTTCAGGACTGCCTTTCGGTAGCAATTCTTCATTATCAATTTTTTTGCTCAACTCTGCCGAATACTCAAGTACTCCAAGTTTTCGCAATAGATTAGGAATTATATAATCGGCTAAGGCAGTAAGAGCTCCTATATTTTTTAACTCGCCATATCCTTTGCCTTGAAAGATTGAATAAATACCTTCAACAAGTGCTTGCGCTCTTTTCTGAAAAAATACTTTTTCTGATTTGTACAATGCAAAATCCTGAAAAGAAGGAAACGTTTCAAGGATAAGGTCTACCAAAACAATTGCGTCATTCTTTGATTCGCGTATTAAGGATGAAAATTGTCCATCAAATTTTTGTACTAAGATTGTACCTACTTCATTAAGGATTTTTACCCTTTCTTCCAATAGTGGGATTTCCACATTGCCCCTTAAAATTTTGGACAATTCTTCTTTAGAGACAGTTGCAAGAAACACAGGATTCAAAATATCCGCACCTTCTTCTATTGCTCTGAAAATACTTGCGACCAAACTCCACGAACCTCTCGTATAAAGTTTTCCTTTGTATTCAACATTCCAGTATGGATTTCCCCAATATGAAAAACTAATTACATTAAATACCACAATAAACATCAACTTTTGATTTGTGCTTAATTGTTCAATATCAAACGGCGAATCCCTCAGCCAATAATGATTCGCATGCTTTTCAAAACCGCCTGAAAATTCTGTTATTTTGGTGTGGTTGATTTTTACAAAATTTGCATTTTGCACAACATGCCAAGTTGACTCTAAGATTTGGTTATTTTTTGCTTTCATAGATAGCAATATTGTGTGTTATTTTCTCGGAACTTATTTTTGCGGCTATTTCATCTCCCCAAATAATCTTAAAAACACCCTTTGCAGTTTCTAAATTTCTAAATTCAAAAAATGTTTCAAAAGATTGTGCTTTTCTAAATCCCGATTTTTCTAACCATTCCTGCTTAATGCGTGTCTTTCCATTTCCAGCTTCGCCTTCAATAATGTTTTTAAATTCTCCACTGACATCGTTCTCTACGAGATAAATTGAGCCATCTAGTTTGAGGATTCTTCTAAGCTCTGTGATTGTTCTGGCTCTCAAGTCTAGGTTGTGAATTGACCCAATCACCCAACTTGCGAAAATTACATCGACCGAATCTGATTCCAGCGATATAGTATTCTCGTCGTTTTTTAAAAATTTTACATTATGAAATGCTCCGGCTTTCTTTCGAGCAATCGCCAATTGATTTTCTGAAATATCAACTGCCCAATATGTTTTTGCCAAGGGGGCAAATTCGGAGATAAATTTACCCGTACCACATCCAAAATCTAAAACTACTTTTCCTTCCATTTTTGATGCCAAAAAACCAACTACTTTTTTAGGAGCGTCTTCTGCTTGGCTAAACTCTTCATACACACTGGCTTTGCCATTGTAAAATTCAGAACCAGCGCCCAGTTTGTCATTTTCCCAAAGTGGATGGTCTTTCATAAATTTATTTAAAAGCTCGTCGTTTGAAACCTTCAACGCTCTAGGAATTTCCTGATAGTGGCTAGGGTTGGGTTTTCATTTTTTTGGCGGAAGAGACAGGATTTGAACCTGCGAAGGGTTGCCCCTTACACGCTTTCCAAGCGTGCGCCTTAAACCGCTCGGCCACTCTTCCGTGACAAATGTTATATCACATTTGTCTTAACCCATGTCGCGCAGGCGCTTGATGCGTTCGGCGGCGGGTGGATGGGTTTGGAAGAGGCTAGAAATCTTTTGCGTCATGCTGCGTTTGTCGCCGCCAAACGGATCGGCGATGAAGAGGTGCGCGGTGGCGTTGTTGGCCCGGCGCATGGGGCGGCCGTAGGCATGGATCTTTTCAAGTGCAGAGGCGAGCCCTTCTGGATAGCGGGTCAAGAGCGCGCCCGAAGCATCAGCCAAGTATTCGCGCCGGCGCGAGATGGCGAGCTGTATGAGCTGGGCGGCAAGCGGCGCGAGGATGATGCCGATAATTCCCAGCACAAAGAATACCGCGCCGGCGCGATTGTCGTCACGATTGCCTCCGCCGCCAAACATCATGGCGCGCATAAAGAAGTCGGACAAAATGGCGATGAAGCCCGCGAGCACAACGGCCACCGTCGACACCAGCATGTCGCGATTGCCGATATGCGAAAGCTCGTGTGCCATCACGCCTTCAAGCTCGGTTTGATTAAGAATTTGCAGTATGCCGGTTGTAGCCGCGACCGCCGCATGCTCTGGGTCACGACCGGTCGCAAAGGCGTTCGGTGCCGGATCTTCTACTACATACACTTTCGGCATGGGTAAACCGGCGGTGATGGAAAGGTTTTCGACGGTATTCCAAAGCACCGGGTAGGCTTCACGAGTGGCTGGCTTGGCACCAGTCATGGCTATTACCAATTTATCTGAATACCAGTAGCTACCGACATTCATCACGAGAGCAAACACAATGGCGCCATACAGTATGGTGGAGTCACCGAGAAGGTAGGCCGCTATGTACCCAATTAAAATGACCAACACAAAAAACCCAACCATCAAAAACCAGGTCTTCCGAATATTCGCACCTTGCTGTGTGTAGAGGGTGGCCATGAATGAGAAAACGAGCGCGTAGCGCGACTATTTCGAATAACCTAGAAATTAAAGAGAGTTTACTCGACTATAATTTCGGAAATACTCTTGTGGTGTTATACAGGCGCCTCGGCAGATTCGACCTACCGAGGGAGAATCTGCCGGCGGCGAGCTGTAGAGTTATTCTAACTTACTGCGTAGTAAAGTAAACTTTTATTACAAAGGGATTCCTTGCGGCGTTTCGTCGGATTTATAGTCGACATCGGCTGACCACTGAAGAAAGTAGCCGTGCTTATACGCGCCCTTTTTTAGTAGGTTGGCTTTACGTGCTTCCATAATCTCGTCCTTGGGAATTTCCAGCTGACTGATGAGTGTTTCAAGCACCACCATAAGGTCGCTGTACTCTTCCAGAAAAACGTCTTTGGTTCGTGCCATTGAAAGCGACTGGGCCTCTTCGCGGATTTTTTTGAAGAGCTCTTGCTGGAGCTCCTGCACATCGCACACCTTGCGAACCTCACAGGCTTCATGTTTCGCTTCTATTTTCGCCGGTACGTTATCCCGGATCAGCTTGTTGTAGTAAACGCGAGTAACTTCAGACATATCTTAGAAACTCACCTTTACCGGTTCGCGCTCTACGCCGTTTTCTGGCAGTTCGAAAAATTGCGTTGATTTGAAATTGAAAGCGTTGCCAATGAGATTTGATGGGAATGACTGTAGGGCGATATTGAGGTCACGGACGTTGCCGTTGTAGAAGCGGCGGGCGGCTTGAATTTTATTCTCGGTGTCAGAGAGCTCACGCTGGAGTTCCAAGAAGTTGGTGTTGGCTTTAAGGTCTGGGTAATTTTCAGCAATCGCCAAAAGACGTCCCAGTGCGCCGGTAAGCGCTGCTTCGGCACCAGCCATGGCCGCCACTTGCTCCGCCGTCACTTTACCCGCATCAACATGAATTTGTGTGGCTTTGGCACGCGCTTGCGTTACGTTATCAAGCGTCTCGCGCTCATGCGCCGCATACCCTTTTACCGTCTCAATCAAGTTAGGGATGAGGTCGTAGCGACGCTTCAACTGTACATCGATATCTGCCCAGGCTTCTTTGGCGCGTTGAATGAGTTTGATGAACGTGTTGTAGGTAAAGACCACGTACACCACAAGCGCACCAATAATGACATAAAGAATCCATTCCATAGATCAAACGTTAATCGTAATGCCGGCATTATACCACTTTTTGTGAAAAGTTTAATAGATTCCGTGCTGACCTAGCCTATCATTGCCAGTATAACCGCTTTGACAAAATCATTCCGATAGATTGAAATAGTCTAAGATAAAGGAGTGCTCACCATGACCATTGGTTCTTTAGTGGGAGTGACAGTGGCTGCTATCGCCGCTGGTTGTGTCTTTATATTGATCCTGCTCATCGCGGCCGATCGAATCAAGTATGCGCCACTACAACGGCACAGAGCTTTGTGGACGATGGCGCTACTTGGCTGTCTTTGCCTGTTTGTGTGGTTTGGCTATCAACTCTTTGACCGACTCGCAGAAGCTGATCCAGAATTGGCCATGCTTCTCATCGTCTGGTTGAGCGTCGGTTTGTTCTTCCCCATTCTGCTGTTGTTCGTGGAGGGGCATCTCTGCACGCTCGATTTTCGATCGCCAAACTCTCCGGACCCGGCCGATCTTTTTGGAGTAGTGATCCTTTCGTTCTTAGGCCCTCTCCACATCGTGTGGCCGGGACTGGCTCGTCTCATCATGATGCGATAACGCAAAACGCCGCACGGAACGTGCGGCGTTTTTCTAAACCGATACGTGATCGATTTATTTAATACATCCCTCCCATACCGCCCATGTCGGGCATTGATGGTTTTTCTGGTTCGGGCGCATCGGCGATGGCTGCTTCGGAGGTGAGGAGAATCGCGGCGGCCGACACAGCGTGCTGGACGCTGGCGCGCTCCACCTTGACCGGATCAATGATACCGGCCTTAATCATATCAGGCACCATTTCGCCTTTGGCTGCATCGTAGCCGGCGTTTCCGCCCGCCTGTTTTACTTTTTCCACAATCACCGCGCCGTCGTGTTTGCCGGTGTTGTCGGCAATTTGTTTCAAAGGTGCCTCAAGCGCCTTGAGGACGATATTGTACCCAATGAGTTCTTCGCGTCCTAGATCTTTTTTCGAAAGAATTCCCTTCTCCACGATACTGGCCGCGCGCGCGAGCGAAGTGCCGCCGCCTGGCACAATTCCCTCTTCAATCGCCGCTTTAGTAGCGTTTACCGCATCTTCGATTTTCAGTTTGAGGTACTTCATTTCGGTTTCAGTAGCCGCACCAACTTTGAGGACCGCCACTCCGCCAGAGAGCTTAGCGATGCGCTCTTCGATTTTTTCTTTATCAAACTTTGAGGTGGTCTGCTCAAGCTGGGCTTTGAGCGCGGCCACCCGCTTCTCGATCATGATTTTCTCACCACCGCCGCCAACGATGGTGGTCTTGTCCTTAGTAGCCACGACGCGGTCAGCTTTTCCAAGCTGGGCGAGCTCGGCTGTTTCTAGCTTCAAGCCCACGTCTTCAGAGATCACTTGGCCACCAGTAGTGACTGCAATGTCAGCCAGCATGTCCTTCTTCCGGTCTCCGTAGCCAGGCGCCTTTACAGCCAAAACTGAAAAGCCACCCTTCAACTTGTTGACCACAAAGGTCGCCAGCGCTTCGCCTTCCACGTCGTCGGCAATAATGACCAATTCTTTCTTGCCGGTTTGGGCGATTTTTTCCAAAAGCGGCAAAATTTCCTGTACGCTAGAGATTTTTTTGTCAGTGATGAGAATGTGCGCGTTTTTGTATTCCGCTTCCATACGCTCACCATTTGTCACCATATAAGGAGACACATAGCCTTTGTCAAATTCGAGACCTTCGGTAAATTCGGTCTCGATGCCGAATGACTGGGATTCCTCCACTGTCACCACGCCGTCCTTGCCTACCTTATCAATCGTTTCGGCGATTTTTTCACCAAGCTCGGCGCTTTCGGCGGAAATGGTAGCTACCTGTTTGATCTCGTCGAGTGATTTGATCTTGGTCGCCATGCCTTTGAGTGCTTCAACCACGTCTTGCGCGGCGTGCTCCATACCGCTTCGGACAGCCATTGAGTTTACCCCCATGGTGGTCTGCTTCAGCCCTTCGGTGACAAGTGCTTGGGTGAGCACTATGGCGGTCGTCGTGCCATCGCCAGCCAGTTCGTTGGTCTTGGTGGCTACTTCTTTGATAATTTCGGCGCCCATGTTCTCAAATTTATCCTTGAGCGTGATTTCTTTTGCAATTGAGACACCGTCATTCGTGATGGTCGGGCCTCCGAAGCCCTTATCAAGGACAACGTTGCGGCCGCGTGGGCCAAGGGTTACCTTCACGGCATTCGCTACCGTATCGACACCTTTCTGAAGCTTCTTCTTCACTTCCTCTCCGTACAATACTTCTTTCGCCATAGAATAATTCTGAATATTTAACCGTTAAAGATGCCGAGAATGCTCGATTCGCTGACAATGTAATACTCTTTATTTTCAAACTTCACCTCGTCGTATCCGTATTTAGAAAACACTACTCGGTCGCCTACCTTGACCTCAAGCGAGATACGTTTCTCGCCGTCTTCGTCCCACTTGCCCGGGCCGGTGGCGATGACCATGCCTTGCTCTGGTTTTTCTTTCTTGGCCGTATCTGGAATGATAATGCCAGAAGCAGAAACAGTGCCTAATTCTGCCTCGGTGAGCGGTCGTACGATCACGCGGTCACCGAGTGGTTTGATTGGACTTTTTTCTGACATAATTTTGTATGTTTAAACTAACTACAATTTGATAATCGATTTAAGTTGCGACTCGCAAAACAACCGAAATTACCTTCGTCGCGCCAGTATTATAGCTGAGGCAGTATGGTTTGCAATTTTTCTTGACTTTTATAGTATAGTATGCTATTATCTTTTCAGAAAAGGAAAGGGCGTGAGATGGAATTATTTGTAGCTGTTGTCTCAGCATTCGCATTGGGAACGATCATTGGGATTGGCCTCGAAAAAGAAGAAGGGAAGAAAGAGTTGCTTAAAGCTGCCAAGATCAAAGATCCGGTCCTGCGAGAGACCACTGGCATAATTGAAATCAAAATCAGCGATGGAAAGTTTGCTGGCTTTGTAGATGAAAAAGTTGCGGCACGCAATCCGGAGTATGAGTATGGCCGACGTGAATCGTGACCTGAACACAAAAACTAGCTCTACCCCGCAAACCCCGCGTTTGTCGGGGTTTGTTTTTATGGGTGTGTTTGTGGCGGGGGGCGGCCGACATTTTGAAAGCCTTGCGGAAAGCGCCTCCTAAGCGCTTGAGCAGAAGACTTGATCTGTGCTTGAAAAGTGTCGGCCGCCGCCCGCCACTCTCACCGGCTGCGCCCGCCCGACTCTTGCCCTCTTTTCTTCTTTCTGCTATGCTCTTTCGGCATGAGTAGTATCCAATCAGTGCTTCCCGCACTGCCGTACATCCAGATAATCCTCTCCATCCTCCTCGTCGCCGCGATTCTTTTGCAGCAACGTGGTTCTAGTTTGGGAGGGGCATTTGGTGGTGACAACTTCAGTTCTGCCTATCACAAGCGTCGAGGCGCTGAACTTTTCCTGTTTAAGTTTTCAATCGGCGTGGCGATTTTGTTCGTCTTTTCCACCTTTTTGAACATCTTGGGATAACGAGCCGATACTCGAACAAGCGTCTACGGAAATCCGCAGTACCGCAGGCTACCTGTATTTCCCGCGTCATGCACTTTTTGCATAATCTATATGAACAACCTCACAGATAAAAAACTCGGCTTTTTTGACCGACTGCTACGCCGCATTGAGACCATTCCCGCGAGCGACCGTTTTTTATTACGAATAGTATTTTTCCTTATTATCGCCACCGGGCTATCGCTCGCCTTTGCGGTCAATCAGCAGTTCTCGGCCGCGACGGCGACGCGCGGCGGCACCATTAGTGAAGGTGTGCTCGGCACTCCTCGTTTCGTGAATCCAGCGCTCGCCATCACCCGCGCCGACCAAGACATCACAATGCTCATCTACAGCGGCTTGCTAAAAATTGATACCGAAGGAAACCTGGTGCCAGACGCCACAGAATCAATCACTGTCTCCGATGACGGCCTTACCTACAATATTATCCTGCGAGAAGATGTCACCTTTCACGACGACACGCCGCTCACCGCCAAAGACGTTGCGTACACTATTCACTTGATTCAAGATCCGGATTTAAAAAGTCCTTTGCGCGGCAACTGGAGCGATGTGAGCGTTGAGGAAATCGGCGATTATGAGCTCAATGTGGTATTGGAAGAGCCGTACGCTCCCTTCATCGAAAATTTTACCGTCGGTATCATGCCTGCGCATCTTTGGAACAACTTACCGATCGAGCAGCTGCCTTTCTCTCAACTCAACACCGAGCCGATTGGTTCTGGACCGTTTCGCATCGAGCAAGCTCGTCGCGACGAGTCCGGCCTCATCGAAAGCTATCTGCTCACTGCCAATCGCGAGCACAGCGACTCGCCGAAGGTAAACAACGTGGAACTGCACTTTTTTGCCAAAGAGTCAGATATCATTACCGCCCTTCAAGATGACGCGATTGATGCGAGCGCCTACATATCGACTGAGAATCTTTCACTTATTCCGGCCGAAAAATTTGAGATCCTGGAAAAGCCCTTGCCACGTGTTTTTGGCATTTTCTTCAACCAAAATAAATCAGACAGCCTTCGTGACGCGAAAGTCAGAGAAGCGCTTTCTCTCTGGCTTGACCGCGACACACTTATCAAAACAGCCCTCTCTGGACGCGGTGTCCCCATAGAGAAACCTGTCATACTGCCAGCAAATGAGTTAGAATCAAGGGACGGTACAGAAGTGGTCGCCTCAAGCACGCCCCAAGACCAAGCACTCGCTCTTCTTGAGGAAGCTGGTTGGGAACGGAACGATGTAGGCCACCTCGAAAAATCGACTACCGCTGGAACAGAGCCACTTAAGATCACGCTACGGACAAGTAACGCGCCGTTGTTTGAATCTATTCTTCGTGAAGTCGCGACACAATGGGAAGCTCTCGGCGTTGAAGTTGTCACCGAGCAATTTGAGCAAACTGGCTTGGTGCAGTCAGTCATTCGGCCGCGCGATTTTGAGGCTCTGCTGTTCGGACTCGATATGAGTCGATCGCATGATTTGTACCCGTTCTGGCACTCATCACAAAAAGATGATCCCGGCCTCAACATTGCGCAGTACGCAAACGTCAGCGTTGACAAGCTACTTGAAACCGCTCGCACCGAACAAGACAACACCGCGAGACTTGAAGCTTTGTACGAAGCCAATGACACCATCGCCAAAGAATTTCCAGCCGTATTCCTTTTTCAACCGACCATGGTCTACGTCGTAGGGAAAGACATCACGCTGATGCCGATTGAACGCCCGGGCAAGCCGTCCGACCGCTTCAGCAACGTGAGCGAGTGGCACACCAAGAGTGACGTACTATGGCCGATATTTCGCCGCAATCTACACGAATAAATTTTGATATTACAGACATTACCTAACCAAAGAAATACACATGAATAACACACCAACGACAAATCGACCGAGCGATAACAACCGCCCGCGCCGCCGTCAGCATGGACGACGATTCAACGGCCCCCGCCGCGGCGGACCAGCTGACGCCTCACAAAGGACGCCAGGTGGCGCGCCGGGAAGCAACCCCCGCCGCACCGGCGGCCGATCTCGCCGTCCCAACAATCAGCATCGCCGTCGGCCTGACAAGGCTCCGGCACTCACACACCGTCTTTCCGTCACCGACGAAAAATCTCCGGTAATTCCTGAAATACAGGACGAAGACACAGTGCGCATCATTCCAGTTTCGGGAGTAGAGGAAATTGGACGAAACATGAACATCATCGAAACCAAAGACGACATTATCGTCATCGATGCTGGTTTTCAGTTTGTGTCAGAAGAAAGCAACGCTCCCGGCATTAACTACATTCTGCCAAACACCCAGTACCTGGAGGAGCGCAAGAGCAAAATTCGCGCCCTCGTCATTACACACGGCCACCTCGACCACATCGGCGGCATTCCTTTCATCATGGAGCGCATTGGCAACCCGCCGCTTTACTCTCGAAACCTGACTACCATTATGATCAAAAAAAGGCAGGAGGTGTTTCCCCATCTGCCACCTTT
>JBBTRC010000006.1:0-1627 GCA_038065355.1 Patescibacteria group bacterium
CCGTTTATGTTCTGTACCCGACCGACTTCGGTGACGGTGAGGGTGGGGCGTTGGCCAGTCGTGGTCAGGGTGTCTTGGTTCGCACCTTCGTACTGCGCCACATTCATCGTCAAGTAGTCGCCTGCCACCAGTTCATGCACCTGACTGTACACCACACTCAAGCGTTGGTTCGTACCACCCGCCTCCGCTCTTGTTAATCCGGTTTGCGTCGAGCCATTTTTATAAATAATAAGTTCGACAACTTCCCCACTGTCAACATTATCTCCTGTCCAGCTGCCCTGCAGAAGATATTTTCCGCTCCTTTCAACGGTAATACGATTGGTGGACACATCAGCCAAGCCACCTTGGTCGAACGTGGCAGTGTCGAAGTCCATTTGCACCGAGACTGATGTGGGTACCGTCGTCGCACTCGCTCTCACAATTTGTGCCATATGAGTAGTGGTACCCACGCTAAAGACACCCCAGCTGGTGTTGCCGCCGTCATCACCGGTCTTTTGATACATGGCGCCGTTTTGTGAGTCGAGGAAGAGTGAGCCGACTGGGGCCGAGACGCGACCTTCGGGGGAGGTGGTGCCGGTGTATAGGTTAACCTGGTCACCGTTTGAGGTGTCAGCGAGCGCGAGAGCGGCAGTGTCTTCGGCCACGCTCACGGTGAGCTTGGTGTTGGGGGTGGTCGTGCCGAGGCCAACATGCGAGTTGGCCGCATTCACAAACAGGGCGGGAAGTGATGAGGTGCCGACCGACAAGTTGCCCCACACTGAAAACTTGCTCGTGGCGGTTGTCGTACCAACCGCCAAGTTGTCGCCGACCGCAGTGAGATAGGTGGTCGCGCCGCCGTCGGTGAAAAGCGAAGCGCCACCGCTAATACCGAGAGAGGAAGTGGCTACCCACATCACGCCGCTGCCGGTTGACTGGAGCACGTAGCCGTTGCTACCGAGTGACGCGTTGTTGTCGTAGAAACCGCCGGTTAGCGCCATGCTACCAGCGACGGAAAACTTCGCATATGGCGACGAGGTACCGATGCCGACTCGCGAGTTCGCGCTGTTCACAAACAGCGCCGGCACCGACGACGTCCCCACAAAGACATTGCCCCAGACATCGAGATCATACGCTGGAGTGGTCGTTCCGATACCAAGGCGTCCCGCGCCGTCGATCACGACCTTGATTCCGCCTGAGTTAGTAAAATCAATGATGTGGCCGGCACCGGTTTGGGTAATTTCAGCCGCTTTAAATGCGCTGTTTCTCGATACGCTAAGCAGGCCACTGATGTCCACTGACGTATTGAAAGTTGGCGCCGTATCAAAGACCACCTTACCACTCCCCGTCTCATCAGACAGCAAGGCTGCGAGGCCGGCCGAAGTGGTGAAGGCGGCCGAGAGACCGAGGGTAGAGGTGGAGACCCATTGCACGCTTGAGTTGGTTGTCTGAAGAATCTGTCCGTTGGTGCCGCGGGTGTAGTTGGTGTCGTAGAGGCCGCCGGTTAAGGCGAAGTCACCATCGACCACCAACTCCGCAAAAGGCGTACTCGTCCCCACCCCCACACTCCCCCCATCCAGCACTGTGAACACCTCCGTCGCCCCATCAAAGATGTTGAGGATGTCACCAGCCCCACTCTGGGTGATGGTGA
>JBBTRC010000007.1:0-20220 GCA_038065355.1 Patescibacteria group bacterium
CCGCGTCTCGTGTCGCAGATTGGCAGTGCGGCTTATGATGTCGGTATTTACACATTCCATGGATTTGCCGACATGCTCATTTTGCGGTATCCAGACGCTTACCCGACCATAATCGGCGGCCAGCCAGCGTCGGACATTGAGCGTGTGCAGATAGTTGAAGCAATCTTGGCTGATACTGCGTTCAAAGCGCTTCGACCGTTTGGTGATCCACAATTTTATGTACAACCCACATTACGCGCGATTCAAACTCTTAAACAAGAGTACGTGGGTGTGGATGATTTTGCTCTCTTGGTTGAAAAAGAAAAAGACAACGCCGCTGTTATTTTACGCTACCATGAAAAAGGCGCGCACAAAGGCAAAGAGCGGAAAGAGTACCTTGATGCAGAGAAGCGAGTGAAACGATTGCAAGAACTCTCAGTTGTCTATCGTCTCTACGAGGCATCGCTCCGGGCACAAAAGCGATACGACTTTGACGACATGATTGTTGAAACGGTTCGAGCGCTTCGCGCTGACGAGCACATGCTCCTCGATATCCAAGAACAGTTCCAATACGTACTGGCCGATGAACACCAAGATGTGAATGGCAGCCAAAATAAAATCCTAGAGCTACTCGTTGGCTTTCATGAACGACCAAATCTTTTTGTGGTGGGCGATGAAAAGCAGGCGATTTATCGTTTTCAAGGCGCTTCACTCGACAATTTTCTCTATTTTGAAGATACCTTTAAAGGTTCGGTCACCATTCCACTGTCCGACAACTACCGCTCCGGCCAAACCATCCTTGACGCCGCGCAGGATTTGATCTCGACCGACGACTCGGTTGTGGCGGCACTGCGCACGCCGCTAACCGCGGCTACGGTTTCCCACTCCACAATCGAACTGCGTGAATTTGCACATGAAGCGATTGAGGACGAATGGCTGGTCGGGAGCCTACAAAAAGATTTGGAGCAAGGCATGTTGGCGGAAGACATTGCCATCATCGTCCGCACGAACAAAGAAGTCGAAACGTATGCCGCATACTTGCGAAAACATCACATCCCAGTTGCTCCATCGGCTGACCGAGACGTGCTCGAGCATCCCATTACGAAAAGTGTGCTGACTTTGCTACGGGCGGCGGCACAGCCGACGAACCCAGCCGGGTTGGTGCAGTTACTTCACGAACCGTATTGGGGAATCTCCGTGGCGGACCTCATGCATATTCTACAGGCACAGCGCCACACCACGTCACTGGTTGAATTGATACGAGACGATGAAAAGTTGGCAGAAGCTAAGGTCAGCGATATACAAGCGATCCGGAAGATAGCACAGGTAGTTGACCACGTGCATAAGGAGACGGTGACTCGCGCGCCACACCGCGTATTCGAACTTTTGCTGGTTGAAAGTGGTTTTTTACATTTTGTACTAGAAACGGATCCGGTTGAAGGAGCACTTATCGTACGCCGGCTGTATGACGAGATTGAAGGGATGGTCAACCGAAATGTAATCAGTTCGCTAAAAGATGTGATTGCCCAGCTCGAGCTGCACGTTTCGTATAAACTACCGCTCGCGGCGCCCTTTGTGAATGCCGGTGCGGCGGCTGTGTCCGTCATGACCGCGCATAAGGCCAAAGGTTTAGAATTTTCACTTGTCTATCTACCGCACCTCACTGACAGAACGTGGGGAAAAAAGCGCACCACTGATCTGTTTTCGCTTCCGATTGTGAAGCATGATGTCGGCGACTTTGACACTATCGAAGACGACGAACGGCGACTGTTGTATGTGGGTATGACAAGGGCAAAACACACCCTCCGGCTCTCGCACGCCGCGGTCGGCACTGACGGCAAGGAACAAGTGGCTTCGCGGTTTCTGGCCGCGCTCAGCCCCGCACATATTTCGTCAGTGCCGACCGTGGCCGAACATCAAGAGTTTTCTCCAACCAATGCGCTTCGTGTCTTACCGGTCATTCCGATTGCTAAGAATCTTCTCACTGCCACTCTCCTCGAACGAGGCTTATCGCCGACTGCGCTCAATAATTACCTAAAAAGCCCGTGGGAGTATGTGTATCGTAACGTCCTTCGCGTACCGCAGATGAAAACACCCGAACTGCAGTTTGGCACGGCCTTGCACAGAGTACTGGAAAAACTGGTTCGTCAGAATGCTTTTGACATGAATGCCGCCATCAAACATTTAAGCGAAGCGCTAAACCAGCAAGCATTATCTGAAGAAGAGTACGCTCGTCTCCATGAGCGCGGCCTGGCTGCACTCGCGGCGTATACGCCTCATGTCGCCAGCCAGGCCGGGGAGGGAAGCAGAACTGAAGTGAAGCTTGAGGCGATGCTTACCACCGGTCTTTTAGAATTTCATGAACTCACACTCACCGGTACGCTCGATCGGATAGACTACGAGAACGGAATGATCGTAAGAGTAATTGACTATAAAACCGGCAAACCGAAAACCAGAGGCCAGATTGAAGGCACCACCAAAGACAGCCATGGCGACTATAAACGCCAGCTAACGTTTTATGCACTTTTATTATCTTTGCAATCGGATACTGCGATGCATTGCCGCACTGGTGTTATTTCCTTTGTGGAGCCCGACAGCCGCGGCGTGGTGAGAGAAGAAGTGTTTACCGTGAGCGACGCTGATATAGCAGTACTCACCGCCGAAATCATTCGCGTGACAAAAGAAATCGTGAGCGGTCACGCACTCACGCTCCCGTGCGACGAAGAAGTGTGCCACTACTGTGATTTGGTAGAAAAACTGCATACGCGCTAAACCAAAACGCGCCGACTTCGTCGGCGCGTTTTGGTTTAGCCAGTCATACTTATTGGTGAACTGCCGCGGACGCTTCTGGCACCTCGTCGGCGGTGGGATTGAAATTTCCGTCTAGTTGATCAATGAGGTTTTTCACGATGCCCTTCACAGTGTCATATGAACGAGCACCATCAATGACCGCTTGCTGGTTGCCAGCAATCAAAACGGTGTAGGGAGTGCCCCGAGCGCCAGCGTTAAATCCATCTTCGATACTAGCGGTGACGGCGGCTTCCATACGCCCGCTGTCCATACATTCGATGTAGGCCTCGCGGGAAATGCCGGCACTCTCCGCATATTCTGGCAGTAAGGTGACGTTGGTCGGTTCCGTGATGTCACGCTGTTGGAAGATAAGATTGGTAAATTTCCAAAACGCATCGTTGCCGCCAATGTCGCCAACACAGAGCGCGGCTTCGGAAATTTTGGGAGAATTTGGGTGGAGCTGGGCAATCGGAAACTGCCGATACACCCAGGCAATGCGGCCGGTGACACCGTACTCGTCGATGATTTGGTCTAGTGTTTCGTGAAATTGTTTACAAAACGGACAGTCATAGTCGGAGTATTCAACGAGCAAAATAGGTGCGTTCGGGTTTCCAGAAATATAGTCTGTGTCATCAACCGGTCGCAGACCGCTATTGGCAGTAGCCGTGGTATCAGCGGGATTATTTTCCGTGGCTCCCGGAGCATCTTTCTTGCCGCCGGTGAAGAAGATGGCGAGCGCGATCATGCCGAAGCCGACAATGATGGCAATCGGGATCGACCACGACATTTTTTGACTTTGTGACAGTGAAGGCTCCATAGAACACAATTATTTATATGTAAAAAGTATAGCACAACGGCCTCATGCTATACTCAAACTGCTATGGACATACTTCAGGCCGTTATTCTCGGTTTAGTCCAAGGAGTGACAGAATTTTTGCCAATTTCATCGACTGGACATTTGGTGTTGGTGCGCAACTGGATGGATATCAGCGACGTGAACGGACTGGCGGTGGATGCGGTTCTACATTTCGCGACTACCATCGCCGTGATTGCGTATTTTTGGCAAGACCTACTTGTGCTCACGAGTGCTCTGTTTCGAAAACTCGGCCGACTACCAGTGAATGAGCGTGACATAACCATGGTGTACGCACTCATTATAGGGACGATACCGGCGGTGCTCTTGGGGATTTTTTTGGAGCCGGTTGTCACTACGTATCTCGAAACTCCGCTCTTTGTGGCTGGGTTTTTGTTCTTGGCGTCACTGTTCTTTCTGTATGCAGAGTGGAAGTACTACCTCAAACCCATAGATGGCGCTCTCACCGCTCGTAAGGGCTTGCTTATCGGGCTCTTCCAGGCTATGGCATTGGTGCCTGGTTTTTCTCGATCTGGGTCTACTATCGCCGGCGGTATGCTGCTTGGTCTCTCGCGGTATGAATCATCGCGCTTTTCATTTTTGTTGGCCATCCCAATAACACTCGGAGTTGGTGCCAAAAAATCTCTCGACTTGTTGCGGATGGGCGGTAGTGTCGATTGGGGGCCGATTTTGGTCGGCGCAGTCGTTGCCGGCATTACGGCTTTTGTGGTGGTTCACTTCTTCCTCTCGTTTATGCGAAAGTACACTCTCTGGCCGTTTATTTGGTACGGCATCATTCTGTCAGGCTTGGTCGCGTACGTCTCGTTTTTAACGTAAGGCCGCACTACGTGGCGCCTACATTTTGTTTTAAAATTGCAGTGAGTGGGTCATGGCTACATCGCCGATGTCTTCCCAATGACTGGTGTCGAGCGGAATCTCGCGGCTACGTGTGCCGTCTTTAAATTTCACGTGGCCATGCGCGCGAGCGTATTCAAAAATTTCTTTCGTCACCTTCACGTCTTGCTCGCAGTACTTTTTGATTTCTTTTATTTTTCCTTCCCGCCACCAGCGGACGGCCTGGAGGCCGTCCGCTGATTTTTTTGCCCCAATGGTCGCCTGTGCAACACTATCCAAACGCAAGCGCCGTCCGAGCGAATTTTTTATATCCTCGAGCAAATCAATGCTCTTGATGTGGGTCAAGTCGCCCGGGTAGTACTTGTTGAGAAGCGGGATGTCAAAGTGGTTGCTGTTGTATCCCACCAGCGCATCGGCTTTCTCAATGATCGGCCACAGCTCCGCGATTTCGTCGATGGTCACGGTCGTGTAGGTGTCGGTTTCGCTGTCGTAGACGGAAGCGACCGAAATATCGAGGGAGGTAGGATCAGAGGAGCCAGTGTCGGTGAAAATATTTTGAGTTTCGAGATCAAACACCACGTAGCGCATGGGGCCCATAATATCACAGTCGAGGGCGACAGTGATGTAAATTAGATAGCAACCCGACGGCATTTTCTTCGCCCACCGCCCCAACACCGCCCTCCGAAAATGCCGTCGGGTTGCTATCGGGCACTGAGGTGTTGCATCAATATTTCAATATGACCTTTAATCTCTTGATTCAGCTTAAGATTTTTTAAAGCGAATTGTCCCGAAGCAATTTCTGTTTCGCCGACAACGATAATATACTTTACGCCTCTGGCGCCGGCGCGGCTGATTTTATCGCCGAGTTTTTTGGTGCCGATGTCGGTAGCGACGGTAGTACCATGACTGCGTATTTCTTTTGCCACTTTTTCGGCCGCCAGGTTGTGCTCAGTGTCAGTCGGAATAATCATGAGTGTTGGTGCGGTTTCTTTGATGCGCGCTGGCAAAAGGTTGTGGGTCATAAGAAAGTCACGCATGGTGACATCCCCCATGCCGAACCCAACGCCAGTGATAGGCTCGCCACCAAACATGCTGGTCAAGTTATCATAGCGCCCGCCGCCGAGGAGCGCTCGGTTGTTTTCACCTGAAGTGTCGAAAATTTCAAAGACGGTACCGGTGTAGTAGTCGAAGCCTCTGACAATTGAAGGATCGTAGAAAGCATTGCCAAGGTCTAAAGCTTTGAGCGCGTCGAGTACCACCTGCACTTCTTCTGGAGTTTCTTTTGGAAGTTTAAAATCAGTACCGGCAGCTCCAGCAAGCGCAGTGGCAAATTCTTCTTCCGACATTTTCCGCTTTCGGTCAATGACCGCAGTGGTACTGTTTGCTCCTTCTACCGTGAGATTGAATTGAGAATATACTTTATTCAACGCCGCTCGATTATTGATGCGGATTTCGAAGTCAGATTCTTTCGCGCCAAAGTCAATCAGTGTTTGGTACGCCAAGGCGATTATTTCTACATCAGCCGTGTAATGGTCGCTACCAAAAATATCGCAGTTGAGCTGCCAGTGTTCGCGCAGGCGACCGCGTTGCGGACGTTCATAGCGGAAGAGGTTGGGAATCGAATACCAGCGGAGTGGAAACTGCAACTCGCGCCGCTTGCCGGCGACCATTCGCGCGACGGTCGGCGTCATCTCAGGACGAAGCGTCACCTCGCGATCGCCACGGTCAATAAAGGTATAGGTCTGTTCCTTCACCATCTCCTCGTTCTCGGCGCCTTTGGCTTTGTAGAGTTCGGCTGGTTCTAATACTGACGCGTCGTAGCGCTCGAAACCAAAGCTCTCGGCCGTCTTGCTCCAGGTATCAAAAATATAACGCTGTATCGCCATGTCCTCCGGGTAGAAGTCGCGGACACCTTTGTACGAGTCAGTCGAGAGTTTTTTATCAAACATAAAGTGATTGTAGGGGAGAAGAAGGCCAATATCAAGCTACTCGGATTCTGTTCCGGTCATATGAAGTCTTGCCAGACGCGCGTCCATAGCTTTCTGGATGATCGCTTGGAGACCACGCGGATCTGGCATGCCGCGCGATTCAAAGTTGTGGAGCGCGTGTCCCGCGGTCTGTGCGCTGATGGAGCCGAAGTTTAACAAGGTCGGAATAAAACCTCTGATGGTCACTTCAATATCTTGCATCCGTTCGAGGCGAAAGACGCTGACGTTGCGGTGGAAGAAACCAATTTGGTCGACCACGATAATCCGCCGGTCGGTAATAATCCAGAGGTCAAGGTAGTAGTGTGTCCAAACCATGAAACCACTCATGATCGATAGAAGGAGCCAGCAAGCTACGGCGAATGTTGAGAGGGGCAGGAAATTTTCTAGGTGCACATTTAATGCATTAAATGAGTCTGGCAGTAGCATAATCAAAAAGAGCACCAGCAAGGGAACCACGGCAACCAAAAACGAAACCAGCAACTCAACTGTAATTAAGAACCAGTGCCGCCGAACAATTTTAAGTACCTGTTCGTCTGGTTCCAAATTGACCTTTTCGAACAGCATACCTAAACGATAAATACCACTACACCCATGAGAATGATGAGCGGAACGGTCGTGGCGAGGTATATCCCCAGAGTCAAACCAGTAACTTTTGCGTTGCTGGCGTACTGTTGCCAGTGAAAGTATAGGATGGCACTAAAGATAGCGTAGATGCCAACCACTACATAAAAGACCAACTCAACCAACGTCGAAACAGGAATCTGAAGCGTGGTTGTGAGTTCGTTCATAAGGATTTATTGTAGCACCAAGATAGAGTAGCGTTCTACTTCATACTGATCAGGGCGAGTTGTGCACGAGAAGCCGTTGTCGGCGGCAAGGGAAGCAATGAGGGTGGTCTGTTCGGGTTCGTGCTCGATCCAGAGCTGGCCGTGGGGGGTGAGAAAAGCGGGAGCAGCGACGATAATCTGGGCAATAATCTCAACGCCTTGCTTCCCGCCAAATAAGGCAAGGTGCGGTTCAAAGTCAACTACCGAGTCATCAACGCGGTGAAGATCAGCATCTACGTAGGGCGGGTTGGCGAGGATGTAGTCGTACTGTCCGGAGAGACCTTGAAATAAGTTGGTTTGAAATATGTCGGTGCGGTCTGGCTTGATTCCATTCTTCTCCAAATTCTTTTTAATAGTCGGAATATGTCGCGCTTCAATTTCAGAAAAATCCACATGCGCGGTCGGAATTACTTTGGCGACGGCTACACCGATACAGCCCGAACCAGCGCACAAGTCGAGTACTCGCGGAGGGTTGTCGGTAAAGCCGAGCGACGGCGTGTTACCGTCTTTAATGACGTTGATGGCATGCTCGGTCCAAAATTCCGTTTCTGAGCGAGGAACAAGCGGGCGAGAGTCGAGGTAGATGGTGGTGTCAAGAAAGGGGACGTGGCCGATGAGATAGCCGAGCGGTTCGCCAAGCGCCATTTTCTTACAATCGGCGAAAAAAGCTTCGCTTTTTTCGCCGCCGTATTTCTCCTTCAAAAGCCACTCCATGTCTTGACTCATGTATATTTCAATGTTACTGTCTATGTCAGATACAGTCAACCCCCTAAACAGGAGATTTGTAATTGAATATCATCAAACCAACGACCACTGTTGTGGTAGTTATTGAGCAGGCGCTTGCGGCACTCAGTGAGACAGCACAAATCCACGTCGCCGAGTTTTATCGAGCGGTAGAGGAGCGGCTTCGTGCTGAGGAAGAGGTATCCGACGCAGAGTTTGTTGCAACGCTCCAGTCAATGCTCTATTTCAGCCGAAAGGATATGCGTTCGTTTGCCACAGACGCTCAGTTGTTGACTCAAAAAGTCAATGATTGGCTAAGTGCCAAGAATTTACCGCCGCCACATCAACGGTTGCTCATCTTGAAACTGTGTTCGCATGATCGGCTCGGTGACATTGACGTGATGTCGTTCATTCAGTTCGTATGCGGCGAGCGAAGCGTGAGGAAGTACGATTTTACGACTCCGGTCGATGAGATGTTTTCTTCAGTACGTGTGAAACAAAGTCTCCATGAGCAAAACATTCATACTTTAGGTCAACTGCTCTCCACGTCTGAAGCAGAGCTACTCCGCGGATCGAATTTCGGTCGAAAGTCGTTAGCAGACATCAACGAAGTCATCGAACCAATGGGTTTTTGGCTCAATGGTTCACAAGGTCGCGGATTGTACCCTGGTACTGCAGAGCACCTCGATTCGATACGAGCTCAAAAAGAAGAGCAAAAAAATACGCAAGAGAACGTTTCTTGAAGAGTCAAAAACCGCCGGCGCACTTACGCACCGGCGGTATTTTTATTTGACGACTAGCTCATATGTAGTAAGGTAGCGGCAGATTGTAACCGCGTAAGGAGAAGTGTGGTGACAACACCAGCACAGGCACTAACCATTCTACTGCAGACGTTTCAAAAGAGACTCGTCGATTGCTTCGGCTGGCACGAACTTTGTCCCAAGACACAAAAGCTCATCCTCGAAGCAGGACTGTACTTTTTGGGTGAGCTACTGATACGAAGCAAAACGCAGGTACTTGAGATACCGGGGCTCGGCAAAGTAAAGCTTAAACAAATCGAACGGCTTGTTCGACAGAACGGCGGCGAATTGGGAATGAAATTTCCCAACTACGCGACATTCCAAGAACATCAGCGCCTTCGGCGGGAGTGGGATGACGCACTCTCCGCACCTCGTGACTTCACACCCGCTCTACGCAAGAAATTTTTTAGTGTGGGTATAGTAACGGTCGGCGACTTAGCCAGCGGCTACACGACAATGCGGGTGTGGAATCCTATCGGAGCGTCGCTCTCGCCTAAGGAGCGATCGATGGTCCTAATCTTCCTCAAGAGATTCGGTATCGAAAAGCATCAGCAAACACTGCCGCCACCCTTCGATAAGAAGCCGAACACCTAAAACTGCCGGTACCTCATGCCGGCAGTTTTCATTGACTCCTGATGGATATAATGGTAAAAATTAAAGGGAAGTTTTTCAAACCGCTAACTGGAGAGCTAAAAATGGTAGTAAGTACCGTGGTTAAACTGAAAGAGAATTCAGTTTATGACAACCAAAAAGTTTTTGTGCCCATAGGTCAGATTCGACCTAATCCAGATCAGCCCAGGCAGCATTTTGACGAAGACAGATTGCATGCACTGCGCATTAGTATTCGAACCGAAGGACAACTTATACCTGTCTTTCTTCGTCCTGTGAAGGACGAGCGTGTTCTCCGCCAAGGTATCAAATACGATTTAATTGACGGTGAGAGAAGGTGGCGCGCAGCGTCAATGGAAGGTAGTGGCATCGAAGAGTTAGAAGCTATTATCAAAGAATGCGATGACGAAAAACAGTATATAACGTCATGCGCGGTCAACTTTAATCGTGAGGACCATACTCCGTATGAAGAAATGGTGATGATCCATAAACTTGTGAAAGTGTATGGTCATAGTCAGACATATGTGGCGAACTTGCTCGGTAAGTCACAGATGTGGGTATCCTCCCGCATTCTTGCATATGAGAGACTGAGTCCCGTGGCCATGATGGCCTTGAGGAAAGACGAAATTCCGATAACCGTCGCTACCACTTTGTCAAAACTAAAACCCAGTGATCAGGCTTCGGAGTTAAAAAAATACAAGGCTGGCGGCACTATATCGGACATCAAAGTTGCCGTTCAACGGGCATCGGAGCGCGGTCACACACAAAGCGGCACAAGGCAACTTGATACTCGAGACTATCGCAGATATGTTGAAAAAACGATCGAGATTCTCGACGAACGTTTTGATAGAATTGACGCTATCGGTGTTCGAAGCATACAAAGAGGTCTGACATCACTCGACGACAAAACACTTCGATCATTGAAGTTACGTCTGCAGAAAAATGAAAAGCGAATTCACGAACTAGTTTCTTCCGTCGATCGCGTCTTGGACATGTAACAATTCTTCAACTCGTTAAAACTGCCGGTACCTCATGCCGGCGGTTTTTTTAGATACGTAATTTTGCTATACTATCGCGATGGCCACCCCAATGTTAGAAATTAAAGATTTGGTCAAGGTGTATGGCACTGGCAAAACTGCCAAGACGGCCGTTGATCACATTTCACTTGCAGTGGAGCGCGGAGCGTTCTTCGGCTTGCTCGGCCCAAACGGGGCGGGGAAGAGCACTACCATTCACTGCATCACCGGCATTACACAACCAACGTCTGGGCAGATCCTCATTGATGGTGTTGATGTGGTTAAGGACTACAAGCTCGCTCGGACAAAAGTCGGACTTTCGCCGCAGGAATTTAACGTCGATATTTTTTCGACGCCGGTTGAACTGATGGACTTTCTTGGTGGATACTACGGTATTCCTAAGATAGAGCGCGCGGCGAGGGTGGATGAGCTCATCAAACGTTTTGATCTCGAAAAACATCGCGATGTTGTGTTTCAAAAACTTTCGGGTGGTCTCAAGCGCCGCGCCATGCTCGGCCGTGCGCTTGTGCACACGCCTGATCTGTTGATTCTTGATGAACCCACGGCCGGCGTCGACGTCGAGCAACGGCGCGATCTTTGGGCGTATCTAAAAGAAATGAACGAAGGTGGCAAGACGATTATCTTGACCTCGCACTATCTTGAGGAGATTCAGTACCTCTGCAACGAGATTGCAATTATCAACCACGGCCGGATAGTGGCAGAGGGGAGTAAGGAGGAATTTATGAAAGATGGCAAGTCGGTCGAAGAACGCTATCTTGAAATTACCAGGGAGGATAATAACAAACAGAGATGACGCGAATGTTCGTTCGGCGCTACGTTCGGCAGGCCTTGCGGAAGACATCTCCTAAATGTCTGAGCAGAGAACTTGATTCGTGCCTGCAGAACGTAGTGCTGAACGGACGAGTAGTATCATAATCGTTATGAATATAAATTGGATTGGTCTCTATACAATGTTCCGGCGCGAGGTGAAGCGCACCTTTCGCGTGGTCATTCAGACGCTCATAGCGCCGGTTATTTCGGCCGCGCTCTACTTGTTTATTTTTGGCACTGTCATAGGAACCAAAATCGACGACTTTGCCGGCGTACCGTACATATCGTTCGTGTTTCCAGGAGTGCTTTTACTCTCTATTATTAACGCCTCGTTTGCAAGCGCTTCCTCGGCGCTTTACTTCATGCGCTTTACGCGTGGAATTGAGGAAATCCTCATCACACCATTTTCTTACCTGGAGATGCTCATTGGTTTTGTGGGGAGTGCGGTCACACGAGCGCTTATAGTAGCTCTCCTCATTTTTGCGGTCGGATTTCTGTTTGGGGCGGTGTCTCTCGTCAACCCGATCGGTTTTGTTTTTTACGTGGCGGCAGTCGCGGCGATTTTTGCCATGCTCGGTATTTTGGTTGCGCTTTGGGCGGAAGGGTTTGAACAATTACAGGTCTTGAACACATTTGTGATTACGCCACTCACATACCTCGGTGGCATCTTTTATTCCATCACGTTTTTACCGCCACTTGCCGCCACCATTACTCGCCTCAATCCATTTTTCTACTTTGCCGATGGCATCAGGAGTAGCATGATTGGCTACAGCGAAGCCAACAGTGTCATCGGTCTCCTCGTTGTCCTTGGGTTGACACTTGGTCTCGGGCTGCTCGTCACGCATCTCTTTCGCCGCGGCTGGAAAATTCGCGCGTAGAGCAGATTCATTTATCGGGAGTATTTTCAACTGGAGAGCCGGCGGTCTCACTTGAAGAACGCACGTACTCAATTCTTTTGCTCGCAGGTTCGGCAGATGGAACCGTCTCGTCAAAGGTTGGTTTGTGTTGATAATACTCTATACCCGACGGTTTCTCTAGGGAATTACTACTGTCACTTGAAGAACGCACGTACTCAATTCCTTTGCTCGCAGGTTTAACAGAATTAATCGTCTCGTCAACTTTTGCTTCATAGGGATACTCAGTATCCTCAGAATTAGTTGCCGCGTCGTTCTTCTCGATTTCAGCTATCACTTTGTCTGAGATTTTAACAGTAGGCATAGCATCTGGATTTGTTTTCATGTCTCGAACGGCCTCACCCACTGTTTCATGTAATCCGTCGACGGATTGGGGAGTAGTAGAAACAGACTCAACGTGAGCGTTATCGGGAGATTTTGCATCCACGTAGCGGTCAACTTCTTCATCAATAGCTACACCGGCGGCCAAACCAGCCAGGGCTACCGCCGCGAGCTTTGATTTACCATTTTTTACATCTTCCTCGCCCTCTTTCTTTTTAGACCAAGGTGCCTCAAATTTCATATTATATGTTTAACAAGTAACTTATGCGCACGGTCACTAACTTATATGTTCGTATAAATATTAACACAATCAATTGCTAACAGTAGCGTAGCACTTTTGGCGCCACGTTTTGATACACTTAAAAGTATGAAAAAGAACACCAAACTGTATGAGACAGCCGCCGCACTTTTGACTCCCGGCAAAGGAATTTTGGCGGCAGACGAGAGCGATAGCACCGCCGGCAAGCGGCTGGAGATGGTGCACCTGCCCAACTCTCCCGAGAATCGGCAGGATTTCCGCGAGGGACTCTTCACTGCTCCAGACATCGAGAAATATCTTTCCGGTGTCATCATGTACGACTCCTCAATTCGTAACAGCACCGACGACGGCGTTCCATTCGGAGATGTACTCATTGCCAAAGGCATCGTACCCGGTATCAAGGTTGATACCGGCACGAAAGATTTTCACGGCTTCAAAGGCGAAGTAGTTTCGCAAGGCCTCGATGATCTCGATAAGCGGTTTGAAGAATACTACGATCTCGGCGCTCGGTTTGCAAAATGGCGCGCTGTGGTGACTATCGATGAAAATAACACCCCGACCGATTCCGCTCTCCGTATGAACGCTGTGATGCTCGCGCGCTATGCGCAGCTGGCACAAGCGGCCGACATCGTACCGATTGTTGAGCCGGAAGTGATATACGAAGGCGACCACTCTATCCAGCTTGCAGAAATGGTCACCACCCGTACACTCCAGATCCTTTTTCAAACGCTCATTGAGTACAAAGTGGATTTAGCTGGCCTTATACTCAAATCTTCGATGGTGCTGGCCGGCAGCAAAAATCGCGACCAATCCTCACCAGAGCAGGTTGCGAACGCTACCCTCCGTACGTTTCATATGTCAGTGCCGCACGAGTGTGCCGGTATCGTCTTCCTTTCTGGTGGGCAAGCGCCACAGCAGTCGACTGATAATTTAAATGCCATCGCCAAACTGGGCACCCAGCCGTGGCCGATTACCTACTCATTCTCGCGTGCCATTGAGGAGCCGTACCTCAAGGCCTGGGATGGTAGGCCAGAAAACGTCAAAAAAGCTCAAGAAATCCTCCTTGAAGTGTGCAAACAAAATAGCTTAGCGGCTCAAGGAAGGTTGTAGAAAAGAAATAAGAAAGATGACTCGCTTGGCGAGTCATTTTTCTTATTTCTTCTGCTTATAGACCGTGTGCGTCTTGGCAATCGGATTGAATTTCTTCACCTCAAGTTTCTTACTCGGATCCTTCTTATTCTTGTTATTGTAGCGAGTGTAATAGGTATGACCCTTGCCGACGCCCTTTTTGTCGCCGACAGACACGAGTTTGATGAGTAAATCTTGTGACATAGTGGGGAGATTGTAGCAGACGTTCCGTAAATCGTCAAACGGTCAAATTTCATGCAATATCAACACATTTTACGGCTATTTTGTGCCGGTTTTTGCACCCTGAATGGTACCATGAAAGGGACTACACGCTTTATTCTCCACGAGAGCGGATAGTTGGTGTATCCCATGAAAGTACTGACTTTTGGTTGGGAATTCCCACCGTCAAAAAACGGCGGCCTTGGCGTTGCATGCTATGGCCTCACAGAAGAGCTACTCCAGAAAGGAGTGGAGGTGATTTTTGTATTGCCTCGTTCGCAAGATACTGTCGGGCAGGCTCGTTTTTTATTTGCTGATCATGAACGACAAGTGAAAGTACGACACACCGATGTGTCGCTCCGACCGTACGGCCAATCAGACACGATAATCGATACGCTGGTCGGCTACGATGCACAAGGGAAACCAATTATTCGTTCGCGCACTATCCTCGAGGAGGTGCATCGCTACGCGCACCAAGCAGCAGCCATCGCGCAAGAAGAGGAATTTGATGTCATTCACGCTCACGATTGGACTTCATACCTCGCCGGCGTCGCGGCCAAGCTCGCGAGCGGTAAGCCGCTCGTCGTCCACGTGCATGCTACCTCCTACGACCAGGCAGCCGGTGACAATGTCGATCCATCAATTTACAAAATAGAACAGGAAGGTTTTGCCATGGCCGATAAGGTGATTACTGTCAGCAATTACACAAAAAACATTCTCATCGAGAAACACCGAGTGCCGGCTGAAAAGATTGAAGTGGTGTACAACGGATGTGACACCAGCGAACCGCCAAAGTTACAACCGGCCTTAAGCGAGCTCAAACAGCAAGGCAAAAAAATAGTCTTGTACCACGGACGCATCAGTATTCAAAAGGGCGTCGATTACTTTGTGAAGGCCGCGCGACGGGTGGTTGACGTTGATCCGAATGTCATGTTTGTGATTTCGGGCTGGGGAGATATGACACGACAAATTATCGAGCAGGTCGGAGCGATGAGACTCTCGGAACACGTGCGGTTTGCAGGTGCGCTGTGGGACGGCGAGCGTGACCGGATGTACCAAAGCGCTGATCTGGTCGTGATGCCATCGGTGTCAGAGCCGTTTGGCCTGGTGCCGCTTGAGGCGCTCCAGCACGGCACCTCGTCCATCATTACCAAACAGTCTGGCGTCGGAGAAGTGCTCAAACACGTACTCAAAGTGGATTTTTGGGACACTGAAGAGATGGCCAACCAAATCCTTGCCGCGCTTCGGTATCCAGTCATCCGTCAACAGATGGTCAAGGAAGGAAAACAGCAGGTACAGAATCTTTCGTGGACGAGTGCCGCCGACAAAGTCAAACAGATTTATCGGAATTTGGTACAATACGCCACATCATAGGTATGCTCACCGTCTGCCCGTATTTCCATGTTCATCAACCGTATCGGATTAAGAAGTATCGCGTCTTTGATATTGGCAACGACACAGAATATTTTAACGACAGCGGCGAATCCGACTTAAACAACCGAAAGATTGTGGAGAAGGTGGCCAATAAATCCTACCGCCCGACCAACAAAATTCTCAAAGAACTCCTCGATCGCCACCCTGATTTTAAATTCGCCCTTTCATTTTCTGGCACCGTGCTTGATCAGTTCGAAGAATACGTGCCGGACGTGCTTGAGTCATTTCAAGAACTAATAGCTACCGGTCGAGTAGAGGTGTTGGCCGACACCTATCACCACTCGCTGGCATTTTTCTATTCGTTGCCGGAATTTCAGCGGCAAGTTGAGAAGCACGACCGAAAAATCCAAAAATTATTCGGCGTCAAACCGCGTGTTTTTCGCAACACCGAACTCTCATACCGCAACGACCTGGCAAAATGGTGTGAAGACAACGGCTACCTCGGCATCATGGCCGAAGGGTGGGGAAAGTATTTGGGCTGGCGGAGTCCCAACTACGTCTACCGCCCGGCCGGTTGCACGCGCATAAAGGTCTTGCTGAAAAACTACAAACTTTCAGACGACATCGCGTTTCGCTTTGGTAATCGGGAGTGGGAAAATTGGCCGCTTTCCGCCGACACCTATGCAAACTGGATCCACGCGCACCATGGTGATGGACATACTATCAACTTGTTCATGGACTACGAAAGTTTTGGCGAGCATCAGTGGGAAGATACTGGCATTTTTGACTTCTTGCGCGCGCTACCCGAGATGGTTTTCAGGCATCCAGAGACCAGTTTCAAAACGCCCACCGAAACCATAGAAAGCTACGATGCGATCGGAGAATACGATGTGCCCGACGTGCTCACTTGGGCAGACACCGATCGCGACCTCACCGCCTGGATTGGCAACGACATTCAACGCGACGCCATTGCCGCTATTTACCGGATGGAGGAAGACGTGATGAAGACGCGAAAAAAAGATTTGATAGAAACCTGGCGCAAGCTACAAACATCCGACCACTTCTATTATATGTGTACAAAATGGTCGAACGACGGCGACGTGCACGCATACTTCAGTCCCTACCAATCCCCATACGATGCGTATATCGCTTTCATGAACGCGCTGAGTGATTTACAATTAAGGGTACGCTATGCACTTGAAGCGCGCGAGGTGAAAGAGCGTGCGCTTCGTGAACGTGAGGTAGCGGAGGATACAGAGAAGAAAGCTGATAACAAGTCAGATACTCCACCGAGTGAAAGTCTTCACGACGGGCGTCCGGCGTGGAAACGCTGGCCGCACAAATTTGGCCGGTGGTGGGGCAAGCTCGTTACTTCGTTTCCGTTCTTTACTAGTCCCAAATCGGGGAAAACCAGTTCTTAATGTTATGAAGACAAAAACAACCGCAGTCAAAAAGAAGGCGGCCAAAAAAGCTGCTCCGGCAACCAAGAAATCAGCCGCCAAAGTGGCCAAGAAACCACTCGTCTACGCTGACAACAGCAGTTCCTTCTGGGTCAGGAATGGACAGATTTTGAATAGCCTCGTGGCTCTGCGCGATGCGCTTTCAGCCATGGAAAAGGAGGTGTATCTCTACCACGCGTCAAAAGACAAAAATGATTTTGCCAACTGGGTGGAAGTGGTCTTGTGCGACGATACCTGTGCGGCAGATTTGCGGAAAGCAAAAACACCCATCTCGGCGAAGAGCGCGGTGGTCAAGCACTTAAAATTGTACTCGCTCTAATGTATGTCACGGGCGGTCACTCTTGGTAACGGCAATGTACTCGTCGGTCTTGACGATCGCGGTCAAGTGCGTGACCTGTATTTCCCGAATGTGGGCGAGTCCAACCACGTAAGCGGCGCGAGTGGCAGTTTCGTTCATCGTATCGGTGTGCACGTGGACGATCAAATCGCCTGGCTCGACGACCCGGCCTGGCGCATTGTGACCGGCTGTGCCGAAGATGCGCCAGTTGGCAGTTTCTTTGCCGAGCACGCCAGGCTGGGAATTACGCTCATAAGTAAAGACGTAGTTCATAACGAAAAAAACATTTTCCTCCGTCACTTCACCATTCAAAATATGCGGGCCGAAGCCCGCACGGTGAAGCTTTTCCTTTCACAACAATTTCGCATTTCCGAATCACGCCGCGGCGACACCGGCTTTTACGACCCACGCGTGAAGGCTATTATTCACTACAAAGGGCGCACCGCACTTTTAGTGAATGCTCGATCCGGCAAAAAAGCTTTTCAAGAATACAACATCGGACTTTTTGGTATTGAAGGCAAAGAGGGCACGTACCTGGACGCTAATGACGGCAAACTAGAGAAAAATCCCATCGAGCATGGCTCAGTCGATTCTGTTATCGGCCTCACGTTTGATTTGCCGGCGGGCGGCTATGACCAAGCCTACTACTGGATTGCCTGCGGCGGGAGCATCGCCGAAACGCACATGCTCGACGAGCACGTGATTAAAGAAACGCCTGAGCGCCTGATTGCCTCGACCGAAGCGTACTGGCAGGCCTGGCTGGGAAAGGAGCAAACCGACTTGTCTCTTTTGCCCAAAGATTTGCGCACGCTCTATCGTCGGTCGCTCCTCGTGATGCGGGTCCATAGCGACAATCAGGGTGGCATCATCGCCTCGAGCGACACCGACATGCTCCATCATGGACGTGACACGTACGCGTACGTCTGGCCACGCGACGGAGCGATGATCGCGTACACTTTTGATCGCGCTGGCTATGAAGACGTGTCTCGCCGTTTCTACGAATTCATTGCGCGCTGCCAGGAACCAAGTGGGTATCTCATGCACAAATACCGTAGCGACGGCATGCTCGGGAGTTCCTGGCACCCCTGGATTATCGACGGCGCCGCGAGGCTACCGATTCAAGAAGACGAAACAGCCACGGTGGTCTTTGCGTTGTGGCATCATTATGAGCGCTACCGCGACATTGAATTTATTGAATCCCATTATAATTCTTTTATAGAGCCGGCGGCGCAGTTTATGGTCGAGTATATAGAATCAACCACCGGTCTCCCGCAAGCATCGTTTGATTTGTGGGAAGAAAAGTATGGCACCTCTACCTACACGGCCGCGTCGGTGTACGGAGCGCTCATGGCCGCGGCCAAATTTGCCTTAGTCTTGGGAAAGGAGGAGCCGGCCAGAACCTACCAAGCGGTGGCACAGCGCATCCAGATGGCTATTGGCGCTACTATGTATGACCAGGCTCGCGGAATTTTTGCCAAGCAAATCTTCCATCATGATGACGGCGAGGTGGTGGCAGACTGGACGCTCGATACGAGCAGTCTCCACGGCCTTTTGTTTTTTGGAGTGTTTGATATTGATGATGAGCGTATTTCTCGCATGGTAGCGGCAGTTGAAGATGTGCTTCAAGTGAAAAGCGAAAGTAAAGGTTTTGTGCGATATGAAGGCGATGCGTATTACCGAATGCACGACGCCGGCTCCCCCAACCCGTGGGTCGTGACGACCATGTGGGTCGCGCGTTACTACATCGAAAAAGCCAAGAAACTCACCGACCTCAAGCGCCCACTCGAACTCCTGCAGTGGACGAGCTCGCACGCCACGAGTAGCGGCATGCTGGCCGAGCAAATGCACCCCGAAAACCGCCAGCACCTCTCGGCCGCGCCCTTGGTGTGGAGTCATGCCGAGTATGTGCTCACCGTCCAAGCCTACCTCGAAAAGGTAAAAACTTTCGAAGGGAAGTAGGTTGACTTTTAGTATAAAATATGCTATTATGATAGGTGGTTCTTTTCATTGTTTGCCATAGCGAAACGCCGCTTATTTAAAGGAAAATCTAGGCCGCGTTTCGCTATGGCAAACCCAATCACGAATTGGTCAGGCCCGCTGGCGTATGACGAAAACCGCAAGGAGAAACCGTCATGAACAAGCAAGTATTGAAATTGGGTGCACGCATTCTCGAAAATCTCCCGGACATGTCTCCCGCCGTGCTACAGAGCTGGATTGACAATCCGCGCGGGTTGAAAAAATTCCTCACGGGACTTAACCCGCCGGAAAACTGGGAGAGGGGCGTCAAAGACACCACCCACCTCCGCTTCTTGCAAAGCGCGACCCTTGCTCCGACCAAAGGCATAGTGACCCTCGCGCAGGCGAGCGACGTCTTCACCGGCCACATTGATCCCTGCTTCAAACTCTGGAGAAAAAATGTGGCTGATGTTGACACCAAGGAAGCGTTGGTCAACGTCTACGAAATGAAGCAGAGCGGCACCTTTGCCGAACTCTTCAGATCAGTGTCGAAAGACGTACGCTCTCTCTGCCTCACCCAAGGACAGATCAAGGAGTTCCCGCGTACCCATCCTCACCTGCTCCAGCAAGACGGCTATTGCACCTTCTTCCTCTTCGAAGTTAACGATGCATTGCTTGTCGCTTACGTCTCTGTTTTTGGTGGCATGCTCGAGGTCCGCATGCGCCCCTACCCAGACTACCACGTCTGGCACAATGGCGATCGGCATCGGTTGGTCGTGCCACAACGGACTGTTTGATTTTAGCTCTAGAGACCTTTGATTCTTTGTCCCTCGGACGCTTTGATTTTGTCATTGCGTCCGAGGGATTTTTTTGTATAAGTTTAAATGCTACAGAAACGGCGGGTTCCGAAGGAACCCCCCGCGGGGTTTTTATTAATATTTAAAAAAACTAGAAGATAAAGTTTAAAAATTCCCAAAATAT
>JBBTRC010000007.1:20230-118569 GCA_038065355.1 Patescibacteria group bacterium
AGCTCCCCCCGCCGCGTTTTTTATTTCAATATTCCAAATCCCATCGACTATTTTCTTTACTGTATTTTCCGATGTGAGTGCGGTCTATGTGCCAGGCGAGGCCGCAAGTGCCAAATTTTTTCGCGATCACGCTCGCCAGCGTGCGCATGTAGGTGCCACTACTCGCGACGCACGAGAAGTGCGCAATAGTGTACGCGCTAGGGAGAGAAGAGTCGTTTTTTATTTGTTCCCAATCAGCGCGGACTTCCGCTCGGCGGAAGTCTGCGCCAAGTGCCTTCCGCGGATCGGTGACTTCTGGGATGGTGTCGATCTTGGCGCGAGCCTGGTCGGCGACCTGCTCGCGCGTCAGGGTTTCAATCTCGGTAAGTACGAGTGAATAAATCCTCGATTCTTTAGTCGGAATTTCAATTTCGGCCAAGCGTCCTTCAAGCGTCCACATATGAAGCGGTTTGCCTTGTACGGTTTTTGCCGAAAATAGCGGATAGGGAAGTTTAATGTTTCCAATTAGGTCACCACAAATTTTTTGTAATTCTTCCACTAGTCCGGCCGGCTGAAGTTGTGAAGATTGCTTTTGAAACGCATCCCTGATTACTTCGCCCGCAGGGCGCGTTTCAAAAGTAGATCGAGCAACTTTAGTACTTACGTCACTCGGCCTGTCGACAATCGAACTTTCTGACTGTGCGCTCCGGGGCGCTAGCCCAAGTCTTACCCAGTCCGAAAGTTGATTATCGCCGTCCTCGCTCGGCTCGGCGGCAGTCGAAGAACGATGATGAGGTCGTACCAGTTTCCGAAATGCATCACCCCATAAGTAGCGCGAAGCGCGCATTTCGGAAACTGGTACGACTGATAGAATGGCACAAGTCTTCAGTCGCCCTAACACATCCTGTGTGTCCGATTCGATTCCGAAAAGCACTGAAAAGTTATACGCTTTATCGAGACCGTGGTAGGCGGTCTGATTTTTGCACTCTTCTCCAACGAGCACGAGTAGCTTGCCCGAAGCCATCGGGTCGAGTCGGCCGGCGTAGGCGAGCGGGACACCTGCCAGCTCCTGATGTGCCGCTCGCCACGCTTCTGCGCACGACAACGGTGTTTCGCCAACTTTTTTCTCTAACACCACGTATCGTTCCATCATTAAAACGGAGTGCCGCCGAGAAACGCGTTTATGATCATAAGGAGGACAAAACCTCCCAGCACCAGCAAAATAGTCTGCATACGCGCCCAGTATAGCAATTTCGTATTTAAAAATCTTTTGTGCGCCAGAGTCGGCTCGTGGCTGGGTCGAAGCGGGCGACTTGGAATTTTTCCCATTCGGCGAGTGCGATGAGCTTGGTCTCATCAAGTAAAAGAGCGGCAGTCGCGAACGCGTCCGCTTCGCCCGCGGTTGCCGCTTTCACAAACGAAGCCACTAAGTGCACCGCGCTCTCACTCACGATATGGGTAAAGGTTCGTTCTTTATCGTTCCACTGTCGCTTGAACGGACTCGAAGCAGCGAAGCCTTGGTTTTGTATCGTGGCCTCTATCAAGTACTTTTTTGGTTCGGTTGGGTGTTCAAGGTAGACGGTGATTGGCGTTTCGTGATCGCTTGTGCCGTATATATCGCCGCCGCCATTGATAAGAAAATAGTGCACACCGCTCGCTTTTAATTCTTCGGCCACCAAGTCGATGAGGTAGCCTTTGCCGTACCCGCCGAGGTCGATGTTGCCGCAGGCGAGTAAAATTTCAGTTTCGGTGATTTTGAGGTCGCTGTTTGGATCGCAAGTGCTCTTTGGTATTTCCGCTTGGGCTTTGAAAGAGTAATTGGCGTCGTAGCCGCGCGCTTCGAGGATGTGACCAACGAGGATGTTAAAAATTCCGTCGGTTCGCATGTACAACGCTTGTCCGTATTCGAGAAGCGCGCGGCACTCACGGGAGGGGCTATGTAGCCTGCGCTCGCGATTTAGAATAGAAATAAGCGAGTCGGACTTGAAACGGGAGTAGGAGCGTTCGAATGCTTCGACGAGACACGTGGCGCGGCCCAGGACCGCGCTACGTGTCTCGTCATCTATCTCGTCAAAAATATCAATCCACCACGTGGTGCCGAGCGCCGCAAATGTAAGCGATGAACGGGCGGCCATGACCGCTAGGTTTGAGCTTTAATTTTAGCCACCGCTTCGTTAAAGGTTCTTGAGGTGATTGAGGCGCCGCCGACTTGCGACAGGTTGATCTCGTCAAGCGATTTACCGATCACCTCGGTTTGGTAGACTTTATCAAAGCGTTCTTGATTGGCGGTTGTGTATCCGGCAATGTTGTCGTAAACCACGTCAGAGTCAGTCACTACGCCATCAACGAGCGTGAGTGTGACTTCGATCTCATGGTCGGTGCGGTCGGGCGTCAAATAGTGGCTGATTGCGGAGAAGGTGCCACTTGTGCCACCGTCCTCCTCAACTGGAGGTTGTGCCGGCACGGCCACTGGTTTTGGGGTAGGCGGTGTCGGCGTCACTACGGGGGACTCATCTGTGGAAGGTTCAGTCGCTATCGGATCTTGGTCGGGCGTTGGCGTTTGATCTTGCGGAGATGAGGCAACTTCCTCTTGGGGCACTGTGGTGGTAGCTACCTCAGGCGTGCCGTTGGCACCGTTGTTTGTACTCACCAGAAACGCGCCGATTCCCACAACGGCGAGCACAGCCACGATGGCTAAAACAATAGGCATAGTTAATTATTACACATTAAATCCTAATCATTATACATAAGCAAACGGCAATCGTCTCTGGTATCTTGTACAATTACAGTTACGCATATGTCGGGCATATCTTTCAGCAATCCTTGGAAACTAATTGTCCGACGCCTTGATGCGACCGGTATGTATCGCACCGTCACGCTGGCACTTCTCACGCTGGTTGTCATCAGTGTGGTAGTTAGCATCCTTAAGTTGATGCCGTATTCACCGCTTGAACTACTGTTCTCACTTATTGTGGCTGTTGGCGTGGCGCTTCTCGCCAACCTAATCTTTGCTCGCCTCTGTCGGGTCTCGGCCAACCACGAGTCAGCGCTCATTACGGCGCTCATTATTTTCTTCCTCATTCTCCCCCCACAGCTTGAAGAGTTGCAGTATTTACTTGTCACGGCCGCCGTTGTCGTAGGTGCGATTGCTTCAAAATATATTATTGTCTGGCGGAAACAGCATCTTCTCAACCCGGCCGCCGCGGGAGTCGTCGCTGTCATGCTGGTGTACGAATTTTTTCCTCTGCCACCTGGATATTTTGAAGCGAACTGGTGGATTGGGCAGCCGATTTTATTGTTACCGCTCGTGCTGGTGGGATCATTGGTGGTGCAAAAAGTGCGGAAATGGGTGCCAGTCGTGTCATTTGTCTCGGTGGCTTTTATATTTTCTATTTTTGAAACTTGGCGTCTTACTGGCGTCGCCCTTGACGGTTGGTACTACTTTTTTACTTCTGGCCCATCGCTGTTTTTAGCGTTTTTTATGTTGACCGAGCCGTTCACCTTGCCGCCGACCAAGAAACTGCAAGGCATCTACGGAGCATTCGTTGGTTTTCTTTCTCAAACGTTACTCTTTTCGCCGTGGCTAAAAGTAACGCCGGAAGTCGCGTTACTGCTCGGTAACGTCATTTTCTACCCGTTTAGCCTGCGTCAGAAATTATTTTTGAAATTAAAAGAAAAACATGCGATTGGACAGAACACCTACGAATTTGTATTTGAGAAACCAGCCGGTCTGCGCTTTCTACCCGGACAATATTTAGAATGGATGCTCCCGCATGCGAGTGCCGACGCGAGAGGGAAACGTCGCTACTTCACCATCGCCTCAGCACCGACTGAAGCTGATGTGCGGCTCGGACTGAAAGTGTCCGAGAAGGGTAGCAGCTACAAAACCGCTCTCTTAAAACTTGACGTCGGCGAGTCGGTCATTGCGAGCCAGCTCGCGGGTGATTTTATACTCCCAAAATCGGCTGAACAAAAACTAGGCTTTATCGCTGGCGGCATCGGCATTACTCCCTTTCGGAGTCACCTGAAGCACATGATCGACAGCGGCCACGCTAGCGACGCGGTGCTGTATTACTGCAACAGTAAACGAGAAGATATTGCGTACCAAAATATTTTCGAAATGGCGAAGGCGAAATTCAACTTCGAAGTCGTGCATGTGATTGCTGAAGAGGAAGTAGGTGCGCCGTTTGAGCAGGGGTTTGTGACAGCAGAAATGCTGAAACGCCGCACCCCTGACTACCTCACGCGTCACTGGTACCTCTCTGGCCCGCCTGGCATGGTCAATGCGTACAACACACTCCTCCTAAAACTAGGCGTCCCCCACCGACACATCACCAAAGACTTCTTCCCCGGTCTGGCGTAAATAGGGCTCAAGCAATTTCTCAAAACACTTGATTTTTCCTAAGTTTGTGCTATTGTTTCCGTAGCTTGTTACTTAAGTTTCTTGAAATCAGCACTCTTGAAAGGAGTAAGTAATGTACAACGATACCAGATGGTCGGGGTGGCTCTATGTCATTCCGGTGGCGATGTTTTTTCTGTCATGTATCGGTCCGATCAAAGAAATAGTGCGGACCGCCGAGGTCGAGAAGGAGTTGCGAATCTCGCAGCTTCCGCAACTACCTCTGGAAGAGATCGAGTTCCGGCTCACGCGTTTGCAGGGTGAACTTTCGCAAATACAGAAAGGAACGCTGGAACAATATTTCACGCTTCTAGCAGAAGCGTTCGTACTCAGCGACGCATCGACCCGCCTCGATCTCGAGGCAGGCAAGTGGGAGCAAGACAGTCGTGGCGCTCCGGTCGCTCCATCGCGTATCCACGCGATGGCCGCGGAAAGACTCAGAAGTACGATCGGGAGTCGGCAGAACGATTTCGGGTTTTCCACTGCGACTCGCGAAGAGATCGACGCCGCCCGCGCCACTGTGGTGCTCCCCGATGTCAATCGGGAAACCGCTTCGTTTGCGGGTGTGTGGCAGCAGATCGGCAAAGCTTATCTGCTGCTCGCTCTCTTTGCAGCGCCGGTGTTCTACATCTTGCGTTTGCAACGATCTGACCTGAAGATCGGTATCGAGTTTCCTCGGATCATCTTCTGGTCGTCGATCTGGTTCATCGGGATTTTCAGATATCCCGACAACATCGACTGGTCGCAGCAACGTCGAGACTTCATGCGTTTCATTGCAGCACTCGGCAGTATGCTGTTATCGTTCGCTGGGATGGGCGTGGCGCAGGCCAAAGCTAAGTCCGGCGAAAAGACTAGCGGCAGTGAGATCGAAATGGTGTCGGAAAATACTCCGAAGACCATTTCGCTACTTGACCCGCCGTCACCACAATTGCTACCAACACTCCAGATCGGCGGCATCAAAGTAGATGCGTTCGGCTGGTCGTTTGTTACTTTTGACACGGCGGCCAATGACGAATTTGCGGTCCGCAACGCTCGTTTTCGTACGATCGCAAAAACGTCAAAGACCGAGGTCTTTTTTCAGAGCAACGTCCTCAAGGACGGAAAGCTCTTCAAGGACTTCGCAGTCGAACAGTTCTGGGTAGGGTATCAAATCGACCCCAACCTGCGCGTCAAAGCCGGACGACTCTTCTTGAGCCCGTCTGATACGTTACTACCACCGTTTCTGGAGGAGACTATTGCCGGGCAACATTTGCCGGTGCAGTTCTTTGGCAATGGCCTGACGCTCGAAGGTTCGCTTGATAAGGACTGGAGCTTCGCAGTTGACCTCACTGGCAAAAGCGATACTCCGACCTTCTCGAACGATCAGTTTGATCGACTGGACTACGGCGGCTTCTTGAAGCGGAAGACGGCACACGGCTTTGTCCGGTTGTCCGTGCAGCATGCAGGCGACACACGTGTCTTGTTTGACACCGTGCAAACCTTCGGCGACCACAAGCTCCGTGGCGCGGTACATTACCGCACAACGGACGAACAAGTCGGCGGCTATGTCTTCTATCAGTACATGGTGGGCAAGCATCTACGTGCGTTCGGACAACTCGAGCACACCAGCGGCGACCTTATCGGACTGGTCGGGATTAGCATTCCCGCCAACGACAACCTCGATCTTTCTGCTGAGGTAAGATCGAATGGAACCTTCGGAGCTCGCGTTCGCGCTCGCTTCTGAATGTTTCTTCAAAAATCACCCGCGGTCCAAACGGACCGCGGGTTTTTCTTTTTTATTATCACAAAATTAGCCCGTCATTATGAATGACGGGCCCTGAGCTCACCGATGAGTACTTGAACAACGTGACGATCACGTTCGTCAACCAGCAGTTTCGTATCATGTTCCTTCACCGCCGGTATTTCGACGCCAATGTAGAGGCGAGTGTGCAGTTTCGGTTGTAGTAGTTTCTTAAGTTGAAAGAGCGTGAGCCGGCTACGTTGGTATGGGCGAATCCCGATACCTCTCCGGGTGTTTCTGAACAGGACTACCTGCGCACGGAAACCAGGCACTCGTAGGTCTTTCATAGCTACACAATCGAGTGGGTGAATGGCGTACCGGGGCGCGGGTTTGAATGTTGCGTAGCCGTTTTCCGCCAGAGTCAGTCGCAACACGTCGAAGTCTCGTTTCCGGCCAGGGCCGTTGAGATCTGCTCCGTAGATCATAGGTACCTCCTGCGGCCATTAAACCACAAGATTGGAATTTTGCAACTACCAGTCAATTTCTTTTAGATTGTGTTCTCTTAAATATTTATTGGTTTTGGAAAAATGCTTGCAGCCAAAAAATCCCGAATGGGCGGAAAAAGGTGAGGGGTGCGCCGCTTCAAGGATAAGGTGTTTGGTGTGGTCGATAAACGCGGCTTTGGAGCGGGCAAAGTTGCCCCAAAGAAGAAACACCGCATGCTTCTTATCATCAGAGATTTTTTTGATAATAGCGTCGGTAAACGGTTCCCAACCTTTGCCTTGGTGCGAGCCAGCGTTGCCTTTTTCGACAGTGAGCGTGGCGTTGAGTAAAAGCACACCTTGTGTGGCCCAGCGTTCGAGATTGCCGCTCGGGGAGACTGGTGTGCCGAGGTCACTTTGAATCTCTTTATAAATATTTTGTAGCGACGGCGGCGGTCGCACACCATCAGGCACCGAGAACGAAAGGCCGTGTGCCTGGCCAGGGCCATGGTAGGGATCTTGTCCCAAGATGACCACCTTCACAGCATCAAACGGGCAGAGCGCCAGCGCGTTGAAGATGAGTTTGGGGGGAGGGTAGACCGCGCCCGCGAGGTACGCTTCCCGTACCTCGCGGGTCAATGTCTCAAAATAAGGCTTGTTAAATTCCTCCTCCAATACCTTTTTCCACGATTGTTCCATGACCACATCCATGGAGCGATTATACCAAGTGGTAGACTAGTAGGATATGAAAGAATCACGCATGCGCAGTATAGTAAAGGGTGTTACGTGGCGTATTGTCGCATCCGGCACCACCATGGGTATTGTGTTTTTAGTGACCGGAAATCTGGAGTTGGTGGCCAGCGTGGGCGTTGTCGATATCACCGCGAAAGTTCTTTTCTACTATCTCCACGAACGTGCCTGGGGGCAGGTGCACTGGGGTCAGCTTGGCGTCGAGCCGAATTTTCTCCAGAAAGAGTAGGCCTTTCTGAAGTTGAGATCGGTCCCAACTACTTTTGACAGCCGGGACAGTAGTGGGTGCCACGGCCGGCCGTGCGAATTTTTTTGATTGTGGTGCCACAACGCTCACACGCCTCGCCTTGTTTGCCAAATACTTTTAAATGGTCGATGAAGTTGCCGGGGTCACCATTAGTGTCGGCGAAATGCTGAAAAGTCGTGCCCCCTGCGGTGATCGATTCTTGTAGTACGTCGCGGGCGGCGGTGGCGAGCGCCGCCGCCTCTTTCCTTGTGAGCGTATCAGCACGCCTCGTCGGACGGATTTTCGCGTGCCAGAGCGCTTCGTCCGCATATATATTTCCCAAGCCAGCCACAAATGACTGGTCGAGCAAGACGGCTTTGATGGGCGCTTTGCGCCGGCGCACTTCAGTGACAAACCACTCACAGTCAAAGTTGGGATCTATCGGTTCTGGCCCGTAGCCACTTCGTGCCAAGAACGCCGCCTCAGCGTCAGCGAGTTTGGTATAGCCAAACAGTCGCATGTCGTTGAAGTACAAAGTTGTACCATCAGTGAAGCGAAAAACCACGCGGGTGTGTTTGGTTGGAAGTTTCAAGTCAACTTTTGTAAAGGTGTGGCCGCCGCCAACGACATCGCCGCGGGTGTCAACAAAAAAGAATTGCCCGGTCATTTTGAGGTGCGCAAGCAGGTAGAGGTCGTTTTCGTTTTTAAAAGAAAAAATCATTAACTTACCAACGCGGTCGATGTGCTCGATAGTCTTTCCAGCCAGACGGCCTTGGAAATTGTCATCGTTCGCCACGCTTTTGGGGTGTAACACCCCAACATCGGCAATCGTCCGACCGACGACTTTTCGCAAAAGCTGCAGTCGCACCGTTTCTACCTCTGGAAGTTCTGGCATATAGGCATTCTAATAGGTTAATTGAAAATAACCAAAAAAAATGTAGAATACACACTACTCGCAAAAAGCGGGTAAAAGTATTCCGGTGTAAGTAGAAACTTGCACCGTTCATTCGGAGTTCTAATGAAAATGAATTTTCATTATCCTCCTCATTCCGGTGTAGCTCAGCGGTAGAGTGAGAAGGTTTGGGAAACCTTCGCAAGACCTTTTGAGCAATTTCTGGAGGAACGAACGGAAATTGCCAAAAGGTGTACAGCTTCTGTAAGAAGGTCGACGTAGTCGACTGCTCGCATTTGCACACTCTATGGTTAGAGAAACGGAAAATCATAGAAGAATATTCCGGTGTAGCTCAGCGGTAGAGCAGTCGACTGTGACATTGAACAGTGTTCAAAATAGCAGCCTTACCGAGTAATCGATATTGCAAATGAGGTGAATTGCTGGAACTCCTAACGTACAGTCGAGGACAATCAGCAGCCAAGCTTTGGAGACATCCATTGAAGGTTCAGAGACTATCCCACAAGGGAGTACCCGGCACCACTTTTTGATTTCAAAAGTTTAAATAAAAAAGTGGTGCCGGGGAAGCGCCTCACACCCAGCACTTTTATTTCAAAATTTTGAAATAAAAGTGCTGGGTGATGATATAGTCCACCCTGTAAAGAAATTTACAGATCCGTGTAATCGATTGGTCGCAGGTTCGAATCCTGCCACCGGAGCAGATCAGGACAAACGTCCACAAGGGGTCGCCAGGTGCGGCCTATTTTGTTGTCAACGCAAATTCTGGGCATGACCGTGAAAGTATCACTTAAATGAAAGTCCTCTATCGCTTACAGAGAATCATTGACACTATCTTTGCTACAATACAATCATGGATAGTGAGAAAATGAAGCAGCAAGCCGAAGAATTCGCACGCATTAACAAAAAACGTATTGCAAAAGAGCTTACTGATCCTGTTAAATTTCCGCCCGATGCCGAACCAGTTGGGGTATTTATGTCAGGTTCTCCTGGCGCCGGAAAAACTGAGGCCTCACTCCGTTTAATTGAGAATCTTTCACCAACAGGTAACGGTGTCCTACGAATAGACAGTGACGATCTTCGTTCGTTTGTGCCCGGTTATACTGGCACAAATTCATCATTCTTTCAGTCAGCAACATCTATCATTGCTGACAAGATGCAAGATTGTGCAATCGCACAGCATCAAAGTTACGTTTTTGACGGAACATTAACGAATGAATCGCGGGCAAGAGAAAACATTAATCGTTGCCTCAAACATGGTTACTCGGTATACATCATTTACGTTTACCAAGATCCAATGCAAGCATGGGGTTTTGTTAAGGCACGAGAACAGAGAGACGGGCGTTTTGTACCCAAGGAAGCATTCATTGATCAGTACTTTAGGGCACGGGAATGCGTCAATAATCTCAAAGAGGAGTTCGGCAGCAAGATTGAAGTTCACCTCATTGTGAAGAATTTGGACGGTACTGATTTCAGGTACAAAGCAAACATACGTCTGATTGACAGTTATGTACCCGAGACTTATACTCGAGATACGTTAAGTCGGTTGATTGTATAAAATAACTATGAAAATGTTGCGGTTTTTCAAAGGAAGTGCTCCTCGGACAAAGCATTCGAGTGATTTTTCAGTGTTTTTCCGTGAGACTTCATCAGGCAAAAAGAAGGCCGTATTTATGGACGTTGCTCGCAAGGCAAGTGCTGATCAGCGACAAGTAATTGAAACTGCTCGCAAGACTACAGCTACTCCTGCTTAGTTCACAGCAATAGCTCCACTTACACTGGCACGAACTGCAGTGTACGCAGCGCCACCAACCACTCAGCAGTTCTGAATGTGTCTGCTTTCGGAGCCAGGCAACACAAAAAGCCCATTTCGGGCTTTTTGTGTTGTGCGGCAGAGTCTCTCCAGGTTCTGACTTGACAAAAAATTGTAATCTGCTACCATCCTTGGCAGAAAAACGTGCTGAAGTTGAACCAATGCCAGGTTGGGGATACCTACGTTTTTCCGGCGGGAGCGCAAGTTTGCCGTCGGCAGAGAAAAGGTAACTGGCTTTCACAAAGCCTTATCTCTGTTTTTTCAAGCCTCTACTTGGTAGAGGCTTTCGTATTTATGGATAAATTCCGCCACTCTTTCAAAGCAACGAACCGGTCAAAAGTTCCGAGTCCGCTATGTGGAGCCTATAGCATTTGTTGGGATATAATAAGAGCATGAAAAAATATTTGGCAATATATTTAGGAACAGCATCCGACACTGAAAAAAACACCATTACCCCCGAACAGGAAAAAGCGATGATGGAAGAATGGGCTAAATGGTCAGGGGAGCATGCGGCGGCTATTGTCGATCCGGGTACTCCCCTAGGCAAAACTAAGAAAGTGGACGCAACAGGTATTACTGACACAAAGAACGGTATGGTCGTCTACACCATCGTTCAAGCCGAATCACACGAAGCGGCCGCAAAGATATTCGAGAATCATCCGCACGTCACCTTCTTCCTCGGGACTTCTATTGAAGTCATGGAGTGCCTACAAATGCCGGGGATATAGGGGTGGGCTTTCTAGACTGGAACAGATGCTCTGTTGGCGGTAAGATAAGTTCAAAGGTTAGAAGCTCAGGGAGCAAAATATAAACGCTTAATCAAATTATTAATAATTTGATAGTATATAACCTATGACAACAATAAATCCTTGGATTAACTTCAATGGTAATGCTGAAGAAGCGTTTACATTTTACAAATCAGTATTTGGTGGAGAGTTCGAAAAAGTAATACGTTTTAAAGACCTCGCAGGTCCTGAATTTCCCGTAGCAGAAAAAGAGGAGCATAAAATAATGCTTATTACCTTACCTATTGGTAGAAGTAATATGTTAATGGCAAATGACGTTCCAGAAATTTTGGGACGAGTAAATGAGAATGAAAATAGAAGCAAGATTTCAATAAGTACAGAAAGTAAAGAAGAGGCAGATAGATTATTTAATGGACTTTCGGCTGGAGGAACCGTTGAAGGACCGATGGGTGATAGCCCGTGGGGATCTTATTTTGGTATGTTTAGAGACAAGTATGGAATCGAGTGGACGATAGAATTTTCACCTGCTGAATAGCTGATTTGTCTTATATCCCTCTCTATAATCCTTTTTCGAACATTCGTCCTGTGTTCGGAGCAGATAGCATTACATGGCATTTCTTGGGATAATTCAAGAATCATGAAAGAGGCAAAATATAAACTGGTTGTACATTCTCCATTAACGCACTCGAAGATTATTCGCGACGCGCTTGGTGAAGTTGGTGCAGGCAAGGTCGGAAACTACGACTTTTGTTCTTTCACATATTCCGGTACGGGTCGTTTCCGCGGAAATGGAGAATCAAAACCTACCATCGGAGCGCCTGGACAGTTAGAGGAAGTCGAGGAGGAGTCAATAGAGATAGTGATGGAGGAAAGTCTCCTACGGTTGGTTATTCAAAAACTAAAAGAAGTTCACCCTTACGAAGAACCCGCTTACGAGGTCTATAAATTGGAGGATTTCTAAAAATGTCACCAGAAGCTACACTTTTCTTTTAATGTCAAAGTCTACATTTATTTCTTATACTCCAAAATATCACCCGGCTGACATTCCAATGCTGTGCAAATCGCTTCCAATGTAGAAAGTCGAATCGCTTTTGCCTTGCTGTTTTTCAACACAGAAATATTAGCCATCGTGATACCGACTTTCTCGGCAAGCTCGGTGACGCTCATTTTTCGCTTCGACAGCATGACGTCTATGTTGATTACAATTGCCATACAGTTAGACAGTTAAGTCGTTCTCGGATTTTAAGTTCACGGCCTTTTGCAAAATCTGCTCAAACATCGCCGCCGCAGTGGCGATTACTATCGAACCAAAGGTGATGAGAACACCCATGAAAATCCCGCCGGCGGCATCGTCATTACCGTGGTTAAGTATGATGAAAATTTCTTCTACCACAACAAAACCAATGATGGCTAGTGCGCAGTATTTTATAGTCCGCAGAGCGTTTACCGCCGCTTGTGAGAATATCTTATTTTGTCCAGCATACCCTAACACCTTGAATGCTTGATAGAGCGCTACGAAAAAAGGAATAGACCCCACATAGACAAGCGCGAGGAAGGGATCGTCGAAGTAAATTTCAGAGAGAGTGGTGGCATTCGCATTCACACCCTCAACGTGAGGTTCCCATAGGAGGAGTGCAAGAGCGCCGGTACCGATGAGTACAATGACTACTTGAAGAAATATGGTTGAGCTTCTTTTCATGATTGTTTCCGATAAATTTTTATATTACCAGCTTAATTTAGTCCTTATCGTTTGTCAATATATATTTATCGTTACATCAGGTTTCTTCAGTAATTTATTCTTAGAGACTGGGCATTATGTACAACGCTCGGTTGGCTAGAAGTTAAAAACGCACCTGTGGCCGAAGCTACAGGTGCGCGTATTTTTTAGTCAGGAACTTTTAAGTCAGCGAACTGCCAGTGTCTCACTGGCATATTCGATACCCTTCGGCCTGATGACAACTTTCTTGGCGCCGTTCTCAATATGCCCCGCAAGCAACAATTCGAACGCTCGCGGAGTGGGATAGCTATACGCCACGTTCCAAACCTTTCTAAAGTCGGCTTCTGGAACATAGAGCGCGAATCCTGCGCCCATATTGAGGTTTCCGTAGGCTTCGGTATCGTCGATTGGGCCGTGTTGTTGCAGGAAGTCGAAAATAGGGAGTTGCGTCGGCAAAGTGTCAATCACGTAGGTGAATGGTTGTGTCGCCCGCATGAGCTTACGCCAGCCGTGTCCAGTGATATTCACCGCGTAGTGAATGTCCACACCCGCGTTAAGACAGTCCTCGACCAAGCCGACGTAGATATGCGTCGGATCGAGAAGCGCTTCTCCGTAGCTTCGGCCGTCGGAGAGTTTCGTGAGGTACCCTTTCGGCAGTTTTTCTGCGATCTTTCGCGCCAGCGTGAGTCCGTTGGCATGAATGCCGGAGCTTCCCACTAAAATAATAAGGTCGCCAGGTTGGATGTTTCCTTTGATGAGTCGTTCTTTCGGCTTGACGATACCGATTGCCGAACCGGAGAGCACGACTGCTTCTGGAACCACCACACCTTTGAGAGTCGGTGTTTCGCCTCCGCCCCAGGTGCAGCGTGCCAAGTTGCAAGCATTCTTCCAGCCGCTGATGAGATCGTCTGTGCGTTTCTCATCGTTGAACCAGTCAGACGTACCGACTGCGAGATGCATCGCCACTGACAGTGGCAGTGCGCCGAGCGTTACCAGATCATTGACGATCATGGCGACAGTGCATTGCGCAATCTGGTCGTAATACGATTTGCCCGTGAGGGTGTACATCGAGTCTGCGACCAGATTCTTGGTGCCGAGCCCCTCCTCGACATGCGCGAGGTAGCTTTTGGCCGCTTCGATCAAATAGGCGCTTTCGCCTCTCGAAGGTTCGAATTCCCGGAACTCACCGTCGTTGAGACGATTGATGTTTCCGGCAGTTTCTCGCGCAGCAAGCTGCGCCATCCGTTTAAATGGGTCCAAGGCATCGTAATTGACACCGGCACCCGCGTAGGTCATGTTCATGCGTCACCACTTTCTTTTGTTGTGAGATGTTCAAGTCTAGCCATGATATTACCTATATTTTGACAAAAGGCAATAAAATTTGGAAAGTTGCAAAAAACTATTTTTTAATCAATACTTGCCATCAGACCAACAAAAACAAAACAGGAGACAAGCAGATGAACAAACCAAAAGTTCTAGTCTTTGCATCAGGGTCCGCCGAAGGCGGTGGATCGGGCTTCGAAAAGCTCGTCCTTGCTTCCCGAGATGGATCACTCGATGCGGACATCGTCGCAGTTGTTTCAAATCACGCAAATGGAGGAGTGCGTTCCCGAGCAAACAAGCTCGGAGTTCCATTCCTACATTTCCCCAAACCATGGAACGCTGAAGCGTATCAGCAACTCGCTTCAGAATCTGGTGCGGACTTCTTCGCACTCTCCGGCTGGTTGAAGCTTGTTGTTGGACTCGATCTGGCAACGAGATTCAATTCACGAACAGTGTTCAACATCCATCCCGGACCACTACCGGACTTCGGCGGACCGGGCCTTTATGGGCATCATGTCCACGAAGCTGTTGTCGCCGCATTCGGACGACAGGAGATCACTTATTCCGCAGTTTCCATGCACTTCGTCACCGGAGAGTATGATCGCGGACCGGTTTTCTTCCAATGCAAGGTGAAGATCAACGGAGATGATACGCCGGACACGATCGGTGCGAGAGTCAACCAACAGGAGCACATTCATCAGCCGAGGATTACTAACATGGTGGTCAACGGTCTGATCGCCTGGGATGGAGTAAGTCCTGACTCGCTCAAAGTTCCTACGGGGTATGAAGTAGAGTGTCATGCTTAAAGCAATTCGCGTATTACCACAATGAGCGGTTCTGAAAAAGAACCGCTCATTTTTTATAATTATTTTAAGCCATTTTTCTTGCTTTAAGTCCAATTTTAAGTAATATGACCACTAGACAGCATCTCTTGAGGTGCTTTGTTTTTTGTCATCACAAACGTTTAACAACACAAGAAGGAGAAGCCATGATCTATCGCATGTATCGACAAGTAGACAGCGGCCTGGAACTTGGTTTCTACGTCGAAACCACAGGCTCGTTGTCTCCAGTCGAACTTCAGAAACTCCGTTGGCTTATTGCGGAAACGTTCGAGCCCGGCAACACCGGACTCGAACCTCACATCGCAGCGAAAGATGCTGTGGAAATCGGACCTCGGCTTTCGATCGAGACTCCGTTCTCGTCGAATGCCGTATCGATTTGCCAAGCCATGGGGCTTCAGCAGATCACACGCATCGAACACACCCACCGCTATGCTGTCGGAAACGGCCAACCGGCCGACATCCTCAGGACTCGTCTTGACCGGATGACCGAGCAGCACTACCCGAACGGGATCGAAAGCTTTGACACTGGCGCTACGCCGGAAAATGTCCGAGTGACCGACCTCATAGGTCGCGGAAAAGCGGCGCTTGAGGAAATGAACAGTGCACTTGGCCTTGGCATGGATGCCCGGGACCTCGAGTACTATCAGCACCTCTTTGCGGAAGCCCTTCGCAGGAATCCGACTGATGTCGAATTATTTCAGCTGGGCAACGCGAACAGCGAGCATAGCCGGCACTGGTACTTTAAAGGCCAGATCGTCATCGACGGAACACCAATGCAGGAAACATTGTTTGAGATCGTTCAGCGACCGCTCTACAATCTTGGTAGTGACAACTGCAGCCTCGTTGCCTTCAGAGACAACGCCGGCGTGATTAAGGGATTCGGCACACGCCTGATCCTGCCAGTCACTCCGGGCAAGCCTTCGTCTATGCAAATCTCCGAAAAGGTGTTTCACGTTACCTGCACCGCCGAGACGCACAATCATCCGACCTTCGTTGCACCTTTTCCTGGTGCGGCGACGGGCGCAGGTGGACGGATACGCGACAACAGTGCCGTCGGACGTGGCGGCATCGTTGGTATCGGTGCCGCCGGTTACTTTGTCGGAAACCTTTTTATTCCCGGATACGAAATTCCGGGTGAGGTTGTCGGCAGAGACAAACCATCGAAGTACGCCTCGCCGCTTTCGATTCTTATCGAGGGCAGTAACGGCGTATCAAGCTATGGCAATCAGTTCGGCGAGCCACTTACCTTGGGCTTTACCCGCACGTTCGGCCAAACAGTCGAGAGTGAATGGCGCGAGCCCCGCAAGCCGATTCTCTATAGCGGTGGCGTCGGTCATTTGCTTGACGGGCACATCGCAAAAGAGAAGTCTGAAGTCGGAATGCTCATCGTTCGTATCGGCGGGCCTGCTTACCCCATTGGGGTCGGCGGCGGCTCGGCCTCGAGCATGATGCAAGGAGAAAACACCGAGTCGCTCGATTTTAATTCCGTTCAACGCGGCAACGCAGAGATGGAGAATCGTGCGAATCGACTTATTCGAGCCTGTGTCGAAATGGGAGAAAACAATCCCATCTCGAGTATTCACGACCAAGGTGCCGGCGGTCCAAGCAATGTCCTCACGGAGCTGCTTGAACCGCTTGGTGGTAAGATTGGCATTCGCGGTATCGTGCTTGGCGACAAGACGATGTCCGTCCTCAAAATCTGGAGCGCCGAATTCCAAGAAGGATACGGGCTCCTTATCAGGCCGGAACAGATCGAGCTTTTCAAGTCGATCTCAGAACGCGAGCGTGTCAACTGCGAAGTCCTCGGTGAAATTGACGGCAGCGGAAATGTGGTCGTCGAAGACATGGAGAACGGGACAGTGCCCGTCAAACTAAACTTGGAGCAGATTCTCACGAATATGCCTCAAAAAACGTTTGAGTCAAACCGACGTGTCGTTGATCTCAAGCCTCTTTGTCTACCGGAGGTTACTGTCGGCGAAGCAATCAAGGCAGTCTTCGCTCTACCTTCCGTCTGCTCTAAAGGATTCCTTGTTCACAAGGTGGACCGAAGCGTGACTGGGCTTGTCGCGCAGCAGCAATGCTGCGGGATCGCCCAGATTCCGATTGCAAATGTCAGCCTTAACGCGCAGAGTCACTTTGCCCTTACCGGCAGTGCTTCTGCGCTCGGCGAACAGCCGATCAAGATGCTCATTGACCCGAAAGCCGGAGCGCGCATGGCGGTCGGCGAAATGCTGACCAACATAGCTTCGGCTCGTATTAGCGGTATCGGAGATATCCGGTGCCGTGCTAACTGGATGTGGCCTGCGAAGCTGCCTCACGAAGGTGCTTTACTCTATGATGCTGCGGTTGCTATGTCTGATCTCATGATCTGGCTTGGCATCGCGGTTGATGGCGGAAAGGATAGCCTTTCAATGGCTGCGACGATTGGGGGTGAACTCGTAAAAGCTCCCGGAAGTTTGGTGATACTCGGATACGCACCTGTACCTGACATCACGAAGAAAGTTACGCCGGATATCAAGAAGCCCGGTGAGGGTGCGTTGGCACTGATCGATCTTGGGCAGGGTAAAAATCGCCTTGGCGGTTCAGCTCTGGCTCAAGCGTTCAACCAACTCGGCAACGAGCCGCCTGACGTTGAAAATCCCACGCTCCTCAAGAATGCGTTTCTTGCGGTGCAGCAGATGATCGACGAAGGATTGATTCTCGCTCTGCACGATCGAAGCGACGGCGGCCTCATAACTGCAGTTGCCGAGATGTGCATGGCAAGCCAGTGCGGATTCAGTGTGAGTATCCCTCATGCAGCTTCTGCTCTCCGGAGTCTGTTTGGTGAAGAACTCGGGTTTGTCATTGAACTTACGACTAAGAACGAGAAGCGGATTTTTGAAATCTGCGAGTCGTTTGGCGTAACAATCTCGATGATTGGAATAACCCAGGGCAACACCACGTGCAGTGTCGATGCCAAAGATACCGGAGAATTGTGGAGAAGCACGACGACGGAACTCCGGTCTTGGTGGGAAACAACAAGTCACCAAATCGAGAGAATACAGATGAACCCGGCGTGTGCTGATGAGGAATACTCCGGCTATAAGGCGGAGCTTCGGAGCATAGATCAGGTTCCGTCTTATCAACTCTCATTCACTCCAGCAGCCACGCTTCTGGAAGTTTTAGAAGCGAGAGACAGTCCCCGCGTAGCAGTGTTGCGCGAGGAAGGTACGAATGGCGACAGAGAAATGCAAGCCGCTTGTGCGGCTGCTGGTCTTGAGCCCTGGGACGTCACGATGAGTGATCTTCTTGAGGGCAGGATTGGTTTGGACCAGTTCCAAGGCATCATCTTCGCCGGCGGCTTCTCCTACATGGACGTGTTCGGTAGTGCAAAAGGCTGGGCCGGGACAATTCTTTTCAACGAGAAGTTGAGAGAAATGTTCGACCGCTTCTACGCTCGCGAGGACACGTTCTCGCTCGGCGTATGCAACGGTTGTCAGCTCATGGCATTATTCGGATGGGTTCCGTGGAAGGGAATCGCCGGCGTTAAGCAACCAAGATTCGTTCACAACGCTTCAGGTCGGTTTGAATCCAGATGGGTGCAGGTAGAAGTTCTGCCTAGCCCATCAATGCTTCTTGCTGGCATGGAGGGATCGAAGCTTGGTGTGTGGGTCGCTCATGGTGAAGGTCGATTGGTCTATCCGGACCAGTCGGTCGCAAAGGAGGTCAAGGAGAAAAACCTCTCACCTCTTGCATTCATCGATCCATCAGGACGGCGAACGGAAGTCTACCCGTACAACCCGAATGGTTCACCACTCGGGGTCACGGCTCTCTGTTCTCCGTGTGGGCGCCATCTTGCGATGATGCCTCACCCCGAACGTTGTTTCCGTTTGTGGCAGTGGCCTTGGATGCCACACTCATGGAAAAGCCTTGAGGCGTCTCCGTGGCTCAGAATGTTTCAGAACGCCAGAAATTGGTGCCTGGAACATCGGGCTTAGGACTGTTGCTTCAAAGCTAACCTCGACCCCTCGCGTAGCAATACGCGAGGGGTTTTATTTTTTTATACCGCAACCGAGCGTGGAGAGTGCTACAATGACGACATGCATATGAACGAAGCGAATGAGCCATTGTTTATTGATACGGGAGCCAACACACCGCGTGCTGATCTGCCATTTATCGAACGACAAGCTATTACAGCCCTTGTACGCAACCCTAGGACTGGTGAGTATCTCGGACTCCGTTGGAAAGAAATCGACTGGGAGACGTTCATTACCGGCGGCATCGAAGATGGGCAGACCGCTGAAGAAGCGGCTCGCGCGGAAATACAAGAGGAGAGCGGATATAAAAATCTTCGTTTAGTTCGCGAGCTGCCTCGGTATCACAGCAAGTTCTACCATGGCCCAAAAGGCGTGAATCGTTTTGCACACTTTACTTCGTTTCTGTTTGAACTTGAAGACGAAGCACGTGAAGAGGTTTCCGCAGAGGAACATCAGCGACATGAGTGTGTTTGGCTTAGTGCAAGTGAACTCAAAGTGTTTCGCTTGCCTGAAGGACATCGTTTTCTGTTCGACAATATCAACACATAAAAATATTCAATACTTCAACATGATGAAAAGAAGACTCGATTCAGTGACGCTCCTGGGAGTTGATTGTGTTGACATACAGCGATTGTTCCTAGCGGCTGAAATTTGTCAGCAGGACTTTGAATTTGCTGATGTGAAACTGCTCACTTCTTTACACACAGTGGAGCATGAAAGCATCGTCTCTATCGAACCGATTACCTCGGTGGAAGCATATTCGCGTTTTATGATTCATGACCTTGATAAGTACATCGGTACGTCACACGTGTTGATCATTCAATACGACGGCTTCATACTGAATCCTGAGGCGTGGACTGATGAATTTTTAAACTACGACTATATTGGCGCGCCGTGGCTGGTAAAAGACTGGTCGGTGAATGACTTTCATTTTCCTCCGCAACTTTTGGGTGAGCGGGTAGTGGGGAATGGTGGTTTCAGTTTGCGAAGCAAAAAACTCACCGCAAAACTGGCTGAGATGAGTGTGCGGGGCAGAATCACAAAATACCACCCTGAAGATGTTGTGATTGCGGTACATAATCGACGAGTTTTAGAAGGTGAGGGAATTGTTTTTGCGCCAGTACCGCTGGCACAGAAATTTAGCTTCGAAGCCGAAGATGATAGCAACAGAAAATGGAATGGTCAGCTTGGTTTCCACGGCCTCAGGTGGACAGATATTTCCAAATGGCTAGAAAAACACCCGGAGTATCCTATTGATAATGCTGAAGCAATCAGGAAATCCAACCGAGTTTAAAGAAAGAAGGCAGGAAGCAATTTACACAAATTTCATGCACAATTGGTATACTCACTTGTGTAAATTAATCATAATTTTAAGAAATATGAAAAAATATTTTGTACTTTATATGGCGAGCGAAGGAGATTTTAAGAAAGCCATGGGGGAGATGGCAAACGTGACACCCGCCGAGCAAGAAGCATCCATGCAGGAATGGAAAGACTGGATGGAAAGCAAGGGCGGCGTTGTCGATATGGGTGCACCGCTTGGCAAGACCAAGCGCGTGATGCCCAGCGAAATTTCTGATATGCGGAATGAAATCGGTGGTTATTCCATCATTGAAGCCGCCAGTCATGAAGATGCAGCCAAAAAAATGCAGGACAGTCCGCATTTTAAAATGATGCCCGGTGGCTGGATCGAAGTCATGGAAGTGATGCCCATGTAGACCCGCTTTTCTGGAGAAAGTAGACTATTCTCGACAGATACCATAAAGGTAAACCGCCAGTAGTTCGTAGGGCTACCGGCGGTTGTTGTTTCTAGGAAGTGAACGAAACATCCCAACCTCCTCGTCTAGATTGACCACTGACGCAAGGTCGCGTATGGTTTCAGACGGAAGGATTGTTTGTTTGTCAGAAAGCGTTTCAAGGAGAAAAAAGCAACCGAAAGGAGCGGTGTATGTCTGAAGCAGGGAAACCAAAAAAAGCCCGACTTCCGTCGGGTCGTGAAGTCGATGTATTTGACGTCTCGAGCCCGACCGCATTTTTGGCTGACACGACTGGCTATATTTCACCAAAGCTTCTTGCTCCCGATCTTACCCAGTCACGTGAATACCAATCTCCAGCCAGATTGGCAGAGCTTGAGGAGAGCGTTGGCAACGAGGGCGTTCGGCAAGATCTCATTATAACGCCGGTCAAACTGTGTCCTTGGCGAACGTTGCCGGAGGAGTATAGGGGGCTACCGTATCTGATCGTGAGCGGACATCGGCGCCAAGCAAGTGCGGTGCGCAAGGAAGTGTCCGTCGTGCCATTTCGGGTCGAGATCTATGCGAGCAAGCGGGAACATGAGCTCGCGCTTGTCATCTACAACGAAGGCCATGAAGATTTGACTCCGATTGAGGAAGGCAAGTCCTTTGCAAAGCTTCTAAAGGCGGGATTTTCTCAAAACGAAATTTCCAAAAAGTGCGGCCACTCGTTGCCGTATGTCATTGGTCGGATTCATCTCACTAATCTTCATCCTTCGATTCAAAAACTGATGCATCCGACGTTGGCAGAAAAGGGTCGGTTGCCGATAGGTGTGGGCTCTGCACTCGGAGAACTGGCGGCGCCATCTCACGCTGAACTTACAGAACTTATTCTGCAGTATGAGGAAGCAGCCGCTTCTTTCGGATTGGCGGAAGCGGCTGTCGACGAAGAAACGCGCCGGTTTGACTGTCAAAGATTATTGCTCGCTGAGATTCTGCGTCGAAAGATGAGCGCCCTGCGAGCAATACAGTTCATCAAAACAAAAGTTGCCGACGTGATCACGAGTCGTGGCGGTTTTTCAAGAAGTGTCAAAAGAGCCCCGGGTCGTCCAGACCGTCGTCGACAAATTCTCGACACCACCTTGCGGGCGGCTCAGGTAAACGCCGTCGCTGATTGGTCAGAGGAAGATTGGCGCCGCGTCTTCATGAATGCCTCGTATGAGGATGTGATAGAAGTGATTGCGCAAGTGAAACTGGCTGAAGAGGTTTTCAAAAAATTCAGAGACCGACTCGAGGCTAGCTTGCGTACAAAGAAGCCGACGCGAACTGAAGTTTTGGTTGCGATTGGACGCGTCGCCCATCGTTGAGTATGTTCATTGCGCGACTGATGCCGCCCTACTACTGTGGGGCGGCATTTTTGTGAAACTGATTGTAGGCGACATTGCTTCGTAGCAAGTACGGAGTTTATCTAATGCCGCTCTCGCAGGCTATGGTTAAGTCTGTGAAAGAGTCTTTGTTAACTTCAAACATATCGTAAGCGCAGTACGGCAAAATATTGGCGGCCGCGGCCGAACGGATGGCGTACTCTCCGGGCGGCAGATCAACGGAGAATGTGCCGTCAGCTGCCGAACTGAACTCCTTGATGACCTGCGACTGGTCGCTCGTCGTCACGACGAGTTTTGTTTGATAGGGTCGGTCGGCACACTGCGGGTCGGGCGGGTCAGAAACAACTGGACAGGTAGGTCCAAGTAGTACGGTGCCTTTTATGCCGCTTCGGCCATCTGTTGTATTTTCTGCAAGGTCGGTGAAGGTTTCGGCAATCTGATCGATGATGACGTCGATAGCAAACGTTGCTCGTTCTGCTTCACAGGTTTTTCGCTCGACCCCGTCATAATTACCGCACTGTGTCACCTGCGTGCTGAAGGTGAGAATGACGGTGGAGTCGTCGTGGGGAAACGCATACGCATACTGGGTGTAGATACTGCCTGCCGCACCCTCAACCACACTGGTGCGGCAATACTCGCGACTGCCTATGAGCCGACGTTCCGTCCGGCCGGCTCGGACGGAGTCCTCGCCGGCCTCCACACAGGCAAAAGGTTCGCTGAGCACTTGCGCGTGCGGCGGCCAGTCAATCGCACGCTGGTATTTTGTCGGCAACACTTCGGGGTAGCGAAAGGTAATTCTTTGGATGTAGTCGGAGTAGGTCAGCCAATCGTTATGTTCCTCGATGTCTGGCGGAGGGGGAACGGTCGTTACTGAATCCTTTCCCCCGAGCCAATACACCGCCGCGGCCACAATGGCGGGGATTATTATAAAGATGACAACAAAACGCTTTTTCATAATGGAAGTTTGTAGCACATTATCTCAGTGTTACTGTAGCTCCGACGCAACAAATGCACAAGTCAAACCATTTAATTTTCTACACGAGTTTAATCCCAAAAACCTGTCACATTTGAATCTTATGCGGACTATGTTACCCTCTTTGCAGACGTTTTTTAACTTGAGAGAGGTGAGTCATGTACGCAAAGCGCGGACTGGAAGACCTGCAACCAAACGGTATCTCTGCCAACAGCTTTGAAGAGTTGGCCGACATTGCGGTTGCCGATTTAAAGAGACAAGGCCGAAGCGGCATCGTGTGCGGCCCCATCACGACCGGTGGCACGGGCGTGCAGAAATATAATTTCCAAATCTTCAACGCCACCATCAAAGGCCTAGAAACGAACGGCGTCGCCATGTTTAGCCAGATGCCCTATGAATTTGGCATTCGTCGGTTGACAGTGGAGTGGCACAAACACAACTCCGGCTACTGCGAGCCGATTCTTGAAGTCTTTTACGCCGCATTGCTTGAGAGCGGACTGATTGACTCCGGACATTTTCTGCCGGGGTGGGCGTCTTCTTATGGGGCACGCTACGAACGAGAGAAACTGGCCACACTCAAAGTGCCAATTCTTGACGTAGATTTCGAGACGCTCACTGGTTTTGTCGAAGATGAGCACGGCGCTACGCACGCCAAGCACGTGCTTTCGCTTCTGCGACAAAATTGCACCTGACAACGAATATACGAAAGAGCGTCTCGCGACGCTCTTTTTTCGTGAACTTGACTTCCCATACTTACAATGTACTGTAGTGGCGATTAGCTCTTTACCATAACAACAACTCGAAAGGAGATCCCGTGGACGCAAAACAAGCTCTTTATCATGCCTCGGAAATGTGGCACAAATTGGCCATCCCGACGTTAGTGGAGTACATCAAAATTCCCAACACATCTTCCGATTTCGATCCGAAGTGGAAAGAGAACGGCCACATGGATAAAGTTGTCGACCTCTTCATGACGTGGGCGAAAGATCAACCGATTCCCGGCCTTGTTGTCGAACGGTTTGACCTGCCGGAGCGTACCCCGATTATTTTTATGGAAATTCCTCCCTCCGGGGAGGACGTCGGCACAGTCTTACTCTACGGCCACCTCGACAAACAGCCGGAAATGACCGGTTGGCGAGAGGGGCTCGGTCCGTGGCAACCGGTTCTCGAGGGAGACCGCCTCTATGGGCGTGGCGGCGCTGACGATGGCTACGCTATGTTTGCGTCGCTCATCGCGGTGCGATTGCTGCTCGAGCAAGGATTACCGCATAGCCGGATTGTGATCATCATCGAAGCCTCGGAAGAAAGCGGCAGTCCAGACTTGCCGGCGCACGTCGAAGCAATCAAAGATCGCATCGGCGATGTCGAGCTCGTCATTTGCCTTGATTCCGGTTGCGGCGACTATGAGCGGCTGTGGCAAACGACCTCACTTCGCGGCGTCTGCACCGGAGATCTCACCGTCAAAGTCTTGACGGAAGGTGTACATTCTGGCGACGCCGGCGGCATTGTCCCCGACAGCGCGCTGTTGGCTTTTTCTCAAATAATGCGGGTGTGCAGATCCACTGGTTTAATCCATCATCAAGAATTCTATGTGGATATACCAGCGGATAGGCGAAGACAAGCCAAGGAAACAGGGGAAATATTAGGGAATGCTGTGTATGACAAATTTCCCTGGGTACCAGGCTGTCACCCTTCTTCCAGACTTGTTCCAGAAGAATTGATCCTTCGTCGCACTTGGTGCCCAACACTCACCCATATTGGTGTAGACGGATTCCCGTCTACGCTCGCTGAAGCTGGCAACGTCATGCGGCCATACACGACGCTACGACTTTCAGTGCGGACGCCGCCGACTTTGGATGCCAAAAAAGCGCTTGGCATCCTGCAACAGGTACTTGGTAAAACTTTACCCGAAGAGACTGAGGCGCAGATCACATTCACTCCCGGCCATGCCGCGAATGGTTGGAATGCACCACCCACAGTTCCATGGCTCGAAGAAAGCATCAACGACGCTTCACTGAAATTCTTCGGAAAACCAGCGGCGGCGATGGGGGAGGGCGGGACTATTCCGTTCATGGGCATGCTAGGCGAACAGTTTCCTGAAGCCTGGTTCCTTGTCACCGGCGTGCTCGGTCGCGAATCAAACGCGCACGGTCCGAACGAGTTCTTGCACATTCCGACCGCGATCAATCTCACGGCCTGCGTGGCGAAAGTATTGACCGACCACGCCAGTCGCTAATTTGATTAGCGTCAATCGGCAACCGCCGGAACCTTAGGGTTCCGGCGATTTTTTTACGAAATTTTAGTCCGATTTTACAAAGGTTTTAAAAATGTCGCGGCGCTCCAGCCGTCACTGCCAGTGTCGTAATCGACCTTCCACCAAGTGTAGCCGTTTGCAGTGACTGGCCCCTCTACAAGTGTGCCACTAGCGCCTGTTGCTTGCGTCCCTGTCACACTGCCACTGGCACTACTGCGCACGTTGAGCGGCCCTAAGGCCACCACCACCCGACTATTTTGCGTGAAGGTGCTCGCCGCTGTCGGCGTGACCACTGTACTAGCGCTCGCGAGAAACGACCCGGCGCACCAGCCGTCGGGGCCGTCCTTAAAGTCGACTTTCCACCAGGTGTAGCCATTGGCTACTACCGGTCCACCGACGATAACACCTGTCGCACTGGTTGGTTGGGTTCCAAGCACTCCGCCCCCGGCGCTGCTACGGATATTGAGCGGCCCGTCAGTCACTACCGCGCTGCTGCCGGACGAAAGTTCCGACACTGGAGTGACGGCGGGTACCGAAGTGCCGACTGAGGCAAGCGCAGTGAGTTGCGTATAAAAAGCGGCGTTTCCACTGTTCACGGCTGAATCAAGCGAATTTTTGGCCGGAAAGTTTGTCGACTTGGTGATACCGCCGAGCGCAATAATGCCGTTTTCGCTCGCGAACGAGGCGCGCGCGGAGTCTGTTCCGCCGCCGCCCACGAAGCTACCGTAGGTCACTTTGGTCAGGTCGCGATTGAGTTTGACGATAAATGCATCCGACGCTCCGCCGATACTGGTATCGAGAGCATCTTTGGTGACGGGGAAGTTAGGTGAGCCGGTGTTGCCCGAGATCACTATTTCGCCGGTCGTTTCGAGAAAGGTAGTTCCTTCGCCTTCGTCACGTTTAGTGCCGCCGACGTACGTAGAGGCGACCAACGTCCGACCGTCTGGAGAAAGCTTGGCAACGTAAGCATCTCCCGTTCCGTTGTTTGCACTTTGGAAAGTGCGTTGAAGGGCTCCTTTGGTGGTGGGAAAGTTGCTCGAGGTGGTGTAGCCAGTCACATAGGCGTAGCCGAGTGCGTCGACCGCCATTGAATGTGTTTCAAGATCTTCGACCCCAGTACCGCCGAGGTACGTCGCATAGAGCAGTTTGCCATTTGCGTTGAATTTTGCGACGACGGTGTCAGCATTACCAGCACGTTTTGTTTGGTACGCGCCAGCGGTAACCGGAAAGTCGTCGGCATCACTCACGCTGGCGAAGTACACGTCGCCGGTTGGGGCCACCCGAATAGTTGGTTTGCCGGAGTTTTGTCCACTGCCTGAAATGTACGTTGCGTAAAGAATCTTTGTACCATCGGATGAGAGCTTGGCGTAAATAGTGTTTTGTCCGCCTGGGTGTTTCTTTTGAGCAGCATCAGCCGTAATGAATGAGACTGCGGTACTCGATTGGCCAATCGCCAAATGAACCACGTCGTTCTTATCAATATCAATATCTCGGACTACGGTCTGGCGCGCTTCGCCAATATACGTAGACCATTTGAGCGTACCGGTCGAAGAAAATTTGGCCACAAATCCATTTTGCAAACCGTAGGCGCCGAGCGTGGAGTCGCTGTTGTTTATGAAGTTTTTTTGCGTGACTCCGGCGGTGGTGGGGAATTGTTCACCGGCTCGGCCGGCGACGTAGACATCACCATGAGGGCCGAGTTCGAGCGCATAGGCGCGATCGTAGTTTGGCCCGCCGAGGAGCGTAGACCATACTAAGTCGCCCTTCGAGTCAAATTTCATGAGGAAAACGTCCATCGGGCCGTTGGTGCCGAGGGATTTGCCACTGGTACCAAAAGTGCGGTCGTAAGCTCCGACGGTGGTCGGAAAGTCTGCCGACGCTGTACCCCCGGTTACGTAGATATTGCCTTTCGCATCAATCTCAATATCGCGTGCCTGCTCCGCGTCGGTTTTAAAGGTGCTCGTACCGTCGAGAATACTGCTACTCTTGAGCGAGTAGCTGGCCAAAGCGTGGAGCGGACTGGCGCTCATAAGAAATGCCGTCACGAGGAGGAAAGTAGCGATATTTTTCATACTGTTCATTTTGTCCAATAAAATAAGGGTTATAAGTAAGCCCATACTCTTAATAGCAAATATACCATACATTGTGGATAAACTTGACATTTATACTAAAGTGGTGTATCATGAGAGGAGGTAAACAGAGGGCTTGATATGCCAACGAAAACCGACTGGGTAACTGATTCAAAACGCCTCAACCGGAACGTTTGGCTAGTCGCCATCGCGTTCCTTCTCTTGCTGGCAATTTTTAGCCAGTAACCGCCTAAAGGGGAAACCTCCTTCGGGCGGTTTTCTTTTTGCCTACCTCACACAATTTTTTTGCGAGTGAGGTGTTCGGTGTAGACACTTTCTTTACGCAGAGAGTAAGAAAGTAGGTACGAGGTGAACGCGGCAACGATGACGGCGGGCACGATTAGGCCTTCGCCGGTGATTTCAAACATGATAAATAGTGCCGTAAATGGTGCGTGTGTAATGCCAGCAAAGACCGCGGCCATACCAACCAAGGCAAAGGTAGTGATACTATCAGCGGTACCAAAACCAAATGACCCGAGCGTAAGCGCAAAACTATTTCCGAGCAAGGTGCCGATGAGGAGCGCGGGAGCGAAGACACCACCTGATCCGCCTGAACCAAGCGTGATGCCGGTCGCGAACATTTTTGCAAAGAGTAACAGCACCATAAATAGAAACGGCAGGGAGGATAGTGACAGCAGAGAACTCATGAGCGGGTACGCAGTTGGTTCGTGAATGTAGGGAACGTAGAGTCCGATGAGACCAATCAGCAGGCCACCGATAGTCGGAGGAATGACGTGAGGCACACGCCAGTGGTGAAACAGGAGCGCCGATCGGTGCAAGATAAAACCAAATAGCAGTGAGATACCGGCCGCGACGATGCCAAGGACGAGACTAAGGAGTAGGGTTGTGAGGGTGGTGTCGATTTCGTGAGGGAGAGTGAACCGAAGTCCGGGGTAGCCAAGCATACGCTTGGTGGCCTCGGCCGAGGTAAAGGCGGCGATGATGAGTACCACCAGACTGGTGCGGTCAATTCGTTTTAAGATAAGTTCGGTACTGAATAAGATACCGGCGAGCGGCGCGCCAAAGGTACCGGCGATGCCCGCCGCCGCACCCGCTCCTAAAAGGAGGCGGGTGCGGCTCTCATCTTGCTTAAATAATTGCCCAATCGCCGAACCAATCGCCGATCCGATCTGCACGGTCGGCCCTTCGCGTCCGGCCGAACCGCCCGAACCAAGCGTGATGGCGGTGGTGAGGATTTTAATCGGCGCGATCAGGGCGCGTATTTTGCTGTGTCGGAAGGCGACCGCTTTCATCACTTCTGGCACACCCTCACCCTCGGCCTCGGTGAGTTTTATAAAGGTAAAAATCAGGCCGACGAGGAAGCCGCCGGCGGTGGGAATAAGCACGCGTTTCCAGTCGGGCAGGGAGGCGAGGTTGCTCGCAAAATCGGCGTCACTCGGAATCTGAAAAAATATCCAGGTGCTGAACTCAATAAGGAGGTGGAATATGGTCGCACCTATAGCGGCGACGATGCCAGTTGCGACCGCCAGTAGCAAAAGGCTTACGATTCCGTGCCTGCTCCAAGTGGTAAATTGACCCATGCAGATACATTGTAGTACACCAATTTGGCGTCCGTTACAGAAAGCTGGTACAGCTCTTGCTCTAATCATTACACGTGATACTATCGCCGTAGAAGTTAGAAAGGATATCACGATGAACCCTTTGACCCTTGATCCGCTGCCGACCACGGATGCGGAGTGGGAGGCGACTGGGTTTTTTAGATTCAATTCCGTCGACATTCCGCAAAAAATAAGTTACGCACGCACAGTCGGAAACCATTCAACTCTGTTGGCTATGGTGGGCGGCATACCTCGTGACCCGAACAGGCGCGCTATCTTACCAGTAGTTCCTAAATTGTTTGGCCTGCTCGCGTATGAGCTTCAGTCCGAAGAGCACACCAGCCTGTTGTACCACCAGCCGGGCCTCGGTGCGTCGGGCGGGGACTTTGCTACCGAAACACTTGCCTCACGAGCGCGAACGCTCACTGAGCTTGTAAAGATCTTTGAATGCGAGACAAAGTCGTCGCAAGCAATTATTTTTGGATCGAGTGCCGGCGCGTATATGGCATTACGCGCAGCTCGACGATTGCAGTTTGATGGGGCAGTCGTACCAAAAGTGGTATTGTTGGCACCGCCAGCTTTTCCTCCGACGATCGACAGTGTGCCCTATGGCCCGGAATTCACGAAGATTGTACGGACTCCGTGGGATTTTGCCACCGCACCGATCTTTGACGACTTAGTTGCGTATGTCGAATCTGGCGGATCGGTACTGGTAGTGTATGCCGAGTACGACGAAAACATTCCTCGAAAAATTCAACAACTGTATCAATCACATGTGGTGCGGTTGCGCGAGCAAGGGAAACCGGTTGCGTACTGGCGCATTCCCGGCGTGACACATTACCTCCGACCACCTGATGGAACGGTAGGATACGCTGAATCAAACGACGGGTGCGTGAGAACGGTGGTGTCAAAATTGCGTGACTTCATCACTGGGAAGAATTCTTTCTAAGCTCGGCCGCTTTGCGGCCGGGCATTTTTATTATTTTTAGCCATGAAAGCTGGGGATAGACAGTCCGTAGTATACTAATAGAGGTTATTAAATAAATAGGTAAGCGACCATGTTAACGCTTTATTATAAGGAGACGTGTGTGCACAGCCGCCGAGTAATGCAAGTGGCAAAAGCGCTCAACGTTCCACTCGAGCTTAAAGACATTTTTGCTGACGAAGCGACGCTCGCAGAGTTATTGGAAAAAGGTGGCAAAAAGCAGACACCTTTTTTGGTCGATGACGCCAAAAATGTTTCGATGTACGAATCGGAGGACATCATCGACTATATCCGTGCCCACTATGCCAGCGCCTCGGCGGTCGCAACCGCGAAGCCTCGAATGCACATCAGCGACGCGGTCTGCGAATCGTGCGAGGGGTAAGACATGTATGTGAAAGTGCGGGTCTATCCCGGCATGAAAAAAGAAAAGGTAACTGAAATCGGCCCGCATCACTACGAGTGCATCCTCAAGGCGCCGGCAAAGCGGAATCTCGCGAACGAACGCCTAAGGGAAATTATTGCTGATATCTACAAGGTGGCGCTACCGGCTGTGCGGATTGTCACCGGGCACCGGTCTCCGAGTAAATTGCTTGAGGTCTCATTACCAACACATAAACCTAACTAATATGACGTTTCCAACCATTATCTATAAATACAATGGTATCTACAGTGGCGAGCAATTGGCAACGCTCACCGATCAAAAACTAGTTACGTTAGAAAAATTCATCAACGACGGAGTGATGGCCACTTGCGAAGTGGAGTTTGAGAAAGTGACCGCACAACAGCATGGCCAAATCTACCGCGTCGAAGCAAATCTTACCTTGGACGGCACCTTGTATCGGGCGGAAGCGGTGGAAGAAAGTTTCGAGAAAGCGATAGACGAAGTGCGGAATGAGCTTGATAAAGAATTACGACGGGCGAAAGACAAACAGACCTCGCTCTTAAAGCGAACTGGTCGGAAGATCAAAGAGCAACTGCTCGGTTGGAGAAAGTAATGAAAACCGATCTCAAATTGAGGTGAGCTCTACGAAATTGATTGTAGAAAGCGCGTGAAGTCCATTTCTTGTTTGCCAGCGGGGACAACGCGGAGGAGGCGGAGCTCGCCCGAGGGGGCGAGCTCCGCCTTTTTAATTTTTACCCGCTCGCCGTTGTAGAGAAAGTAGGCGTCACCGATTCCAAGGAGTGCATTGATGCGGCACAGTACTAGAAAGGCCGTGTCGCCAGCTGGTAGCGCGTGCGGGTTCAAATCGAGTAAAAAATCTTCCTTCGCAAATTTGCCCGTGTAGGTAGCGGCTTCATGCATTTGTTCTTGCGGCAATAGCTCACCGGCGAGCCACGCCGGCAGTGCGTCAGCGAGTAGTTCACCACCCATTTTTGCGAGTGCACTATCAAGTTCCGGGCCGGGCACGGGCCAATTCTCGCTCGCTATTTCAAAGGGTGCTTGGTCGAGAATTGGCCCGTGGTCCATCTTCTCATCCATCAACATAATACTGATGCCGATCTCATCACGCTTGTTTTCTAAAATGGCAGTGCGGATAGGGCTTGGCCCCCGAAGTTTTGGCAAAAGCGACGGGTGTACGTTGAGCACACCGTGTTTCGGAATTTGGAGTAACCATTTCGGCAGTATGAAGTTGTACGCCACGACCACAAACACGCCCCACGCTTGTTCTGTGAGAGGAGTGAGAGCGGCTTTATCTTTGTATGAAGTCGGTTGAAATACATTAATCTGATGTGCCTCCGCCCATTCTTTTACCGGTGGCGGGGTGAGCTTTTGCCCGCGGCCGCTTGGCTTATCGGGACTGCAGACGATCAAATCCGGTTGTATATTTGCCGCCCTTAATTCTTCAAGCACAGAAACGCCAAGCGGCTCGCCGCCAAAAAAGACCATTGAGTGTCCACTAGGCGTTGGCATCGTGGGGTGCTTTAGCGGCTTCGTGGACGGTAACGTCGCGCAGTTCGTCCTTTGTCCAGACTTTTTCAGCTCGGTCGACAAACAGCGTACCATCGAGGTGGTCGTTCTCGTGCTGAATTATTTGCGCCAAGAGGCCGCCGGCGCCACGTGTAAATTTTTTACCGTGTTCGTCATACGCGACAAGCGTCACGTTGGTGTGACGTCGCACAACGCCATAGCCGTCAGGTACCGACAAGCACCCCTCGCCAACCTCATGGGTTTTTTTTGAAAATTTAGTAATGTGAGGATTGATAGCGACAAGCGTCGGCAAACGGTCTTCCTCGCCGCTCTGGTCTTCGATTAAAAACAGGCGCTTCGCTACGCCAATTTGCGGCGCCGCAATCGCCACCGCCGCGTAGCCATCGACACTGTAGGTTTTTATCGCCGCTCGCATGTTTTTGAGAATTTTTTCTACCGTGCCATCGGTAAATTCCTCCGGCGTAATCTCCTCCGCAATGCTGTGGAGAGCCATGTGATTTTGTGGTACCAGTTTGGCCATATTTATAGCGGTATTATAGCAAAGGAAGCAGATTTTTGCGATACTAAAAGAAAACCCTACGCGCGAACGCGTAGGGTAGTGGTCAGTCTCTGGAGCAAAGATCAAAGTTCGGCCAGGATGTCCTCGTCCAGATGATAGAGAGTGCAACCGTCCTTGGTAACAAATTTTTGCGCAACGGTTTGCCTGAAGAGCCCCATCAATGATGGATGTGAGAGTTTTTTCAGAGCCCCCGATTCAATTTGCAGCACACGCATCCCACTGATACCTAGCTCTTTCGCAATCTCTTCTGCCGTCGCTTCACGCCCATTGTGCAATCCGAAACGCAAGCGCAACACGCGTTCCTCCCGGGATGTTAACTTTGAGAGCGCCTTGGCCAAAGCTTTTCTTGTCTCGTCTGCCTGGAGTAACAGTTCTGGTGTCGACTGCCCCGATTTAGCATTTGTAAGCTGTTGCACCTCAGCAAATGTCATTTCCGCATGAGCGCGGTTTTTCTTCAGAGAGAGAAATTCTTGCTCGGTACTGAAGATGTCTTCTGGTAGACACTGAAGTGCAGCGCATATTTCGTGTACGATACTTCGCCAGCTGCCATCTTTAAGTCGGGCGGGTAGCTTCATTCCAATCAATAGAAGAATATTGCCGTAAGCACTTGGTTTGCCTATGAGAGTGGCCAAATCTCTGGCGCTTTTAATCTCATGCTCCTCCATTTTGGTAAGCAGAAGATTGTTTCTGACAATGAACTCAACTCGGAGTGGCTTTGGATTCGACATCGCGTCCTCCCGTAAACTTGCTAATGTAGATTGTACACTGTTTTTAGTGTATGTCAATTTTACACAATCCGCTCGGGATTCACTTCTATCTTTATGTAAGGAGGAAGGGTTTTGATGCGTTCCAGTAGAGTTTGATAGGTTGCTTTGTCATCGGTCTTTAGTCGTAAGAGTGCGTGGGCGAGGGTTTTTTGCGGCGTTGAATTGGGGTTGGTATAAAATTGAGACTCGCCAGACTTAAGGCTGTTTTTTACCAGTTTACCCACTTCATTCGCGGCGGCCTCCACCCCCGACCATGAGAGCAGAATGAAAGTGGCGTACGGTGGGTAGTGCAACATACGGCGGAGTGAGATTTCGTCATCATAAAAACGTTCGAGTGCGCCACGCGTGGCATAGGTAAGGAGGGCGTCGGTTTCACTTCGTGTTTGTATCAAGACCTCTTTGGCGGTAAATTCTCGCAGACGAAGTAATAGTCGAAAAAGAGATTCGTCGGCGCGCCAGGTCGGAATCGAGCGCGTGGCGTCGAGGGACACAACCGCACTCATCTCGACACCTCGGCTCAAAAAAGGTAGCGCAATCTGCGTACCGATAAGCACCCCGGATTTTTTGGCAAAAAAATCGTCGGCAATTTTCTTCGCGCGTTTGCCGGTCGGAGCGGTCAGGTGGTCGATGATAAACGCGTCACTGTCCGGCATTTTTTCTTGCCACTCATCATAAACGTGCTGTACCCCCACACCGCGTTCTCGCAAGCGCCACGAACCGCACTCGCTGCAGACATCAGCCGCCCGAACTTTTGTGCCCGAGGTGTTTGATACGAACCAGCGTTCTTCTTTATCTCCAGTTCGAGTTCGAATCAGAGAGTAGGGAGTATTAGAGTCAGGGCAACGAAAGATGTGGCCGCAGTCGATGCAGGCAACGACCGGCGCGAGGCCACTGCGAGCCGCATACAAAAAGACGTGGCCACGCGCCTCCAGCGTCCGTGTCGCACTCCGTAGCAACTCCGGCGAAAATAGCTGAAACGGGCAGTCGGGTTTTGGTTTGTCTTTCTGTTTGACGATAGTTAAAGGGGCGGTAAAGGCCAGGCGTTTCACTTCTTCTCCAAGCGTCGTGTACCGCTCGCTTCGCCGGTGCACTTCGTCTTCGGTGCGCGGGACGGTGTCGCCGAGAATAATACTGCGGCCGGAAACAGCTGCATACGCGATGAGCGCGTCGCGATGGTCGAGGTAGGGACGTTGTCTCGTTTTATAATGGGGACTGGCGGACTGCTCGACAATGATGCTGAGCAAGTCGATTCGTTCGACGTACGCGTAGGCTGGCGTTGTAATAATGAGTTTGGCCAAGGTTTCGTCTTCAAGTTTGGCAAATGCATCATCACGTTGGCGCTTGGTGTGGGATGGTGAAATAACGACGAGACGTTCTTCGATACCTTGTCGAAGTTCCTCAACTATATAATCGATTTCCACCGCCGTTGGTACCACCAGCAACACCGAACCGCGATGAGCGAAGGTACTCCTAATATGACTTTTGTACGCCAGAATGCGTTCGTCAAACCGTCCCGTCAAAATCTGCGGCGTGCTGTCTTCAGTGTGCAGGATTGGGTTTACGACTGGATACGAACGCGCACCCTTGCGCACGTCCGGCGGCAAGAGTGTGTATATGATAGAACCAACCGTCGCCGGATAGAGCAGAACCAAGCGCGCGGCGGTATCGCGTACGGTTTTGGGCAGCACGGTGGGTTTGTCTTGGTTGGGCAGTTTGCGTAAAGAAAAGGTGGCCGCTTTGAGCGCCGTTTTTGTACTGCTCACCGGCTTGCTGTCGAGTACGATAGCAGCCTGATTTTTGCCGCGTATCGGCACTTGAATAAAGCTCCCGAGCTCGTAGTTGCTACTTGAGAAATAGGAAAGTGATTCAAGCTGGGTGCCACGAATGAGAGGAATGACATGAATCACGAACATGGGAGGGTATTATAGCAAAATCTCAACCCACCTAGAATTACTATTTTCTACGCCCACCGCCCCAACACCGCCCTCCGAAAATAGTAATTCTAGGTGGGCTGCAGTCGCAAAACTAAGTGTAACTCAATAGTGGAAGTGTAGACCTAAAACTCGTCTAGGTAGGCGATTTTGGCGCCGAGCGAAGCGAGGCGCTCGACCAGCTTTTCGTAGCCGCGGTTAATGCTGTAGATGTTGCGCAACACCGAAGTGCCGGAAGCGCCAAGCATGGCGATCAAAAGAATAGTCGCTGGCCGGAGCGCCGGCGGACAGATCAGCTCGGTGGCACGAAGTTTCGAAGGGCCGGTAATGTAGATACGGTGGGGGTCAGCTAGGACGGTCTCGGCGCCGAGTTTGTCGAGCTCGGTAAAATAGATGGCCCGTTTATCGTACATCCAGTCGTGAATCAAAGTTTGACCGGCTGCTTGAGTAGCGATGACGGCAAAAAATGGCAGGTTATCAGCATTGATGCCGGGGTAAGGGCGCGAGTGGATTTTATCCGCCGCCGCGGTGAGTTTTGATGGCTTGGTAGTGATGTCAACCAATTTCACTTGACCATTGGCGCCGAGGTATGGCTTTGACATGGTGTACTTGAAACCCATCTTTTTTAACGTGAGGAGTTCTAGTTCAAGAAATTCAATCGGACAGCGGGTAATGGTGATCGAAGAATTAGTCACGATGGCCGCGGTCAAAAAGAACATGCTGTCGGTCGGGTCTTCAGCCAAAGTGTACTCGATGTCTTTTTTAATCTCATCAACTCCGGTGACGGTGAGTGTGGTGGTACCGACGCCGTCAATCTGCACACCAAGCTCACGCAGGAACACGCACAGCTCCTGCACCATGTAGTTGGCTGAAGCGTACTTAATGACAGTAGTGCCGGGGAAGCGGGCGGCGGCCATAAGCACGTTTTCGGTCACGGTGTCGCCCGATTCATAGAGTATGATTTCTTGGGGTTGTTTTTTCTTGACACTCACCTCGTAGGTGTCGTTGGTGGTTTTGATATCGACACCAAATTCTTCAAGTGCATAGAAATGCGGTCGCACCGTGCGGCTACCGAGCTTGCAGCCGCCCGACTGCGGTAACGAAAATGTTTTGAGGTGGTGGATGAGCGGCCCGATAAACATGACGATGCTGCGGGTGCGTTTGGCGGATTCGGTGTTGATGCGTGCTAGGTTAAATGTCCGTGGTGGTGTGATTGAGACAGAGCTTTTGTCCCACTCTACTCGTACGCCGATACTCTGGAGCACCTCAATCAGACGATGCACTTCTTCGATACGCGGCATTTTATGAAGTCTCGTCGTGCCGCGATTTAAAAGAGACGCACACAGGAGGCCGACTGCGCCGTTTTTTGATGAATTTGTTTCGATGGCACCCGTCAGCGTCTGGCCGCCGTCGACACGTACGCTTACGGTACCAGGCGAGAGGGTAATGAGGTTTTTGCCGAGCGCTTTGCCGATACGGCGGAGCATGTCGGCACTCACATTTTGCCGGCCCGACTCAATGCGGGCGACCGCGCTCTGGGTAGTTTTAATTTTTTTGGCGAGGGCGGCCTGCGTTATCCCAAGTGTTTCTCGCACGTCCGCGATGCGGTTTCCTATGTGTGACATGAGCAATAGCATAGCATATGCGCTATGCGTGGAAGAAACTGTGAAATACTTGACAATTAACCTTGAGTGTGATATTATGAAGAGAGTCAACAAGAGGTGCGACATGAAGATTATTTTTAAAGTTCTGCGCGGTATCTGCAGGTTCTTGATTCTGGCCCTGACGCAGGACCCTTACGCCGAAGTTCGGCGTATAGGTCTGCTCGGCATGCTCGAGGAGCGTCGTCAGAATCCGGCCGCTTTCGCCCATGAGGGATGCTAGACCGCCGTGTTGACACAATAGGTGCCCGAACTTCCGTAAGGAGGTTCGGGCACTATTTTTTACCCTCAATTTCCTCTATTTTCTTTAATGCAGTACTATGATGCTACTGTATGTTTGGTAGCTTTACTCCTAAAGTCGGAATTGATCTTGGTACTACCAATATTTTGGTGTTTGTTCCTGGTCAAGGCATTGTATTAAATGAACCGTCGGTGGTGGCCATCTCCGACAACAATCAAGTGCTGGCGGTCGGCACGGAAGCGAAGCTTATGATTGGCCGCACCCCTGACACTATACGTGCGTACCGCCCCATGCGTGACGGCGTGATTGCCGACTACCGCGTGACGGAGACAATGCTCCGTTACTTTCTCCGCAAATCCATGAGCAAATACAGTCTGTTCAAACCAGACGTGATGGTGTCGGTGCCGGCCGGTGTAACCTCGACCGAACGGCGGGCGGTCATCGAAGCGGCCATCAAAGCCGGCGCTAAAAACGCCTACGTGGTGAAAGAGCCGATTTTGGCCGCCATTGGCGCCGGTGTCCCCATTTATGAGCCGCAGGGACACATGATCGTCGACATCGGCGGGGGTACGATTGACGTGGCGGTGATTTCGCTTGGCGGCATTGTCGCCGCCAACTCGGTGAAGTGTGCGGGCAACCGCATTGATGCGGCCATCATCGACTACATCAAAAAATCCCGCAACCTCTCAGTCGGCGAAAAGACCGCTGAAGAAATCAAAATCCAGATTGGTTCGGCCTTGCCGGTTGAGGAAGAATTAACGATGGACATAAAAGGACGGGACGTGTTGTCCGGTTTGCCGCGCACCACCGAACTGAAGACAAATGAAGTAGTGCGCGCAATCAGCCGCGAACTGCGAGAAATGGTCAAAGCCATCAAAGACGTTTTTCAAGAAACGCCGCCCGAGCTCGCCGCCGACATCATCGATGGCGGCATCATCATGACCGGCGGCACATCGCAACTGCGCAATTTTCCCGAGCTCATTCGCCGCCGCACCGGCGTGAAAGCGGTGGTGGCTGATCAGGCGCTTTTTTGTGTCGCCAAAGGTACCGGCATTGCGCTTGAACACCTTGATGTCTACAAACGCGCCGTGTTCGCCAAGAAGTAAAAATTTTTCCACAAAAGACTCCGCAGTATCTTTAAGTTTAAAAGGGGATTAGGTCGCATCCTTGTCTCTGTTTCGCGGTACTATAATAGGTACTATGGAAGGTGTTCCTGCGAAATTTTCTAATCCTCAAGAGGAAATAAACTACTTGCGCGAACGCATCGCCGTGCGCGAACGGGAACTGCTTGATCGTACACCAGAAATAGACACTGCCGACCGAGAGACCATTGGCCGCCAAGAGCTAAAAGAATATACCAGCTTCACTCCTAAGATGGTGCTCAAACCTGACTATGAGCTTACCCATGAGGCACTGACGCGGTCTGTTGAACACATCAAAACCGCATCTGATCCAGCCGAGGAGATTTTGGCTATTGCGTACGAAAAGGGAATCAGAAATGCCTTGAGTATTCTCGAAAAGACAGAGAACGCGTTTGTGGTCGACGAAGTGCATCGGCAACTAATAGAGCACCTGAGGGCCGGCGCAACCCTCGCCAACCTCAAAGAAGGAGTGCCGCCGTGGCATATACTCCACATGACTCTCTACCAAGTGACCTTGCCGGCCGAAGTGGCTCCGGGCGGACGAGAATACGATCTGGCCGAACTCGCCGGCATGATGCAGCAGCTGTTTGCTGGACTGCGCACTATAGGCTCGGTCAAGGAACACAATCACTTCACGATTGAGATTGCAGTCGCCAACAACAGCAGTGACATCGTTTTTTACGTCGCGGTGCCCAATGAGTTTACGTCGCTGTTTGAGAAACAAACACACTCACTTTTCCCGTCGGCCGTCTTAGAGATACAACCGCACGATTACAACATCTATATAAAAAATGGCAGCACGCACATCGCCGAGATAGCTCTGAAAAAACATCCAATCTACCTGCTCAAAACTTTTGATACATTCACTTCCGATCCACTGGTAGTGATCTTAAATGCACTGTCGAAAATAGATCACCATGGCACCGGTGCGGCTGTGCAGTTTGTGGTTCGTCATCCGCGGCGGCAGTATCGCAAGGTGTTTGAACAGATTATCAAGTCCATCGAAAAGGGTACTAAACCACAAGAAGCGATTGCACAAAGCACCATGGCTGGTGAGTTCGTGGCGACGGTCGGTGAATTGTTCGGGAGCGGCAAGAAAAAAGCCAGTGACGAAGAAGAACCAGTTGTTGTCGACACCGCCACGCTTGAGCAGTTTAAACGCAAAATAAAAACTGACCTGGTCGAGGTAAACATCCGCATTGTCGCGTCTTCGGAAAGTGAAGCCAAAGCGCAACAAATTTTGACCGAGATCGAGTCAGCGTTTAACCAGTTTGACTCCACCGAAGGCAATCAGATTGTTTTTAAGCAACTTAAAGGCGGCGCGCTTCTCCGGGCAGAGCAAGCATTTTCGTTTCGGGAACTGACTTCAAACAATCTTTTTCCTCTTTCGCTTGAAGAGCTGTCAACGCTTATTCACTTCCCCGGTAACGGTATCCACTCGACGCCGGAGTTCAAACAGTCCTACGCCAAAACCGCCCCGGCGCAAAATGCCATGCCGACCGAGGGCACATTGCTCGGCATCAACAACCATAGAGGCGTCAAACGGCCCATCTACATCACCGAAGCAGACCGTCTGCGGCATTTCTACATCATCGGCCAGACCGGTACTGGTAAGTCAGTTTTTCTCAAAAATCTCATTATCCAAGATATCCAATCCGGCGCGGGTGTCTGTATGATCGATCCTCACGGCACCGATATTGAGGACGTGCTCGGAGCGGTGCCAAAGGAGCGAGAGCAAGATGTGATTTACTTTGATCCATCCCGCCAAGACCGCGTGCTAGGACTCAACATGCTTGAGTATGACGCGTCCAAACCCGAGCAGAAGACGTTTGTGGTCAATGAGCTTTTCTCAATCTTTCAGAAGCTCTACGGAGCCAACCCAGAGTCGATGGGTCCGATGTTTGAGCAGTACTTCCGCAATGCCACCTTGCTCGTCCTCGAAGACCCTGACAGCGGCAACACCCTCATGGATATTTCTCGCGTGCTCGCTGACGCAAAGTACCGCCGACAAAAGCTTGAGAAAGCCACCAACCCGGTCGTGGTGCAGTTTTGGCGGGAGATTGCGGCCAAAGCCGGCGGGGAAGCGACGCTCGAAAACATTGTGCCGTACATTGTGTCGAAGTTCGACGTATTCACCGCCAATGACTACATGCGTCCGATTATTGGCCAGCAAAAGAGCGCCTTTAACTTCCGGCAAGTCATGGACGAACGAAAGATTTTGCTCATCAATCTCTCGAAAGGCCGTCTCGGAGAGATCAACGCCAATCTTATCGGTATGATTGTGGTGGGAAAATTTTTAATGGCTGCGCTCTCGCGTGTCGACGATCCGACCAAGAGCTTCCCGCCGTTCTATCTTCACATTGATGAATTTCAAAATATTTCGACTAATTCAATAGCGTCCATTTTGTCAGAGGCTCGCAAATACAAACTCGGGTTGACAGTCGTTCATCAGTTCATTGCGCAATTGGATCCGGTCATCAAAGATGCAGTGTTTGGTAACGTCGGATCAATTGCCGCCTTTCGGGTGGGCAATGACGACGCAGTGGCGCTCGAGTCACAGTTTGCCCCAACCTTCACCGCCGCAGAACTCATGAATATTCCAAATTACAACGCGTATCTGCGCGTGCTCGCCAACGGTACCCCGACCCTCCCGTTCAGCATCGAGACACTGCCGCTTGAAGATACGGATCACAAACGAGTCGCTGAGCTTATAGAACAAAGCGGCCTTCGCTACGGACGACCAAAGCACGACATCGAAGCTGAAATACAAGCACGTTACCAAAGACCAACACCGCCGGTACCGAATGCCCTACGTATGTAGCATATATATATGAGCGCCGACAAGCAAAGCACCGAATACCAGAACGTCACCATCGACACCGTGTCCGGACTTGATCTTTTTCTTACCCATATACGGGATGTATACCAAACAGGACTTCCGAAAAAGTCTGCCAGTTTGAAAAAACAACCCCACAGATCAGTTGCCGACCGGAATCACAAATTTTTACGTACGTACAAAGAGCTTCAGCATGGCATTATGGCGTGCAAGAAGTCACTTCTCGCCGGCAAGGAAGTGACGACTGCCGAAGCAGGCAAACTGCAAACATTGTACGATCAGTTGCTATCCCTGCGCGACTCATCTTTACACGAAACGGCCGCTAAAAAAACTCCAGCGGTAGTTCCCGTAGCTTCCACAGCAAAAAATGAAACACACGCCCCATCGTCCGCATTCGCCACTGACGCGCTAGAAAAGTCTCAATCTACAGTGCCTACCCACTCACTTAGAGAAAAGAAAATACACCCTCTGGCCAGACGTATGTTTCAGAAAGAGGTGCGAGAAACTAAGCGTCCCTTAGAGACTGCTCGGCTTACAGCAACACCAACACCTTCGCCAGCGACATCAGATAAAAAGAAGAAAGAAGACACGACTCACGACAAAGACAAGCAGGTGCCGACTTCGACGAATCCTTCTCGTAGTGCGTCGCCGCCAACACCGGTCACTTTCACACCACAGTCGGCGAGAGTTCGCTCGTCAGCCCAACCCGCGCCGCCACCAAGACCCACATTCACTCCAACCTCGACCAAAAAAGCCAAAAATCCGTCGGCCACGGCCGCTGTGCGGCCACTTGAATCCGGCATTGTACAGCCTGACCCAATCCATGAAAAACGATCACTGACGGCCATCTATTTGAATAGGCCTGAATATCGGCAATTTATCGCCGACAACTACTCATCGCCAGCTGGATTTGAAAAAATTATTGACAGCACGATCACCGCCATCGAGCGCACACTTACTGACCCAATCGAACGGTGGTTGGGTGAGGTACACGCCAGTCCGTTTGCTTATTTGGAAAGTATGACACTCTCGGATATTACCGAGTTTAATCAGCAACCGTATGAATTCATCAAGTCAGTACTGGCGAAAGAAAATATAAAATACGAAGGCTACGTGCTGTGGGTAGATTTGATACCGGAGATGTTGCGTATCGTTGACGCGCATACCGACATAACCTTCGGCGAATTGTTCGCACGGTATTTAATTGAAAACGAAATGTTACGGAGTGCGTAGTCGTAATTCACATCTGTGCGTAACTGTTTTGATTCATCAATTGCAAAAAGTGTTATGATAGGTGTATGTCCAGCGGAGGTTCTTTTAGTGTAAGTGCCACACGTTCATTTGATCTCGAGTCGCAATCGGGAATTGCGCACGTGCTGACCTCAATTCGTGCCAGCGATCTTTCAAACTCACAAAAAAACGAGTTGCGTGACATGGTCTTTCTTTATGTGAACGGCGGGCATGATCCGGCCGTGGAGCTTATTCTGGAGAAGAAACTCGCCAGCTATGAAGTCGCTCCAGCTCCGAAGAAAGTAACGCCAGGAAGCGTCGTTCGCGCCAACCCGATTGGCGGTGTGCGTCCTGCGCCACGTTCTTTTGCAATCAAAGGCACCTATCAAGCACCACCACCCGTTGTATCGGCGCCGTCAGCACCTCATGTTGCTGAAGCACCAAAAGCACCAGAGCCGAAGCTCACCCCCATTCCGGTAGCAACACCCGTTTCACCGCCGCCTCGCTTGCCCGAACCGGAGGCCAAGCCGCTAGTAGAGCCACCAGCGCGCGCCGTGCCGGCCGCTCCTCCAAAAGTGGCTAGTGTCGCAGTAGCGCCGAACGCTACGCCAAATACGCCAAGCGCCTCAAGCGAGACGCAGAATCAATACTTAGAACGAATCCGCGAGATCAAATCTATCGTAAACGAAAAGGTCGGCAACCCGGTTAATTTAGTTGATATCAATAATGAAGTGGGGCGTGAGTACATGGGCGCCTTGCTTGATGCGATGAAAAAGTTGCACAGCGGTACGTCGGCGGTTTCGGCGATGCGGCGTCTCGAGACTTCATTTATCGCAGTCCAAAGAGCCATTGCCGATCACGAAAAACATCCTACTCATAGTGAGCCGCCAAAGGTTATCATTGCAAAAACAGCCCCGCCGGTTTCACCAAAAATAGAAGAGAAACCAAAAGCACCAGAGCCGAAGCTCACCCCCATTCCGGTAGCAACACCCGTTTCACCGCCGCCTCGCCCGCCCGAACCGGAGGCCAAGCCGCCAATCGAGCCATCACAACCACGACAATCACCGCCCACTCCTCCCACTACTGCGGTAAGAGAACAGGTGTCGGCAAATTCCTCATACGTAAAAAGTCAAAAATTACGCATTGAAACACATGATCGTGATGACAGCGCGCTTACCATTAAGCGACCGGAGCCACCTATGAGAACCCCTGAGCCAGCAGTAGAAGTGAGGCAACCAGCAGCTCCGACTCCGCCACCGATTGCGCACACTACACCGATCTCCTCTGACGCTGATAAGCGCTGGGCGGACACGGCTGGTGCGGAATCAGCCACTGCTCCAAGAAGCTCGCCACCAATTACAAAACTCGACTCGCTGGCAGATCTAAAAAAACCTCGCCGTCCCGACGAATTGCCGACCTCCGCCTCTTTGCAGACTTCCACTGTGAAAGGTGACTCACTCTTCACAAAAGAAGTCACCGACGGTCTCAACCAGCTCCTGCTCGAGTGGCCAATTTTCAAAAAAAGCGGACTGTTTGGCACCGGTCCGAAAGGGTACGAGCATCCGCTTTTTAAAAAAATTGCCAATTTGCCGATTCCACTTCTGTTAGCAGGACGTTTTGAGGGCGCGACCCAAGAGATAAAACAAAGCATCACCGACTATATGAACGGGTGGCGCTACGAACAGGCAATCATCTACGAGCAAGGAGAAACGTTTGAGCACTACTTACGGCGCGTCATTCGGCACATACTCGATTTGCAAATTAAAAAAGCCCAGCCATAATAACCTGATGTTGTCGCATCATGCTATTTTGTCGCGCTACGTTGATGTGGAGGATTTTGTTGATATTTCGGTACCGCCGACGACCGAGTATGTCCGCTTTGATATAGAAAAGTTTGGTATTGATGACGCGCGACGGCTGGTACAGGAAGCCTACCGCCGTCCAACGGAAGGGCATACGGAGCGTCTTTTGTGCACAGTGTCGAGCGCGGTGACCGTGGAGGCGCAACACGCGCTTTTGAAGTTGCTCGAAGAACCGCCGGTGACGACGAAGTTTGTTTTTGTACTACCGGCTGGCGCATCACTTCTCCCGACGCTCCTCTCACGCTTCCACGAACAAGCACCCACGCTGGCGGCGGCTGATACACCGGAGTTTGAAGAATTTTTGCACGCCTCATACAGAGAGCGGTTGGCAGTGATTGAAACAAAACTCAAAGCCAAGGACGACAACTGGCAAGCGGCGATAGACAGAGGTCTGCACGCCTACGTGGAAGGAGCAAGGGGTACGCTTCCGCTTGCAGTACTACAGGAACTACAACTCTTCTTATCTTTTTATCGGAAACGCGGCGCTTCAAATAAAATGCTCCTTGAGCACCTCTCGATTACTCTGCCGACTCGAAGTTAGCGCAAGAAAGTGTTACACTGCGCGTATAAATCCATACAGCGTCATTATGAATGAAGATTTTGATAAACGTTTAGAGGAAGTAAAATCGTGGCTACAAAAAGAATTTGCCGGTATTCGCACTGGTCAGGCCAGCCCAGCCATTCTCGATGGTGTGCGGGTCGAAAGCTACGGAGTCTTGGTACCGCTCATTCAGGTTGGTAGTATCAGCGTCGAGGACGCGCGGACGCTTCGAGTGTCGCCGTGGGACGCTTCGCAGATTGCGGCCATTGAACGGGCAATCGGCGACGCCAACCTTGGCGTTTCGGTCTTGACCGACTCGTCGGGCATCCGCGTCAAATTCCCAGAGCTCACGGCCGAGCGCCGCACTCAACTTTTGAAGCTGGCAAAAAGCAAGCTCGAAGACTCGCGCATTTCAGTGCGAGGTATCCGCGACGAGGAAATGAAACTGATTGATAAACAAAGCAAGGAGGGCGCGATTGGCGAAGATGAAAAATTCACTCGTAAAGAAAAGGTACAAACAAAAATCGACGCCATGAACAAAACGCTCGAAGAGCTTTTTGATAAGAAAGAAGTCGAGCTTCAAAAATAGCCATGTCAATAATAATTTTTCTTTTGGTGTTGTTTGTGCTGGTCTTGGTGCACGAGTGGGGACATTTTATCGTGGCCAAAAAAACCGGCATGAGAGTGGACGAATTTGGTATCGGCTTCCCGCCCAAATTATTCAGCCTTAAAAAGGGAGAAACGGAGTATTCTTTCAACCTGTTGCCAGTCGGCGGTTTTGTCCGGATTTTTGGCGAGAACCCGGAGGAAACAGACGCCGCTTCTTCTGATGCGTCGAGAGCCTTTTCGGCGAGACCAAAATGGGCACAGGCGCTTGTGCTCGTGGCGGGTGTCGCGATGAATGTGTTGTTTGCGTGGTTTTTATTTACCACCACCTACCTCATCGGCGTACCAACGCCGGTAAGTGATGATGTAGCGAGCGAAAGTGCGAAACTCTACATCGCCGGAGTACTTCCTGATAGTCCAGCCGACGGGGTGATCCCAAGCGGTGCGGAAATTCTCAGCATTGCTGACGAAGACGAAACGATCGCCAAACCTTCACCAACTGTTTTTAGCCAGTTTATCAGCGAACGCGCTCCCGACCCAGTGACAATTGTGTTTACACACAATCATAAGGAAGAGAGGGTTTCCCTCGCGCCCGTCACGGGTCTAGTAGCTGATAATAAGGAACAGTACCTCATCGGTACTTCGCTCACGTACGTGGAAATACAAAAACAATCATTCTTTTCCGCGATCGGCAGCGGCTTCACGACTTCTTTGCAGGGACTTAGTGCTATCACGGTTGGTTTACTCACGCTCATCAAAGATACATTTGTCGGTCAGGCTGACTTTTCAAGCGTCACCGGTCCGGTTGGTATCGTGGGATTGGTGGGTGACGCTGCCGCTTTTGGCTTCACCACCTTACTTACTTTTACCGCCATTATTTCACTCAACCTGGCGGTAGTGAACTTACTGCCGTTCCCGGCGCTTGACGGCGGTCGGCTATTGTTTGTGGTACTCGAAGCCATCGCCAGAAAAAATATTCCGGCCGTGTGGGCGACGCGCGCCAACTTGGTTGGCTTTACACTTCTAATGCTCCTCATGGTGGCAGTGACCTATAATGATATTGTTAAGCTACTGTAGTGTATGCGCCAGTCACACCTCTTCACCAAGACTCGAAAGGAAATTCCAGCTGATGAGACGTCTAAGAATGCGGAGCTTCTGATCCGCGCCGGTTACGTGCACAAAGAAATGGCCGGCGTATATGCATACCTGCCGCTTGGTCTCTTGGTACAAGAAAAAATCAAACAGATCGTGCGCGAAGAGATGAGTGCGCTTGGTGGACAGGAACTCATCATGACGGCGCTCCAAAGTAAGGAACTTTGGGAACGGACGCACCGTTGGGATGATGAGGTAGTGGATGTGTGGTTTAAATCGGAATTAAAAGCGGGTGGGGAAGTCGGCTTCGGCTGGAGTCATGAGGAGCCGATTGGCAACATGATGAAGAACTACCTCTCCAGTTATAAAGATCTACCGGTTACGCTCTATCAGTTTCAGACCAAGCTTCGCAATGAACTTAGAGCCAAGAGCGGCGTCATGCGCGGCCGCGAATTTGTTATGAAAGATGCCTATTCCTTTGCGCTCGGCGAGGGAGACCACAACGACATCTACGAAAAAATGAAAGGAGCGTACCTGAATGTGTTCAAACGGGTCGGCCTCGGTAATGACACCTACGTGACGTTTGCCACCGGCGGCGCGTTTACGCAGTTTAGCCATGAGTTCCAGACAATCTGCGCCGCCGGCGAAGACACTTGCTATATCAGCAAAGAAAAGGGCATTGCGATCAATGCGGAAGTCATGAATGATGAAGTGCTCAATACACTTGAAGTGACTCGCGAGGAACTCATAGAAACAAAAACAGCTGAAGTCGGCAACATTTTCAACTTCGGCCGTCAAAAAGCCGAAGATTTAGGACTTATGGTAAAGACCGAAACTGGTGAGAACATTCCTGTCTGGATGGGTTCATATGGTATCGGCATCACCAGACTCATGGGAGTGATTGTGGAAAAATTTGCCGATGAAAAGGGAATTGTGTGGCCAGAGGAAGCAGCCCCCTTTACACTCCACCTCGTGACCCTCAACACCGACGACGCCGAAATAAGAGACTGGGCCGACGGCTTGTACGCAAATTTAAAACGGGCTGGCATAGAAGTACTCTACGACGACCGAGATGCGCGTGCAGGAGAAAAGTTTGCTGACAGCGACTTGATTGGAATCCCATACCGAGTGGTGGTAAGCAAAAAAGGCAAAGAACAAGGAAGTTTTGAGGTGGTGACACGCGCCACTGGTGAAGTACGAAATGTATCTGAAGAGGAACTCTTCCAAGATTTTGCCGCACCCATCGAGACATAGTACAATGTTCTAAATGAACGTATTTACGCGACAACTAAACGCGCTTCTTTCGGCTGTTTCTACCGATATGGCGATCGACTTGGGAACGGCCAACACGCTCGTGTATGTCAAAGGCAAAGGAATAGTACTCAACGAGCCAACGATTGTCGCTATCAATAAAAAAACCGGCCAACTAGTGGCGGTTGGCAACGATGCAAAGACTATGCTTGGCCGTACGCCCGCACACATCGAGGTCATTCGCCCGTTGGTTGACGGGGTGATTTCGGACTTCGAAGTCACCGAAGAAATGCTCGCGTACTTGATCGCCAAAGTGCGCGGTGGTGTCCGTTCAATTGTAGCCCCCCGCATGTTGATTGGTGTGCCGTCTGGGATCACTAACGTTGAAATGCGTGCCGCGCGCGATGCGGCAAAAAATGCCGGCGCACGCGATGTTTTTTTGATTGAAGAGCCGATGGCTGCCGCCATCGGCGCTAAGTTGCCCGTCGGTAAGCCAATTGGCAGTATGATTATCGACATCGGAGGCGGTACCACCGACATCGCCATCATCTCGCTTAATGGCATTGTAGTGTCACGTAACTTGCGCGTCGCGGGCGACCACCTCAATGCGGCGATCACTTCATACATTCGCGACCAGTTTAAAATCCACGTTGGCGAAAAAACCGCCGAAGACGCCAAAATCGCTCTGGCTTCAATCGCAGTTACCGAGGGAAATAAGGAGCTCGTCGCGCGTGGCCGCGACGTGGTGACCGGCCTGCCGCGCGAGGTCATCATCACCGACGCAGATGTAAGGGACGCAGTCTCGGGACAAGTCGAAACAATCGTTGAGACGGTGCGAAGCGTGCTTGAAGAAACCCCACCCGAAGTTCTCTCTGACATTATGCAGCGCGGCATCCATCTCTCGGGCGGGGGAGCACTGATACCTGGCCTGACCGAGCTCCTTGAACACGAACTCCAGGTGCCGGTCGTGGTGGTCCCTGATCCTCTCCGCGCGGTCGTGCGAGGAGCTGGCATTGTGGTCGAAAATTTAGACGCCTACGCAGAAATACTTTTAGATCATGAAGGTACGTTCACCACGCAAATTTAAAGACCAACCAATCGTGAGAAATGTGGCGATTGCGCTCATTCTCTTGGTCGTTGGAGTAGCGGCTCCAGTCGTGTTTAGTGCGGCGGCCAGATTTGTACTAACTCCGGTACACGTTTTTAATCAGTGGTTGACCGAGTCGTCAGATACGTTTCCTTCTTATATACGTGAACGCACGGCGCTCTACGAAGAGATAAAAAACCTCAAAAACGAACTGGCCATTGCTGGCCGTAGCAACATCACTACCGAGCGCCTGTACGAGGAAAATTTACGACTTCGTTCACTGCTTCATGCCTCGACCAGCCCACGCATTGGCGCGGCGGTCGTCGCACGACCAGACACCCTGCCGTATGACCTTCTACAGATTGATCAAGGAAGTGAAGCAGGGGTTACGGTTGGCTCGCCCGTGTACATCGGTTCAGACTGGGTGATTGGTCTCGTCAAGAGTGTCGCGCCTAAGTACGCCTTCGTCGAACTATTGACTACCCCTGGCTTTTCTTCGACTGTATACATTGCCGGAGCCAACGTGATTGCAACTATGGAAGGCTACGGCGGCGGTGTGGCGCGCGTGCGAGTGCCGCAAGGAGTGCCGCTTCAAAGTGGAAATTTGGTACACATTCCTAGTATTGAGCCAGGCATCTTCGGGCGCGTGTCGCACGTGGAGAACACACCGTCCCAACCCGAACAGTTTGGCTACATCACGCCTGAAATACCCATTCAAAGTATATTTTTTGTGGCTGTGGCCCCACACGTTCCTATTACTACTGACGGAGAGCTCATCAAAGCACACATAGAAGATTTGCTGATAAAAAATCTATCGCTTGGAGACACCGGTACGACCACGACTGCCACAAGCACTGTCGCGAATACCACCGCTAGTACTACAGCAACGGAAAACCAACCATGAACTACCCACTCGCTATTAGTGTGTACGTTGGCATCATGATTGCGGTGCTTCACGGAGCGTGGCTCGTGGCCGCTCTCGGCGGCTTATTTTTCTCGTTCCGTTATGGGGCACTCGCGCTGGTACCCCTGGCATTTTTGCTCGATGGCTACATGGGCGCATTCCATGGAATTCCTATGATGAGTATTGGAGCGACTTTGTGGTACGCACTCTGTGAGTTGATTCGCGTTCGGTTTAAGTTATTGTAAAGACATGAGTGCGCTTCGTGATCGGTACACCAAAAACGTCGACGTTGAAGAGGTGCTACTTGATGCTTCTAACATCCCATCTTTCAACCGAGGTCGTCTTGAAGGGAAACGCGAACTGCCAATCTCGAAAACCAGCTTACGCACGGTCTCTATATTGTTTCTTATCATCGCGGCCGTATTTTTTTATCAAATTTTTTCTTTACAAATTGTGCGCGGCGAAGAGTATCGCAGAATCGCCGAAAACAACCGAGTGGACAAGGCACTCATCATTGCGGAGCGCGGGGTGGTGTACGACCGCTACGGAGAAATGATGGCTTGGAATGAGGCAGACGAAACCGGCGAGTATGACTTTCCGATCAGAGCCTACACCGACCGCCTGGGACTCGGGCAGGTCCTCGGGTATGTCAGCTACCCGAAGCGCGACGCACACGGCTTCTTCTTTCGTACCGATTACCTTGGCCGCAACGGCGTTGAAGCGGCCTACGATCACATTCTGAAGGGTCAAAACGGCAGCAAAATTATCGAAGCAGATGCGCTCCAAGAAGTAGTGAGTGAATTTGCCATTGAGTCACCAACTTCCGGCCACGAGCTCCACCTTTCCATTGACGCCGAGCTTTCTGAAGCTATGTATAACATCATTGCCACCTCAACCGCGCAGGCTGGTTTCCGGAGCGGCGCTGGGGCCATTATGGACATTCATACCGGAGAATTGATCGCGCTCACGAGCTATCCTTCCTATGACCCGGAGGTGATGGCTGATGGTGACGACGTGGCGCTTATAGAAGCGTATAACAACGACGAGCGCTTGCCGTTCCTCAACAAAGTGATTAGCGGCGCGTATACCCCAGGCTCGATTGTGAAGCCGTTTGTCGCCTACGCGGCGCTTGATAATAAGATTATCTCGCCGGAAAAGACGATCGTTAGCGACGGGTATATCTTGGTGCCAAATCCGTACAACCCAGATAACCCGTCGCGGTTTAATGACTGGCGAGTACAAGGACCAATGACCATGCGCGAGGCGATCGCCTTTTCTTCAAACGTCTATTTCTACATCGTCGGCGGTGGATTTGGTGACCAGCCGGGAGTCGGCATTACCAAGATGGCAGAAAATTTTAGACGCTTTGGTCTGGGGTCGCCAACCGGTATCAATCTGGCGCAAGAACAGCTTGGTGTTGTGCCTGATCCGGCCTGGAAGACTGAAGTATTTGACGACGACTGGCGCCTCGGCGATACGTACTTCACGGCGATTGGCCAGTTTGGATTTCTCGCGACCCCGATTCAAATGCTACGTGCCTACGCCGCCCTTGCGAACGGCGGGAAGCTACTCACTCCGCATGTTGAACAGGGAAGAGTGAGCGAAGCGGTTGATTTAGGTTTAAATCAAGACTACCTAGAGATCATTCATGAAGGTATGCGCAAGACTGTCAACTACAGCGGCGGTACCGCTCGAGCGCTCGAGCGCTCTGATGTGGCGATCGCGGCCAAGTCCGGCACGGCCGAGGTAGGTGCGGGCAATGCCTACGTCAATTCCTGGACCGCTGGCTTCTGGCCGTATGAAGATCCGCAGTACGCGTTTGTCATGATGATGGATAAGGCACCACGCAGTAACGCGCTTGGCGCCACGAGAATTATGGGCGATGTGTTCGAGTGGATGAGCGTTCATCGGCCGGAGTACCTGGGAATTGCGAGCGAGGACGTAGATATTGAGGTGACGAATGAGTAGTTTTAAAGACACGGATCGAGTCCTCCGCTCGCCGTTGGTTCTTATAAAGACGCTTCGCATCTTGACAAAAACCAAGCTCCGCGAGTTCTTTAAAACTACTCACTCGTCACTGTATCTGGTAACTTTTTTTATGAACATTGACCCGCTCCCGTAACTGCGTATAATTGGGGGAAATTTTACATTATGAATGACACACAAGCTTTCCTTACCCCTGAGAAATTTGAGGAACTCAAAAAAGAACTCGACCATCTAAAGACCGTTCGCCGCAAAGAAGTCGCTGAGTCGCTCGAGTACGCGCGTAGCCTCGGCGACCTTTCAGAAAACGCCGAGTATCAGGAGGCACGTGACATGCAATCGGCCATTGAGGAACGAATCGGCTACCTGGAGAAGACTATTAAAGAAGCGAAGATTGTGGCGCATGATAAGCATGGTGATGTCGTCGGGCTTGGGTCAAAGGTGAGTATTCAAAAAGACAAAGATAAAGAAAAGCGAGAATACACGATTGTCGGATCTGACGAAGCCAACATCCATGAGCGCAAGCTTTCGTACCTCTCTCCCCTCGGCGAAGCGTTGATGGGAAAGCGAAAAGGGGACGATTTTGAGTTTGAAACGCCAGTGGGAAAGCAGAAGTACAAAGTCCTCAAAGTCGAATAGTCGCGTGCGCAAAAACTCCAGCTACTTTGTTGCTTCCTTCGCTCACATTGTCATCGTATATTGAATACGACTTCAACGCTCGCGGAGTCGCGCCTCGTATCTGAAGTTTTTTGCATCACGCTTGAATAACGTTAAAGCCAAGGCCGGCTCCAAAGGAGCCGGCCTTGGCTTTTTCGGCGTGCTACGCTAGGATTACACACATGTCTACCACTGAAGATTTTCGAGCTGACCGAGAAAAAAAAATTGCCCACCTCAAGTCGCTCGGGGTGAATCCTTATCCGGCCAAGGTTGATGTCACACACACTGTGGCCAAAGTGAGTGAGGACTTTTCAGCTCTTGAAGCGAGCAAAACGAGCATCTCTATCGCTGGTCGCATTATGGCGATGCGTGAACACGGCGCACTACTTTTTATAGACGTGCAAGATGGTACCGGTAAGCTGCAAGGATTTTGTTCGAAAGACGAGCTCAGAGAAGAACGCTTTTTGCAGTTGCGGGACACCATGAGCACCGGTGATTTTATTTCTTTGGCGGGAACCGCCCACACGACAAAGCGCGCCACGCAAGCGATTTTGGTCAAAGACTGGCAGGTAGTCGGGAAAGCGCTCCAAAATATTCCGACCGAACACTTTGGCATTAAGGACGAAGACGAACGGTTTCGTAAACGTTACCTCGACTTACTGCTCAGCGCCGAAGAACGAGAACTGTTTGTCAAAAAAGCCAAATTCTGGGATGTGACCCGTGAGTTTATGAAACGTCATGGGTTTCTTGAAGTGGAAACGCCCACGCTTGAGGTGACGACGGGCGGCGCCGAGGCGCGGCCGTTTGTGACGCACCACAACGATTTCGATATGGATGTGTACCTGCGCATATCAATAGGTGAGCTGTGGCAAAAGCGCCTGATGGCCGCCGGTTTTGATAAAACGTTTGAAATCGGGCGAGCGTTTCGTAATGAGGGGACGAGCCCGGAACATTTGCAGGAGTTCACCAATATGGAATTTTATTGGGCGTATAAAGACTACCAAGCTGGCATGGTGCTCGTGCGCGACCTGTACATTGAGATTGCTGAAAAGGTATTCGGTACGACAAAGTTTGAGATGCGTGGACATTCTTTTGATTTGGCCGCTGAGTGGGCTCATATCGACTACAGCGAAGAAATTGAGAAGCAGACTGGGGTAAATATTATGACGGCCAGCGATGAAGATCTACGCGCAAAACTTACCGAACTCGGTGTGGTGTACGAAGGCGACAACCGCGAGCGGCTCACCGACACGCTCTGGAAGTATTGCCGAAAACATATCTCTGGTCCGGCTTTTCTTGTTCATCACCCTAAGCTGGTCGCACCCTTGGCGAAGGCGCGCCCTGACGGAAAGACGGTCGAGATGTTCCAGCCGATTATCGCCGGTAGTGAAGTTGGTCGTGGCTACAGTGAGCTCAATGATCCAGTCGATCAGCGGGAACGTTTTCTGGTGCAACAGAAACTCATCGATGCCGGCGACGAAGAGGCCATGATGCCGGACTTTGAATTTGTTGAGATGCTTGAGTACGGAATGCCGCCGACTTGCGGTTTTGGCTTCGGAGAGCGACTGTTTGCTTTTTTGGCCGGTAAGCCGCTCCGCGAAACCCAGCTATTTCCGCTTATGCGACCAAAAGGAAAGGAATAAGGAGGAAAGCAAAAGAAAAACGGCGGCCCTACGGGCCGCCGTTTTTCTTTTTTCATACAATCTTCAAACTGGGATGTGTATAACTGTGGTTGATGGTGGGATGAGGTGGTATAGAATGTTGTGGTGGTGGGAGATAGTGGTATACTGTGAAAACAGTATGCAAGAGCTAACTTCCGAATCCGCCACAACCGCGTCTCCACATTTGGTTGCGGTCGGTTCGGAAGTTGGCTCGGACTATCAAGTATGTTGATTGGCGAATACAAGCACACGTTGGATCCCAAGAAACGGCTGTCCTTGCCGTCTAAATGGCGCAAGGAACTTGGGAAATCGCTTGTGGTCACTCGCGGACTTGATAACTGTCTCTTTGTATATCCGCTCAAAGAGTGGCAGAAGATCACTGAAAAAGTTGGTCAACTGCCACTTGGTCAAGCGGACACCCGAAGTTTCAATCGCTTCTTTCTGTCGGGAGCAGTAGAAGTGGAGGTAGATTCAGTTGGACGTATTCTCGTGCCAGATTTCTTGAAAGATTTTGCCACGCTAAAGAGCAGTGTTGTGCTCGCGGGCATTCATGATCGAATCGAGATTTGGGATGAGAAGAAGTGGGAGAACTATAAACGCACTATCGAAAAACAGGCTGATGCTTTGGCAGAAAAGCTTGGTGAGATCGGCGTCCTCTAAATCAACTTCGTATGGAACACATCACAGTCCTCAAAGAGGAAGCGGTAGATGCGCTGCACCTATCGGCACACAGCACTGTCGTTGACGCTACCTACGGAAGCGGGGGACATGCGAATGCGATTCTCACTCGTCTTAATGAGCGCGGTTGCTACGTTGGCATTGATGCCGACGAGAGCGCCCTTACCGGAATCGACGTAGCAAGACACAAAGCCACTGTGCACTTGGTGCACGAAAATTTTCGCAACATCGCGGAAATACTTCGTTCTTTACATATTGAAAAAGTTGATGCCATCCTGGCCGACCTTGGTTGGCGCATGGAACAGTTTAGCGACGGAGGCAAAGGCTTTTCATTTGCCCAGAGTGAACCGCTCCAGATGACCTTCGGCGACCCCAACGATTATCCCTTCACGGCCGCCGACATCGTCAATGAGTGGTCGGAAGAGACGCTCGCGAACATCTTCTACGGGTACGCTGAAGAACGATTCTCGCGTCGTATCGCCAAGGCCATTGTCGAGGCGAGAGCAAAAACCGTCATTACCACCTCGACGCAACTGGCAAACATTGTGCTCGCCGCTTTACCCAAGGCCGTAGGGCACAAGCGTATACACGGAGCCACCAAGGTGTTCCAAGCACTTCGCATCGCCGTCAACGACGAGCTCGGCGCGCTGGAGACACTTTTAAAAGACGGCTTTACGGCTCTGCGACCAGGTGGACACATGGCAATCATCACTTTTCACAGTATTGAAGACCGGCTCGTAAAGCACTACTTCCGCGAACTCGTGCGCGAAGGCAGAGGCGACTTTGCACCCAAAAAACCAATTGCGCCGACGGCCACCGAAGCAGCTCACAACCCTCGTGCCAGAAGCGCCAAATTACGAATTATTAAAAAACTTTGAACTTTTATCATGAACAAAAGTCGCGACCATATCACAAGACAACGACAAACGCTCGCCAGCGTGGGCCTTTTAGTGACTGTTATTGTCTTGTATATCTACTTTTTAAATATTTCAGTCGTGCACGTGGTCATGCGTAAAGAGGCGGCCAAGTCCGTGAACGAACTCCAAACAGAAATCGCCATTCTTGAGAGCGCTTTTATTGAATCGCAGCATACGGTCGCGGCTCGTATCGCAACCCTAGAAGGGTACAACCTAGAGAGCGAGAAAATCTTCATTACCCGTGGCGATACCAGTTTGGTGTTGCGGGAAAATTAATCACCTATGCGGCGGGCTCACTTAATACTCCGGATCCGACTGGTATCTGCTGGCGTTTTACTTTTGGCGCTCGTACTGCTCGCGCGTTTGTATCAAATTCAGATTGTACAGAGCGCCGAATACCACGCACGCGCCGAACGCCAGTATGTGCATACAAAGAGCGATTTGTTTTCGCGCGGGTCGATTTACTTTAAAACCCGTGACGGCGAGCATCTATCTGCGGCGGCGGTGCAGTCAGGATTTGTACTGGCGGCAAATCCCACCCACGTGAATGACAAAGAAGCGTTTTGCACCGCGCTCGCTGATTACATTCAAAACACTCATGAATGGTGTGTAGTCAAAATGTCACAAGAAGACCGTACCTATGTAGAGCTCGAACAACGTGTGTCAAAGGAAACTGCCGCCACTCTCGAAGAGCTCGTCCCGACTGGTGTATTGCTTTACAAAAATCAGTGGCGGTACTACCCAGGCGGGTCGGTTGCCGCCCGGACTGTCGGCTTTGTCGGTTATAGTAGCGACGATGGAAATGAGCTGCGTGGTAAGTACGGCCTTGAACGCCAGTATGACGACGTACTCTACCGTAGCCCGGAGGTGCTCTCGGTCAATTTTTTTGCTGAATTATTTAGCAATGTCGGCGAATTGGTGACTGGCAAAAACACCGCTCGTTCTGGCGACATCGTTACCACCCTTGAGCCATCTGTCTCGCGGATGCTCGACACGGTGTTGATAGACACCAATGACTTGTACCACAGCGCGCTGACCGGCGCGGTCATTATGAACCCTAAAACAGGAGCCATCTACGCCATGAACGCAGTGCCCGGGTTTGATTTAAATGATCGAGCGGAGGCGACTATTGAGCAATTTAGAAATCCTTTGGTTGAAGACGTGTACGAGTTTGGATCAACCATCAAAGCTCTCACTATGGCCGCTGGATTGGACGCTGGTGCAATTGCCCCTTACACGACCTACTACGACCCTGGTGAGATCGAACTTGATACCTTTACCATTCGCAACTTCGACGGCCGTGGCCGCGGCACGGTGCCGATGCAAGAAATTCTTAATCAGTCGCTCAACACCGGTGCGTCATGGATCGTAACGCAAATGGGCAAGCAAAAGTTCCGCGAGTATTTTTTGAATTTTAAACTGGGAAGCGAAACCGGTATTGACCTCCCGAACGAAGCCTATGGGTTGGTGGACAACCTCCAGTCTCCTCGTGACGTTGAGTATGCGACGGCGTCGTTCGGGCAGGGTATCGCGCTCACCCCCATCGCCGCCACCCGCGCATTCGCAGCGCTCGGCAACGGCGGCCACTTGGTGACTCCGCACGTGGCTTCGGGCATCGAGTACAGCGACGGCACCTCTAAAGAAATCCGCTACCCAGAAGGAACGCAAGTGCTCAAGCCAGAGACCAGCGAGGAGATCTCTCGCATGTTGAGCGTCGTCGTAGACGAAGCTTTGCGCGGCGGAAAGGTCGCGCTCCCGCACCACACCATCGCCGCGAAGACAGGCACGGCACAAATTCCCGACCCGGTCAATGGCGGCTACTACGAAGACAAGTTTCTCCACTCATTTTTCGGCTATTTTCCGGCCTATGACCCAGAGATTATCGTTTTCATGTATACTGTAGAGCCGCAGGGTGTCCAGTACGCGTCCGAGACGCTGACCGACCCGTTTATGCAGATTGCAAAGTTTTTGATTAACTACTATTCAATTCCGCCTGACCGCTAACAATGCCTATGAAAACATTCCTTAAGTCGTTCGTCATTGCCATTTTGACTTTTGAGGCCTCACTTCTTTTAAAACGTCACCATCCGACCATCGTGGCCGTGACCGGCAGTGTGGGGAAAACTTCCACCAAAGATGCGATTTACGCCGCGGTGAAAGGTTCGGTGTCCGCCCGAAAAAGCCAAAAGAGTTTTAATTCAGAAATCGGCGTGCCGCTCACCGTGCTCGGCCTCTCAAACGGTTGGAACAATCCGTTTTTGTGGCTGAAAAATATTTTTGACGGTCTTTTCATTGCCTTGTTTGTAAAAGAATACCCGGCGGTACTCATTCTTGAAGCCGGTGTCGACCAGCCTGGCGATATGGCAAAACTCACCGCCTGGGTAAAGCCGGATATCGTCGTGCTGACGAGATTGCCGGCCGTGCCGGTACATGTGGAGTTCTTCAAGACTCTCGAAGCCATTGTGGCAGAAAAAATGGTGCTCCTATCGGCGCTCAAGCCAAACGGCACTCTGGTGTACAACAACGACGATGAAATCATCGCCAAGGAAAAAGACAAGGTGCGTCAGCGACAGGTGGGCTTTGGCCGTTATGCGCCGACCGATTTCACTGCCTCTGCTGATCGGATTGTGTACCGCCAAAATATCATCCATGGCCTGTCGTTTGTCGTATCACATGTAGAAGAATCGCACACGGTTACCGCGGCGGGGGTGGTGGGGACACAGTCCGTCTATAATGTCACCGCCGCGCTCGCTGTCGCGGATGTGCTCGGTGTCCCGCTCTCTGCCGCCGTGGCCAACCTCGCCGACCTTCAGACACCAAACGGCCGGATGCGAATTATTCCGGGTTTAAAGGGTAGTACGCTTATTGATGACACCTACAATTCTTCACCTGCCGCCGCCGAAGCAGCGCTCTCAACCTTGCGAGAAATTTCTCTGGCCAAACGAAAGATAGCGGTGCTTGGCGATATGCTCGAACTTGGTTCTTTTTCCAATGATGCGCATCGAAAACTAGGCGAGCAGGCGGCTGCGGCCACTGACCTCTTACTCACTGTGGGCATACGAGCGCGAGTTATTGCCGCCGGCGCGCTCGCGGCAGGGCTTCCCGAAGAAAAAATTCTGCAATATGAAGATGTCGAACGCGCCGGGCGTGAACTTCAGGGCATTTTGCAATCGGGTGACGTCGTACTTATCAAAGCATCACAGAGTATTCGCGCCGAGCGGATTGTCGAAGAAGTGATGGCGGATCCAGATCACACCGAACAGCTTCTAGTCCGGCAAGAACCCGAGTGGAAAAAGAAGAAAATTACTCTTGCGCCAGCAAAACCTGCCGAGGTACACTAATCAATATGAATTATATGAAAAATATTATTACCACGTTGGTTCTCGCGCTGCTTTTGACTTCAGCTTTTCCACAGCTCTCGTTCGCCCAGTCCACCTCGTTTCAACCGACCACTGCTCGCGAGATGATCGCCTACCTCATGGGTCAGATTCAGCAACTGCAAAATCTGAAAGCCATGCTGGAGCGGGCCGGCAATCCAGCGCGCGTAGTGGCACCTTCAGCGGTGAGTTATGTAACCGTAGACACCTTTGATGCTACCGAGGAAACAGACGTGTCGGCGGCACTCAGTGGGGAGGTACTGCTGTTTGGCGACGCCACCGCGCAGACGTGGTTTGAATATGGCCAAGACGAGGATTTTCTTGACAGCAAAACGTCCAAAAAAAACGCCTATACTCCCTACGACCGTGCGCAAAAGGTGATCGTGACGCGCCTCGAGCCAGATGAAAAATATTTCTTTCGAATAGTGGCGCTCACCAACGACGACCAAGTTCTCTACGGGAGCGTGGCTACCTTTAGAACAGACGAAGACCCGGATGAAGACGATGACGATGATAATTAATTATGCGTAACGTACACGATAGCGCCCCAGATTTTGCCCTTCAAGATCAAAACGGGTCCGTGCGTACACTCGCCGAGTACAAAGGGAAGTGGCTGCTTATCTATTTTTATCCCAAAGACGATACGCCGGGATGCACGACCGAAGCCTGCACCATTGCCGAAGTGTATGACGAATTTAAAGCGCTTGGCGTCGAGGTGATTGGCATAAGCAAAGACTCGCCGCAGTCGCACCAGAAATTCGCCGCCAAATACCACTTGCCATTTACGTTGCTTTCCGATGAATCAACCGATACCATCAAAGCCTACGGCGCCTGGCAGAAGAAAACTTTGTTCGGTCGCACCGCCATGGGCACTAAACGCGTTTCATATTTAATAAATCCCGCCGGAAAAATAGAAAAAGTGTATCCAAAAGTAGATCCAGCGAATCATGCCCTTGAGATTCTTGAGGACGTTAGAAAAACAAATGATCAGTAAAAAGCCGCAGTCAAATTGACTTGCGGCTTTTAAAGGTTTTTGCCCTTAGTGACCCTGGGGCGATAAGGCCTTGCACGGCAGCGTAGTCGCTACCCCCGCCACTGCTGCTTCAATGTACGGTTTTTTGGCCAAAGGGGCAGCCAAGACGATGCCCGACTCGTTACTCTCGGTGAGGTAAATTCTAGAGCCGATCTTTGGCACTTCGTAGCCGCACTCCTCTACGAAGTGTTCACGCAGTCGTTGAGTGTAGTTTTCGTCAGCTCTTTCAAAGAGCCAAAACATGGCCGGCAGAAGCAATAAAACGGCCACTACACATATCAGTTTCACTGTTGAAGACATGCACCCTCCTCCTTGCTGTTGGGTTTAAAAGAACGTTTGCACGTATAATACTACAAAGTAGTCTAAAAGTCAAGTTTCCTCTATCCAGTTTATTAGTACCCGAAAGTCGATCCAGCGGCTCGCGCATACGAAAAGGGGCCTTTTAAGGTTTTAAACTTCTAACTCAAACTTCCAGTTCATCTTCACTACCGAGATGTTAAACGGAACGGTAATATTGTTGTGTTGTTTAAATGGAACAATTTGATCTCGTAGCTTAGCGAGTATTCTTTCCATGTCTTGTTCGGAAACTTCAGAAAATGTAGCGTATACATAAATTTCAATTGGTGCTGCATTTACCGTCACTTGGTTCGGAGACGCAAAAACAGAAACCTCAGCGGGAGTATATCCCGTTGCTTCTGCCGCAAATTTCTGGATGGCGGCAGCAACTTTTTGTATTTCTTCCTGTGAAAGTTTGCTCTTTTCGTAGTCAATTCTTACTATGGGCATGAGTTCATTATATCAAATGTTCCAACATTCCATTTTGATGACTCAAATCTGCTGCAATAATCGATCTACACGCTACGTTGCTCGATCCCAGCAAGGGTATTGCTACAAATATTTTGGATATGTTGGCGAATTAAAGTCATCATTCTGCTCGCTTTTTTCTGCCTGCCACGATGACATGCAGGAGGACGAAAAATGAAAAAATTAGCATCATATTGGCAATAAAAAACAAATTGAACCAAACGGTTGGTTCCAGATGAGCGCCGTGGGTTGGAGGAATGGTTACGCTGAGTGAAGTATCCTGACTAAAATCAGCGAATCCGAGCCGCCACCAAAAAACCCGATCAGAAAAAAACAAAGCCCAATAAGGTAGCGCGACCGGGACAAAAACACTTGAAAACAGCGAAAACGGAACCCGCGCCGCTTCTGGCAGCCACTGTATTACAGCGAGTCCAGGTTTTGAAACTAGAAATATAAACAAAGATACGTACACAAAGTAGCTACCATAAATCACTAATAGCTTGTTCTTCATACTCCTTAGTATAGCAGGTAGCGGAGAGTCTCCTATAAAAACAGGAATTTGAAATTCATACACAAAAACAGTCTCGAATGAGACTGTTTTTGTGTGCTAGTTCGTTCCTTCTTGAGTGCTCGAACTAGCTCTCTAGTCGGTGAGCGTTCAGCAGATAGAAATTAACGAATATATTGTTGTATAAAGCTTTTTTCAAAACAATTGGCTGTATTCGACTGGTCCTTCTCGTGCGTTGAGAAAAATATACTAATAACTATAGCTATTACTGCAAATAATAGTGTCCATGAATTAAAAATTGTTTGTCTTTTTCTATCCAACGTTCGATCAATAATTTCTATATATGCGGAGCCTTCACTAATATTTTTTCCAACAGCAGATTCAAATTGAAAATAACTAGCAATATCTTTGGAGTTTTCTGGTAAACCTTTAAACAAAATATCAGGTGTCTCAAGCTTTTGAACAACAACAAAAAAACGTTTCGCTATATCTTCGTATTGACTACTATATTTTCTAAGTCTGCTCGAGTAAAGGGGGAAATTAATTCTGACTCCTTGGATGTCAATAAGAAGCTGTTTGAGCTCATTCAGAATTGGGAAAAGCTCTTGCTGAACGGTATTCAGTAGTCGCTTTGTTCCTTCCGATACTGGTATTTGTTCCATGTTGGTTACTTCTCGTGCTAGCACGAATTGGTGACCCTACCGGGAATCGAACCCGGGTTTCCAGGATGAGAACCTGGCGTCCTAGCCGCTAGACGATAGGGCCAAATGTTATCCGGGGAAGAGGATATGTTTGGTGGGCGGCGCTGGCGAAGCCAGGGGCGGCTCCGGTGGAGCCAGTGATGCTGCTGGCTTCGGTAGCCCGGACCATGACCAGACGCTCGGCATCCCCGGCGCCGGCGATATCTCCCACGCTGGCTAACCCAGCGCCGCTATTTATAGCAAAAAACCACCAAACCGGAAAGGGCAGCTAGTTTGTCTTACGGATTGACTCTTTAATGTCAAAACGTGGGTTGACCTTTTTGCCAGGATTGAAGATATCGTCGGGGTCGAAGATGTGCTCAGTTTTTTTGAAAATTTCCAACATGTGCGCGCTAAACATCTTGCTCAAGTGAGGAGTGCGGATAATGCCGTCGTTGTGTTCACCGCAAATGTTGCCGCCAAATTTGATGGCCGTGTTGAAAAAAACGTCGGCCATTTTTTCAATCAACGCTGGAGTCGTTTTGTTGGTGAAATCAAGAAGAGGATAGAAGTGGAAGTGGCCATTGCCGCCGTGTCCATGTATGGCCGACTGGACGTTAAATTCTTTGAAATGACGCTTCACCTGGGCAAAAAACTTGGAAAGATTTTCCGGCGGTACTGTCATGTCCTCCAAGAAAGCGGCCGGTCGCTTTGTCTTGTCCAAAAGCTTGGATAGAGAAAAGCTGGCGCGGCGCACTTGCCAGAGCATTTCGGCTTCGTACTGATTCTTCACAACCCGCGCCCGGCCGCCTTTCGCGCTGATGCTTTTGGCGATAGTGACGGCCGGGGTCTTGGTCGTGGTCTCTTCGTCGAGCGTAATGAGGATGGTGAATTCTGGTACTTTGCCGCCGAAGCGGACGTGGTAGGTGGTATACATTGAGAACATCACCCGGTAGTACTCGGAACGCTTAATGCGGGCTTTGAAGAAGTCGGGATTTTTGAGGGCGAGTTCATAGGTGAGCGAGTCGAAAATCTCGATGTTGATAGGATTGTGCTCGAGTGCCTTTACAATCACACTGGCGGCATCGGACAGATCAAAAATAGGCACTACAATGAGCGAGGTATTTTTCTGAATCGGCAGTGCTCGCAAGGTGAGGTGCGTGATGATGCCGATAGTGCCTTGGCTACCGGAGAAAAGACGGGTGAGGTCAAACACTCCTTTGCCTTTCTTGAAAGCCTCAACGCCATTGGGCAAGACGTGCCAGAGCGAATACCCGGAAGAATTTTTTGGTGTCGGCGGCTGGCTCTTCTTTATTTCCACTTCGTTTTTGTTGATGAGTTCAAAAATCTCCCGTGCAATCCGCGCGTGTTCATGATCTTGTTTGATAAGGAGTTTAAATTCGCGGTAGGTAATGGGCTTGATGGTGTAGGTGTTGCCGTCTTTGAGCACCACATCAAGCGACTCAACCCAGTCGGCACAGTGGCCATAACGAAGCGAGTCCGGACCGGCGGCATTGTTGGCAATGGAGCCACCGATACTGCAGATATCTTTTGAAGAGGTATAAGGCGGGAGGTAGGCTTGGTGAGCCTTGAGTTTCTTTTCAACATCGCGCCACATGGCCCCGGGTTCGCAGGTGAAAATAATCTTTCCTTTCTTCTCAATCACTTCGCCGATGTGAGTGAGGTGCGCACAGACGTCGATCACAATTGAGTCGGTGAGTGAGCCACCCGAAAGCCCAGTGCCGGCTGCCCGGGGGGTGAGTGAAAGGGAAGAGAAGCGTTTGGTTTCGCGCGCAATCACCCTGGTGGCGATTTCTACGTCGTGCCTGTTCTTAGGTTGGATCACCACTTGCGGGCGAATGCTAAAAATACTCTCGTCGGTACTGTAGGTGTCAAGTAATTTTTTGTCACTAGAAATGCCGCCGCGAAAGCCGCTCTCCCGCAGCATTTTTTCTATCAACAAATGACCAAGCGGGTTGCGCTTAAAGCCGTCGGTTACCGAAACGGCTTTCGCGGCGCGTTTTGCCTCGGCCATTTGTGTCGACGGCGAAATTACTTTTCGCTTGGCGCTTTTGCGCGTTTTTGGCTTCGGTTTAACCACAGTCATTACCTCCGAGGAACTCGTTTCCATTACCATAAGTATAGCAAGACTGGTCTTTTAATGTGCTGGCTTTCCACAAAACAAAAATAGCCGCGCGAAGAAAATCGCGCGGCTTTGAAGTCAGGTGTTAAGCATTCGCGGCAAACGGCAGTGTCAAGACAGGATGACGCTTGATGCCAGCTACCCGCCAGTCTCCGAGTATGTCGAAGCCAAGGAACCTTTCGTTGGTGAGCGCAGGAAACTCCTCTTTGATTTCGCTCTCAAGCTTATCTGTGTAAAACTCGAGCAGGCAGGCGGAATTTTTCAGCTGTTCCCTAAGCACCCATTGCCTGATTGCATTCTTCTCGCCGCGTAGGTTTGTGGCGTCGAAGGCGGCGTCTTTAGCAATCTGTGCACACAGAACCATCAGACACTTCGTGTACGCGCTTTGGATTGGTCCAAGAATCTCGTGTTTCTTTGGGTCCAAGGGGATTGCGTATGCTTGCACCGTGGGCACACTCGTCTTTTCGTGGGCTTCCTTGTCGAAAGCCAAAGCTTCGCTTCCACGCATTACTGTACTCCCAACAACTCCAATACCATTATAACTCCGTTGTGGGTGACAATCAAAAAGGTATAAAAAAGGTCGCGCGAGCGTAAGCTCGCGCGACCAACAATTTCAACCATTATTCGCGACCAAGACGAGCGAAGGCCGCTTTGTCTCGCTAAGGTCATCTTCCTCGTCATCGAGTCGAGGCAGAGGCGGTGCTTTCAACAAAGCGACGCGCCAACCAGACAGGACGACAAAATCATCTTCGGGGTTGAGCTTAAACTCTGTTCGAATGGCCTGTCTGGTAGTTTGCAGAGCGAGTTCAAGTATGTCTCGACGTGCCTTCAGGAGCTGGAGCACTCCCGTAAATTCGCTGGTTCCGCGCATTAGCTTGTTGGCGCGTGCCAGTATTCTCTTCGTCTCCTCTGTCTGTTCGTGAATAAGCTGACAGAGATTGCGTGACCCAATCGACAATTTTCCGAGCACCTTGTGGCGGACTGGGTTGTAAGATGCTGCTGAACCTTGGAATCGAGGATTCAATTTTCGTGACTGCACTTCTTTAAGCATCAGGTCGAGCGCTGACGAAACAACTCGTCCGTTGGTTTGGCACGCGGGCATGGTTTTCTCCGTGTAATGTGGAAGGACAAAAGCTGGTGCAATAGTACAATAAAACCATATATTTGTCCATTATCATATAAAAAACCCGCGCGTCGCCGCGCGGGCTTGAAGTGATGAAGAAAGACCGCTAGAGTCCGATCACGACGCCGCGAGGGCCGATGTCGAGTAGATTCATCATGCTGGCTTTGTCCTTGTCACCTTTGAGTGAAATGGCGATTTTGTTGCCATCGACGAGTAGCATCATTCCATCTTTTCCAAGACGAGCTTGAATAGCAAGATACATTAGGCACTGGGTGTGTTCGACGTAATCCATGAGACAGCTGGCCTCCTTGACTCGGCGGCGGTTTTCACCAACAGTGATTGTTTCGTCTCCTTTGGTTAGTTGTTTGACTTCGCTAAAAATCTGTAAGACAAGCGAGAAAAGCCGCCGTTCCCGGTCGTTCATCTGGCCGATTATTTGCAGCTGTTCAGCAGCAAGATCGACACTTTTGATCTCAGGAAACGACGTAGGTGTTTCGAAATCGTTGCCGGTAACTGCATTGGCAAGGCGGTCAAGAAAGTCCATGAAAACCTCCGTTTGGACTGGTGGAATCTAGTACATTACAAAGAACAGAACTCATAGTATACAAAAGTAAGTTATTTTGTCAATAAAAATTTCGGTGTGGTATTCTTAGCGGCATGACCCAAAGCCAAGCGCTTGATATCCTCAAAACCGGCGCCAATATCTTCCTGACTGGCGAACCGGGCGCCGGCAAGACGCATGTGATCAACCAGTACATCGCGTGGCTCGAGGCAGCTGGGCTCCACGTCGCGGTGACGGCCTCGACCGGCATCGCCGCCACCCATATCGACGGCATGACCATTCATTCCTGGAGCGGCATCGGCATTAAAGACACGCTGTCACCGTACGATCTGGAGTTTATTACGACCAAAGAAACGGTCGTAAAGCGAGTGCGACGCGCGCAGGTCTTAGTGATTGACGAAATCTCTATGCTCGACGGGCGCGTGCTCGATATGGTGGATGTAGTATTGCGTACAGTCCGCCAAAAGCCGGAGGCTTTTGGCGGACTGCAGGTGGTAGTGGTTGGTGACTTCTTCCAGCTACCACCGGTCACAAAGCAAGGCGACGTTATGCGGTATGCCTTTGAGTCGCGGGCATGGGATACACTCAAGCCGCTTACGTGCTACATCACCGAGCAGTATCGTCAGGAAGACGAACTTTTGCTCGGGCTACTGGCGTCAATCCGCCGCAATGAAATAGAAGATGATCACTACACACTCCTACAAGAGCAAACAGAAATTGCCTACGAGCAGATTGAACCAACGCGCTTATATACCCACAACGCCGATGTGGACGCGGTGAACGCCAAAAAACTCGCCGAGCTACCCGGCGCAGGAAAGATATTTGAAATGCACGGCCGTGGTCGAAAGTCTCTGATCGAAGGGTTGGTAAAAAACTGCCTATCACCCGAACGGCTCATACTAAAAGAAGACGCTATGGTGATGTTTACCAAAAACAATTTTGAAGCCGGCTACGTGAACGGCACGCTTGGGCGCGTGGTGGCTTTTGTGGAAGGTTCGCCAGTGGTTGAAATCGCTGACGGTACGCGCATTACAGTAGAGACGGAGTCGTGGGAGGTGGTCGAGGATAAGAAAATTCTGGCATCAATTGAGCAACTACCGCTTCGCCTCGCCTGGGCGATTACCGTACACAAAAGCCAAGGCATGTCGCTTGACGCCGCTGAAGTTGATCTTTCAAAAGCCTTTGTGTACGGGCAAGGCTACGTGGCGCTCTCGCGGGTACGTTCGCTCGACGGTCTCAAGGTGCTCGGTATGCATCCGAATGCGCTCCAGGTTGATCCAAAAATTGTTGAACGGGACAAAACATTCCGCGGCGATTCAGAAGCGGCAGAGGAGGCTTTTGTCGCCATGGACGAGCGGGAAGTGGCTGACATGCACGAACGGTTTGTGGTAGCCAATGGCGGAAAACTGCCGAAAGAAGGCGATATTGGGAAGCGGTCGGTGGCCGAACGGGTGCAGGCAGAAAGTACTTTTGCCCACACCAAAAAACTCCTGCTGGAGAGCAAAGCGGTGGCGCACATTGTACGCTTGCGTTCGCTCACCGAATCAACCGTCTGGGCCCACATTGAAAAGCTTGCCGCTGATGGACAGCTGGCGCTTGGCGACCTTAAGCATCTTGAGCCAGCCGACATCGACTGGAAGCGTGCGCGCAACGACTTGGACGCGGCCATGATGCAACATGGTACTCTAAAACTCAAACCAATTTTTATCGCCTGTGGCGAAAAATATGATTACAACCACGTGCGTCTCGCCCGCACTCAGTTTTTATTAGAAGGCAAACGAGCAAAATCAGAAGATGTTTTTTGATATGTGGCGCCTTAGAGTAGTGCGCCGCTCTAAGCGGCGACGCACCCGCACTAAAGTTGACGCACACTATCTAGAACACAAAGAAGCGGCGCGCGAGCTTGTGCTCGCGCGCCTTGCTCACTTCAACCAATACTATGGCTTCTCTTGGAACCGCGTCTCGATCAAAAACCAACGTCGCTCGTGGGGAAGTTGTTCAGCAAAAAAGAATCTTAATTTTAATTACAAAATCCTCTTCCTGCCGCCTCACTTACAAGATTACATTGTGGTGCACGAGCTTTGTCATCTGATGCACCTGCACCATCGGCAGGATTTTTGGCACTTAGTGGCCGAGCAAATTCCTGACTACCGAAATTGCAGAAACGAAATAAAAATCATCGACCGGAGCGGCCATCGCGAGGCCGCCTTCACAGCAGTACTGGCCCGTTATCAATCGTATGCCAAAGAGCCAGCGACGCGACCGACCGGTGCGGCGACCAATTCTCCACGGTCGAGCGAATTTTCCGCACAAAATGTGGCTTGAGTTGGTAGTGCTTATATAGACTATTCATAAGTCCCAGATCACCAAAAGAAAACACATCCTTGCGTGCGAGCGAGAATAGCAAAAACATTTCCGCCGTCCACCGGCCAACGCCGTAGAGCTTGGTGAGCTCGGCAATGACCTCTTCGTCGGTCATATGCACGAAATTCCTTACGGGAATTTCGTGCCACACCTCCGCATTGTGTTTTAGGTACTGCGTCTTCTTTTCAGACAGTCCACAAGCTTTGAGGGTAGCAAAGTCGGCCGCGAGCACGGCCTCGGGCGTAAGTTCTTTCAGTAGCGAAACCACTCGCGCTTTTATGGAACGAGCGGCGGCCGTGCTGATCTGTTGGCTGATGATAGAGCTCACAATACTTCCAAAATACTCGGTTGGTTTTTTTGGTTGCGGGATGGCAATTGGCGCGGTTGCCTCAAGCGAATGCGCGAGCAACCGCGCCATAATCTGGTCGTTTTTCTTGAAATAGGCGAGAGCGAGAGCCGTATCAACTATTGCAGTCATACCAAGTACTATATACTAGATTTATGGAATTCATCGCCGCGTTTATCGCCTCTTTAGCCACGTTTTTCGGCCTCGGAAATGTAGACCAAACTCCGCCAGTCTACGTGCCGGATGTGGTAATTGAAGAGAAACTTACCGCCACAACTTCCGCGACCACTTCGCCATCGCTACAAACTATGATTGTCGCCGGCGGGTGCTTCTGGTGCGTCGAGGCTGATTTGGAAAAAGTTGAAGGTGTAAAAGAAGTTGTGTCAGGTTACTCTGGTGGCACTACCGAACATCCGACCTATCAAGATTACAGTGCCGGCGGGCACCGCGAAGCCGTCGAGGTGACCTACGACCCAACCCAAGTTTCGTTTGAAGATATTTTGATTGTGACGATGAAAACGACCGATCCGACCGACGACGACGGCACGTTTTACGACCGTGGCGATGAGTACTCAGCCGCTTTCTATTACGTCACTCCGGAACAAAAAACCATCATAGAAAATCTCATCAAAGAAGTGGACGAACACGGGCCTTACGACAAACCACTCGCCGTTGACGTTGAACCAGCGGCAACCTTCTGGCCGGCTGAAGACTACCATCAAGATTACTACCAAGGCACTCTGACAAAGTTAAAATACGAGTACTATCGCAACGCCTCCGGCCGCACTGCGTTTATAGAGAAGTACTGGGGAGCAAATGACCACAGTCCTCGACTGTCCTGGCGAAAAGATGAAACTGCTATCAGTAATAATAAAAAATATATGTGGAGCAACTATGTAAAACCAAACAAAGAGGAACTTAAGGCCACGTTGACTGACATCGAGTACAAAGTAACTCAAGAAGAGGGGACTGAACGAGCAGGTACGAGCGATCTCGATAAAAACTACGCTTCTGGCATCTATGTCGACATCCTTTCCGGTGAGCCGCTGTATTCTTCAAAGGATAAATATAATTCAGGCACCGGCTGGCCTTCATTTGCCAAACCAATTACTCCCGATGCGCTTACTTTGCACGAAGACAGAAAACTTTTCGCAGTCCGCACCGAGACCCGTTCGGCCATTGCTGATAACCACCTCGGACATGTGTTTGATGATGGTCCGGCTGATAAAGGCGGCCAGCGCTACTGCATGAATGGTGCCGCGCTTCGCTTCATTCCCAAGGAGGAGATGGAAGCTGAAGGATACGGTGACTTTCTTCAGTACGTAGAGTAGGTACAAAGACGCCCGCGATCAGAAATGGTCGCGGGCGTTTTTTCCATCACCACCACTCGTCGCCGTAAACCCGCACCATTAGAGAGGCTATCCACAAACCAGCGATAAAGCAAGCAAGTATGGAAGCTCCTAGTGCGTACAGCATACGAAAATGATAGGCAATGACTGTGGGATCTGCGCTGTCTGGTCGCGGAAACTTCTCTATCAAGAGCCAGATTTGTGAGCCAGCGGCGAGCGCACACAAAGCTATGCACGCGAAGTACGCCAGACGATAGACCCATACGTACTCGAACTCGACCCGACCCCTATCCGCAATGTACATAATTTACCTCCAAAGCTGTCGAATCTTTATCATATATTAAGTGTTATGTCAACGAATTTCTGCTGTGTTAGCATATCGGGTATGAAATCAAGGTTGATAGCCGCGACCATCGTGCTCGTGACATTTTTGGGGGTATTGTTTCCAGTAACAGCTGGCTACGCGCAATCGGACGCACCCACTGTCTACATGTTTGGCCGTGACGATTGCGGTTTTTGTAAGAAACAATTTGCCTACTTGCAAAAAGAAGGCATCAACTACGAATATTTAAATGTAGTGACCGACGATGAGGCGAAGCGGCTTTACGATGAAATCACCGCCAAACACGAAATTTCAAAAGTGACGCCAGTCACGGTGATTGGTGAACGCGTCCTCGTTGGTTTTAACGGTGCAGAAACAACCGGCCAGGCGATTAAAGAGTCGATTGACGCGGCGCGCGCCTCGGATATCCGTACGCTCGAAGACCACCTGCTGCGCGCGCCGCGTCAAAGCGTCTCGGACGCTGGCAGCTGTACCGACCTCGAGTGCGAAGCTGGCACCGGGCAGTTTGTATTTGAACTCCCGTTTCTTGGTATCGTTGATTTACAAACTTTCTCGCTGTTTACCCTATCAGCGGTGCTCGGTGTGATCGACGGTTTCAACCCGTGCGCGATGTGGGTCTTGATCACCTTTCTTGTTATTCTCTCGCAAGCTGGCAGCAAACAGAAGATGATTTTCTTGGCGGGAGTTTTCATTCTAGCCGAAGCCATCATGTACAACCTGATCCTCAATGTCTGGTACAAGACGTGGGACTTTGTCGCGCTTGATCAGTACGTCACTCCGCTCGTTGGCTTTCTGGCGCTCGGCGGGGGAGCCTTCTTCCTGTGGCGTTGGCACAAAAACAAAGATGCGACTCTGGTCTGCGATATCACCGACTTAGACACGCAAGCAAAAACTATCAACAAACTCAAAGCCGTAGTCAGCCAACCGATCACGGTCGCGTCTATTCTGGCAATTCTTCTCATCGCCTTCTCAGTCAACATTATCGAGTTTGCCTGCTCCATTGGTATTCCACAAGCGTATACAAAGATTCTTGAATTGAACGTACTGTCATTTTTCGAACGACAGTTCTACATTTTTATCTATACGCTTGGCTACATGGTCGACGATTTCGTTGTTTTTGGTCTGGCCATTTGGGGTTATTCAAAACTACAAGCGCACGGTGGCAAGTATGCGCAACTTTCACTCCTCATTGGCGGCATCTTGATGCTGCTTCTTGGCGCGCTTCTCATACTGAGTCCAGACGCGCTGGTGTTGTAACAAAAAAGCCCACCGAAATGCGAACGTAATTCATTTATAGAAGTTGGTTCTAATTAAGGTGGGCTTTTTCTAGCCTACCCTCAAATTTTCCAAAGTTTGAATCCCGAGTAACTCGAGACAAAAGCGATGACGGGTGACGCAATTAAGAGGCGCGTCGTAAACACCGTTTCGTCGCTCAAGATGTAGATCCCGTGTTCGGGGTCAATCATGAGGACAAGTGACAAGAACGCAAAGAATGCGCCAAGCACCAACGCCGGAACTGAGAGTAGCTTGATGATGATTTTCCAAGTCGGAATCACATCACCAGTGCTAGAGATGATGGTCATTTCTGACCTCCTTTCAAAGGACTGTTACCAAGTAATTATACACAAATCAAAAATATTGTCAATAGTACTGGTGGGTGCTGGAAATACTATGATACATAAGTATTTATATGGCCGTACCATTGCCTGAGTTGCTACTCATAGACAAACCCGCCGGTATCACTTCGATGGATGTTATTCGTCGGCTGCGGCGGTTGACCGGTGTCCGCAAAATGGGCCACGCGGGCACGCTTGATCCGCTGGCGACTGGACTTATGCTGATTGGTGTCGAAAAGGGCACCAAACGGCTCACTGAACTGGTGAAACTAGATAAAGAATATCTGGCCGAAGTACGAATCGGCGAGTCGCGCACGACGGGGGATTTGGAAGGAGACATTGTCGAAACCAAGGAGATGACAGAATTGGAAGAACAGAGCATTGCTGACACGCTCTCCACTATGGTCGGTGAGATTGAGTTGCCGGTGTCGGCGTACAGTGCGATTAAAAAAGACGGAGTGCCGATGTACAAAAGAGCTAGACAGGCGGCAAAACAGGGAGAAATGGTGGATGAATTACCAGTGCGAAAAATGAAAGTGTACGAAGCAGAGTTGTTACGCTATGAAATTGGTGACGGAAGAGCGGTGGCAACCGTCCGTTTTGCCGTCGGAAGCGGTACGTACATTCGCTCGCTGGCGGAAGAACTCGGTCGTCGCCTGGGGTATCCAGCGACTTTGCAAAACTTGCGCCGGACGAAGGTGGGGGAGTTTCGTATCGAAGACGCCAAGCAGATTGAAGATTTTAAAAAAGAATAGCCGCGCGCTGACATACGTCAGGCGCGCGGCCGTAAGCTATCGTTGACTCGGCGCAACTCGCCGCCGTTGGAACAAAATCGCGGCGGACATGAACGCATCGAGTTGATGTTGTGTCGTTCGGTCGGTAGCCTTTATGGTCACGGTGCCTTCCTCGTTTGTGACCTCAAGCTTTCCATTAAAGAACGTCTGAAGTGCCGCGAGATGCCGACCTTCCACATCGGCGCCTCGGGCCGTCCAGATAAAATTCTCGTCTACAGCGGGGTGGTTTTTAACGTTGCTCAAGAGTTGACTCCTTAGATTTGCAAAACGGTTGAAAACCACCACCATACACCCACTACATTAAAGCATAAGTCATCATGTTTGTAAAGAAGTAAAGAAAACCGCCGACGATAGTATCGTGGGCGGTCAAAGTAGGTTGAGTTGTTTGGCTTTTTCTTTGCGTCGCTGTCCTCTTTTGTCCGCTTTGGCATGCCTTTCGCGCGCGTAAGTTTTCAATCGAGTACTCAGCTCGTTTGTAAGTGCAGCCAGCTTGTCGTTTGCCAATCCGTCTATTTGATATGTACTGACGGTCGATGAAAGCGCAAGAAACTCTCGAGCAATTTGCCACGAGTATTTTTCCCAAGAATTTGGGAATTTACTACAGTGAGGCAAATATTTAATGAGTCGCTTGAATAGTTCCTCATCCATCTCGCGCCCCGCGACACTTGATGAATGCGGACAGCTTTGGCAGCAAAGCCATCACTTCCTTCAAATGCTCTCCTCGTTCTCGAAGATCCGCCAAAGCTTTCCCTTTGTGATCAACTAACGCCCGGCAGGTGGGGTCCCCGAAGGAACTCACATGAAAGCACGAAGTAGTGCCAAAACCACGTCGCGTCAGCCAGAGTTCGTTACAAACAACATCAAACGACGCAGACCAACGGTCGTCGTCGCGAAGCTTCTGCCAGCGATTGTTGTTGCGAGCGACAACGCTTTTACGTAGGCGCTCCAATGCTTCTTCGAGCGCAGTCGGTTCACCAAGCTCGTTTTTTGCGATCAAGGCTCTGTCGACGAAGTCGACTTCAAATAATGTGGCCATTCGAACTCTCCCTATGTTGAAGGTTCACCTTCCGTATTTATACCACAAATACTTAAAAAAGTCTACTTGTCCTCCTCTGGCACATTGCCATCTTCTGGAATCCGGCCGTCTGGATCTACTATGTGGTAGTTGGCATCCGTGCCCATACGAACGGCTTCATAAGCCACTTGTGTCTCCGACGGCAGGGTCACCTCGTCGATGGACTTTTCTTCAACCCCATTTTCTACGATGGCGTCAGGGTTTTCGGGAGAGGTTTTCTTTCCAAAAAATTCTTTGAACATAACGTGTGCTACTTATTATCTAAAATAATGATTCGACGACCGCTTTGACATCGCCGCCGTCAGCTTTGCCAGCGAGCTCTTTCATGGCTGCGCCGACCAGCATACCCATTTTACTCTTGTCGGTAATGCCAAGCTCGGCCTTTTTTGCTTCGACAATCGGACGGATCTCTTCCTGGCTCATGAGGGTAGGGAGGTAGCTCTCGAGGACGGCTAATTCGGCTTTTTCTGGATCGGCGAGGTCAGTGCGGCCGGCCGCTTCGTACTGCACAATTGACTCCTTTCTTTGTTTGGCAAGTCGTTTAATGACTCCGAGTACTTCTTCGTCTTTCAGTATTTCTTGCGGCGTGCGCTTAGTGGCGACTAATTCATTGGTAAAGGCGGTCAGCATGCTACGAACGGTGCGCAACTTCACCTCCTGCTTGGCTTTCATGGCTTCTTTCAGCTCGCCTTTGATGGATTCGTGTAGGGTCATATAAACGATTTTAACACAAAAACCTCCCGACGTTGTCCGTCGGGAGGCGTTGGTGGTTTGTTAGTCCCAACCTAATGCTCGTTCGATTGCCGCGTCAACATATCGAACGAGGAAGATGAACATATCGTAGAGGAAGTGTATCAGGATTGCTACCAGTAGCCCGTGCTGAAACATGATCAAGAAAAGGAGCATTCCGATGAACCATGAGTTCACAAACCCCAAGAGTCCCTGATAGCGGTGACCGTTTCGAAACATACCGTTTGAAACAATCACCGCACTTCCGACCGCCCAGCCGTAGCCATTGAACAAGATATGTTCGAGTAGGCCAAGCGTACTTAGGTTTGCAATTGGACCAACAACGCTGGTGTAGAGCCAGCTGTAGATCCCAAAGGTCACGATATTAAGAACGTACACCCACGGAACTGCTATAAAGAAGAGAAGCCACCGAAAGATGATCTCCTCAAAGACCCCGGCCATTAAACTAAGAGCAAAGCCCTTCGAGAGAAACTGTTCAGCATCACGGTTGAGACGCGCTTCATTTCTAGTCAGGATCGAGACAATCGTTGTCAACCCGGCTCCCCAGGCAAAAAGCGGCCACGCTTGAATGATCGGTTCAAAACTCAACTTTGGTATCACCCAAAACTCAAATAGTCGAAACGGAATTATGTTTGGTGCGAGCAGTTCGACGAACGAAACAACACCAAACAAAACAATCGTTTCAATAGCCAGCAACACAGTGCGCTCGTGGACATCCACTCGGTCGAGGATTACTTTTGGTAAATACCGTTCGAGTGCGTGCGCAACGCGTTCTTGGGCGCCGCGATAGTGACGAGGATCGTTTGTACAGTCATCAGAAAAAGACGTTTGCACAGATGCACTCCCTTCGTATCAGGTGTGGTTTTTCTACAAAAATAATAACAATTAAAATGACTTTGTCAATATCTTAAAAAAGGGATGTACAAGGTACATGATATGATAGTCACACTATGGATCCAGTGATGATTTTGATTGGGTTGGCGATTGTTATTTTGCTTGTCTTAGTCTACGGGCTGTTTTTCCGGAAGCCACCAGCGCCCGACAACCAAGGCCTCATCCTTATGCAGCAACGCCTGGAGGAGCTGACCCGCACCATGGACAGTCGCTTGGGTGAGACCAACAAAGCCATGCAGGAGGGGGCACGTCTACAATTTCGCGAAAGCAAGGAGTTGATTCAGGAGATCAACAAAGAAATGAATGAGCAACTCCGTAATGTCGTGAAGGGTGTGACAGAAGTGCAAGAAAGTTCCAAGCAAGTTTTCAGCGTGGCCGAGCAGTTGCAGAATCTTGAAAAGGTTTTAAAACACCAGAAGCAACGAGGGAATTTGGGAGAGGCCAGCCTACAGTTGGCGCTTGAGAACATGCTACCGGCCGGTGCCTACCGGATACAGTACCAATTTCCAGGTGGCGAAACTGTCGATGCAGTCATTGAAACGAAAGACGGCTTGATTCCGGTTGATGCGAAGTTTTCGCTCGACAATTATCGCCGTCTCGTCGACGCGCAGACCGACTCCGAGCGAGAACTTCTAGAGAAAGAATTCAAAAACGACCTCAAAAAACGCATCGACGAGACGGCGAAATACATTCGTCCGAAAGACGGCACCCTGCCGTTTGCTTTTATGTACATTCCGGCCGAGGCGATTTACTACGATCTGTTGGTAAACGAAGTTGGTTCAATCAAGGTCAATACGCGCTCGCTCATCGACTACGCATATAAAGACAAGAACGTGATCATTGTCTCACCGACGACCTTCACTGCCTATCTGCAGTCTGTCTTGTACGGTTTTCGGGCGTTTAAGATTGAAGAGAGCGCCAAGCAAATCGGGAAGCAAGTCGAACTCCTCGGCCGACATCTCCAGGCCTACGACGAATATTTTAAAAAGGTCGGCAATTCGCTCGGCACCACCGTCAACCACTACAATGCTGCGCAAAAAGAACTCGGAAAAATAGACAAAGATGTGGCGAAGATAGCGGGTGAGGGAATGGAGATAGAAATGCTGGCGCTGGAGAAACCGGATAGGACAGAGGAATAGAAAATATAGAATAGAGGACAGAAAATAGGGAAGAGAAAAGAGAGTACGGAATAGAAAGTAAGTAAAAGAAAACCGCGCCAATGCAAGTGCATGGCGCGGCGGTTTCTGATGCGCGACTTATTTAGTTCCGAGCACCAAAAACAAAGGAATGAAGCAAGCAATTAAGAAGAAAATCGCCGAGACAACTTTTCGGTTGATCCCGAAGAAGTTGGCAATCGGAACTTCGATCGTCGCGTTCAGTCTTTCAAAATATGCTCGCATGGTGACTCCTTTTAAGTTCCATCTATCATTATACACGAAAAATGCAAAAAGTCAAGTATGCGCTGGAACAGCCTTGCAAAAAGGCTCGATTCTTGTATACTCTCGGTTCATATGGCAACAAAAACTAATACCCAATCTTTTGCCGTGATCTCAACCGGCGGCAAGCAATATGTCGTCCACGAAGGCGATGTGCTTAAGGTTGAGCTCCTCGGCGACCATAAAGAGGGCGACAAAATCACCTTTGACAGCGTGCTGATGACTGACGATGGCGCAAAGGCTAAAATCGGCGCACCGACAACTGGCGGCAAAGTCACCGCGACCTATCTCGGCGAGAAAAAGGGCAAGAAGCTCACCATCATCCGCTACAAAGCCAAGAGCAACCGCGACCGCCGCCTCGGCCATCGCCAACACTACGCAGAAATAAAGATTGAGAAGATTTAGTAAAAATTCCCCGAAGACCGGGGAATTTTTAAAAGCCGGTGAACCTGAGAAGGTTCACCGGCGCGTTTTTGGCAGGTCTTTCTCCATCACTACCAAACTGCGACTACGTGGCAGGGGAGTGAGCGCCTGCCACGCGAGTATGTGCTCATAGGTGTGGCGGGCGGTTCGGGGAAACTTATCCAGAAGTTCAACGTAGTACACATGGCAGGTGGTGAGAAAATACGTCGGTTCGCCTGCCTGCTGTTTTTTAAAACGGAGGTATTCAAAAAGTTCCTGCAAGGTGAACGAAGCCTCGATGCCATCTCTGTCGACGACAATGGTGTAGGTGCCATCAATCTTCATTAATGAACCTCCTTTCCTCCCTTACCCTACAAAAAGATGCGTCCATACGCAATTTGACAATGAGTATTTGAAATGTATAATATCGAGAGTTGAGTTTTGTTGCGTCTTTCAGTGTTATCAAAAACCACAAAGAGGGAGAACACGATGTTGGAGAATAATCCCGAAACATACGCTGACACACTCGAAGGTCGTCTGGTCGACGAAAAGATCAGTCCACGTCGCGAGCCGGTTCGTTATGATCATGACACGACGGTCGACGAGGACACACTGTACGACGAAAGACGTTGACGATAGGCGGTCTCGCTTTGCGAGACCGCCACAACATTATTTACGCGCGATTTTTCAGCGCGTTTTTTATTGTCTCAGCGTCAGCGTACTCGAGCTCGCTGCCGGTTGAAAGTCCGCGGCCCAGGTGGGAGATTTTTCCGCCAGTGTTTTTTAGTATCGGTGCAACAATTGACTCGACAAACCGAGCGGTGTTTTCGCCATCGGGGTTAATTGAAAAGCCAAGTATTACTTCCTGCAAATTGTCCTTGGCTCGTGCCTCTACTGTGGCCTTGAGCGCACCGCCACGCAGTTTTTGCGAGTCGACCGAGTTTAGAAGTGGCACGGTACCGCCGAGTACAAAGTACAACCCGTCGTACACTCCAGCTCGTTCGATGGCCTGGATATCTGAATCGCGCTCGACGACCAGGAGTCGCGCGTGGTTACGGCTTGACAAGGTGCAAATTGAGCACAGCCGTTCTTCCGTGGTTGTTGAAAAAAAGCGATGGCAGCTCTGACACTCGACGACCGTTGATTGGATGTTGGTGATGAGTTTGGCGAGTTCGGCGATGTCGGCCGGGTTCAGAGTGAGTACGTGGAAAGCAAACCGTTTGGCCTGGCGTGCGCCAACACCCGGGAATTTTTCAAAGAGGGTAATGAGTTTGTCTAAATCGGACATACGAGAAAGTGTATCATTGTTTGGTGTTCTGCCGTCCAGCGATTTGGCTCGGGGAAAAGAGCCAAATCGGGACGTAAATTCACAATAGTCGCTTCCGCTCGTTTGTTCATTTAAAAATCCTCACCGCCTCCAGCAGCGGCATGCTGGGTATCGAGATTGAGGAAGCGGACGTGCTTGTCGTCGAAGTAGAGTTCAGCCTTGCCGACCGGGCCATTGCGGTGCTTTTCAACCAGAATTTCCGCGATATTCGGCCGTTCGGATTCTTTATCTTTGTTCATTTTGTCTTCGCGATGAATAAACATCACCACGTCAGCATCTTGCTCGATAGAGCCAGAGTCGCGAAGGTCGGAGAGACGTGGCTTGCCGCCGCGTTGTTCGACTGCTCGCGAGAGCTGTGAAATTGCCAACACTGGTATTTCAAGCTCGCGCGCGAGGATTTTGAGTGAGCGAGAAATCTCGGTCACTTGTTGCACCATACTGTCGCTGCTCTTCGTCAGAGTGGGGGACATAAGCTGGAGGTAGTCGACAATCAGCATGTCGAGCCCGTATTCGTTCTTGAGCCGCCTGGCGGCCGAACGCATCTTCACAATGTTGAGTGCCGCCTCATCGATGATGTGAATGGGCGCCTTATGGAGTTTGGTCATGGCGGCTTGGAGCGCTTCGTACTCATGGTCGTTGGAGAGGCGGCCAGTGCGTAGTTTCCAGGAGTCCACACCCGCTTCGGCCGCCAGCATGCGATCGACAAGCTGCTGATCACTCATTTCGAGCGAAAAGATACCAACCGAAGCGTTGTATTTAAGCGCGGCGTTTCTCGCGATATCAAGCGCAAAGGTCGTCTTACCCATAGAAGGCCGCGCTGCAATGATGATTAAGTCGGATTTCTGAAAACCAGCCAGCAAGTTGTCGATCGCGGTGTAGCCGGAGGGAACGCCGCGTTGAATGTGTTGGTTCTCGCTCAAATGTTCAAAGCGTTCCCAGGCTTCTTGGAGAGCGCTTCCGATGGTGCGGAATTTTTGTGCGCTCGGCGCTTGGGTAGCCTGGAAGATTTTTTTCTCGGCTTGGTCAAGCGCTTCGTCGACGCTCTCCGGATCGGAGTAGCCGATCTCGGCAATGTCGTCGGCCGCATGAATGAGGCCACGTAAAGTCGCCTTGGCCTGCACTTGGTCGGCGTAGTACGAAGCGTTGCCGGCGGCGGGGACAGTCTCGATGAGCTCGGTCACGTAAGCCGCGCCGCCGACACGCTCCAGCTGTGACATTTCCTTGAGCTTCGTCACGACCGACACGAGATCGATCGGGTCGCCCTTGGAAAACAATTTCTGAATGGCGTCGTAGATCTGGCGGTGTTTGTCAGCGTAAAAGCTCTCTGGGAATACGGTCACCGATACATCGTGCATCACATCCGGCTTTAGGATGATGGCTCCGAGGAGCGCCTTTTCGGCGTCGACGTTATGCGGTGGGTTGCGGAGCGAACGGTTGGTGTCGGCCATAGGTAAGACCTAGTGTAGCAAATTTATCAGACCCTTGTTTTTGGGCCGTTTCGAACAAAATAGGGGATTACCTGTGAATATTGACATTTTAGTAATTTCGTGTATAATAAAAGAGAAACCAAGAAAGGTTCTTTGAATGAGCAGATTGGGTGTTCAAGAAATACAAGAAATCGAAGAGTCAGCGAAAAGCTCTGCCGCCGGGACGAAACTGACGTTCAATGCGATATTGGGCATGATTATGCTCGCGGCACTGGCCCCTGGTCTCATCCGCCTATTTTTTACGGACGCCGGACACACTCTCGCTGAAACCTCTGAGACCATGGTGTTTTTCGTCGCAGCGGCGACGTTGAAATACATCAGAAAAGGTTGAGGCGGCAAACAGTCTCTAAGCCGCAGCGGAAATTCATTTCCGCTGCGGTATTTTTATTAAACAATTTTTGTTGCACCACCACCTTCCATCACACTCAGAGAGTAGTGACTATGGCTGGGTGGGTTTGGCTGGGGCAGCCAAGGAGCGTGCGATTCGAGTGTGATGGAAGGTGGTGGATTTTTACTCCACTATTGTCACCTTTGGGCAGTGAGCAGTGTCTTCAAGCTGGTAGCCTTTGAGTTTTATCGCGTCGCGCAGTGTATCAGCCTCAAGCCAATTGCAGGCGATACTCCGGGACTTATACACCGTACTGGTCGTAGAGCGCGTTGTTTTCTATTTGTAAACGATATAATGGAGGAGAAGCTTTTTAATATTTACGTAACTACTAAAACAATCGTATGGGAAAGCCGTTGATTATGATGATGATCTTGATGCTTATCGCGCTATTTTTTGCCGGGCAGGGCGTGTACATGCACCACAAGGTGGCAATAGAAGAAGCGACGTTTCACGCGTTGCAACAGGATTACTTTATTCTTTCAAAAGCGGAGCGCGAGGCGGCACCGACTGGTTCAGAGCTCAACCAGCGACTGGTCGAGATTCAAAATTATCCATCAACTCTGCTTGAGCTTAAGCTCGTCGGAGTAGGGAAGATTCTGACCGGTATCTTCGTGTTGCTATTCGGCATTTTGATCGCGCTTATCATGATGCCAGTTCGCCTTGGTAACCGCGTTGGTAACATTATTAAAACTCAGCAAAGCTCATAAATATTTCTGTGGCCGCGAATACGTTTGACCGGATTATTATCGGAGCCGGTTTCGCTGGCTTGTCGGCCGCGTACCACTTCAGTCTACTCGGTGAACGGGTAGTGGTGCTCGACCGTGGTTCAGGAAAGGACAACGCCAGCTTCGCTTCAACAGCGGAAATGAACCATGACCCGGATGTCAATTGGGACAAAGTTATTGCTGTGCACGGACTCGAGGCCGCCAAAGACATTTGGCAATTGACCGAAAAAGCCATCGTGCTGCTGACAGCTTTTGCACACAGAGAGGGTAGCGAGCACTTTGAAGCCAAGCGCGTACCCGCGCACATGTTCAGCACGACCGCAGAGGGGAGAAGCGCGATTGAACACAAATACGGACGCTATCGGGCGCTTGGCGCAAAAGTGACGCTTGAATCTAATCCTCACCTGCTCCATCCATCTTTCAAAGCCGCGCTCACGCTCGTGGGGGATGGGCGTACCAACAATCAGGCGATTTTGCGCACGCTTCGGCGAGCGGTAAAACAAAATGGCGGGATGGTTTATCACCAGAGGGAAGTGGAGCACATTGAGCCAGGGTCTCCGGTTCATGTGCATACCAGCCACGGCGAGGTGCTCTCTGCCCGGCGAGTCTTGGTGGCGACTGGTGATCAGTCAATTCCGAAGTTGAAGCGTTTTCCGATTGAGCGACAGCGCACGTACGTTGTTCGCTATGAGTCGCCGCGCTTAGCCGAGTTGTACCGCACCGCTATGATGTGGGATGTCGCCGAACCATTTCACTACATTCGCTCCTTTGCAGGGCGGCAACTGTGGGTTGGCGGCGAAGATGCGCGGGCGGACTCGACGACAAAACACACCGAGTCACAAGCGCTCAAACGACTCCATGAATTTTCCAAGGAAGTGCTACGGCTTGATCGTTCATACACACCAACCGGCCATTGGAGCGGGGTCTTTTTCCCGACCGCTCGTTCTCTGCCATACATTATTCCAGCTGATGAAAGCGGTATTGGGTACAGTATTGGTTTTGGCGGTTCGGGGTTACTGATGAGTTTTGTATCCGGCTACTTGCAAGCCAAGTGGGCGAAAAAACAAGAATCGCATTATCAGCATTTGTTCGCAGATGATCGAAGATGATCGAAGATGAAGAACACATGAAAGAAAAGCGGTACTACGTCGTAGTAACGAAAGGAGTAAACCGGTTTTTGTTCTTGCATCTTAAAGGAGGAGATCTCTGTGACAGAACTTTCGTCTGGCCAGCCAGGTGAACGTTTCGTGCTACCGCACGATGAGATGGCGTTTCGTCGAGTCTACCGCGAGCTACTTGCTCGCGAAGCTATTACCACGGTCTTTCGGCCGGGCAAACGTCAGTGCGGCGACTGGCGCGGTTACTGTCCTGGTGACATTGTGACTGCAAAAGTGATTGCGGAGGTGGGTTTGGATCGCGCGCGCGTAGCGCCGATTTTCTTACCCGAACCGCGCAAAGTGATTCGAATCGATGAAGTTAAACTCGTTCGAATCGGTGACTTGGAGGCGCATGATTTCGTAAACGCAACTCCGGATGTGACATCAAAAGCCCAACTACAATGGCATCTTGGTCTTGTATACAACTTGGACAAAGAGACGCTTAGCGATGACACGCCTATCACAAAGATTACATTCAGCTACCAGCGCTAACAAAGGAAAGGTCTCTATGACACAACTATATCGCCTCGCAACACTGCCGCATGGCAACCCGAACTCGCTTGAAGATTTTGAAACGTACGACCTGACGCCGATCGACCACGAGTATCCCGGTCGCTTTGCGAAAAAAGCCAACCACGTGTTTCGTTCACTCGACCTACCGATTGGTTTTGCCATGGTGGTGGCTGACCCGAAGGAGGCAGATGCTGTCTATGATAATTTTCGTAAAGATCCAAAATATCGCGGTGGCGGAACCGGTTCTGGTTTTAAAAATAAAGCACCGGCCTTTCTCGACGTTTTGGATCCACTCGCACGTCGGATCGATGCCGTCAATGTGGTGGTCAAAAAGGATGGTGCACTCCACGGGTACAACACCGACGGTACGGGCTTTGTGTTCGGACTCAAGGAATTGTTCGCTTGGGAAAAAGACATACACTCTCTTATGGGTGCAAAAGTGTTGCTCGTTGGTGCCGGTGGCACTGCTGACGCTATTGCCTTTGCGCTCGCCGGTGAGCTTGTACAACTTGATATTGTCAACCGAACAGCTGAAAAAGCAGTCAAGCTGGCAGAACGCATCACCCACACGCTAGGTATACGAGCTACGGGTTACGGTGAAGACGCGCTTGCCAGGCTAGTGCCCGACGCAGACATTATCATCAATGCCTCGACAAAAAGCGCCGAAGGTCCGCTCAAGGACTTTGCCGCCCTCTCATCCGCCGACGGCGATCTTGAGCACAATCTTCGCGATAGTGAGCGAGTGATTGCGACAGCCAAACGCTCGGCGGTCGTGTGCGACGTGAATCTCCGCGATAGCGTGTCGCCCACGTTGTCTCTGGCCAAGCAGTACGGGCTTCTGACACAGGACGGCCGAGCCATGAACTTCCACCAAGCGGTGGAGGCGCTCTGGCTCATTCATGCCGATGACTTTAGGACTCAGGAAGCAGATAAACGCACCGTTGCTCGACTCATTGAAGCGGTCTCATGACTTCGTAAGTTAAAAAATATAGAAAACCGACGCCACACTGTGGCGTCGGTTTTTTCATTCAGCTTTTGTCACTTTTGGGCCGTGGGGAGTGTCCTCAAGCTGGTAGCCCTTCAGCTTGATGGCATCGCGCAGAGTATCAGCTTCGATCCAGTTGCGGGCGATGCGGGTGGCTTCGCGGCGGTCAACGAGCTCTTGTATATCGGCTGGCAGTTCATCTGCCGCGACTACGCCGAGTGAACGCCGGCCGTCTTCTTGGTTTTCAGATAATCCGATATCGAGCACGTCATCCATGGCCATGAGGGTGCCGCATTTTGTGTGGTTATCGAGAGTGTTGTCGCGGATCATTTCCCACATGCATGCAATGGCGCCGGGAGTGTCAAGATCGTTTGCGAGCATAAGGTCAAATTTTTCGAGATAGCGGGGTTCGGGGGCGCTGGCTTTTTGTTTAAATTCTTCGTACATGTAGCGCTTCAGGCGGTAGAGCGCCTGCTTCGCTCCTTGGAGCGCGTCCCAGGAGAAGTTGATAGGGGAGCGGTAGTGGGCGGTGAGGAGCCAGTAGCGGTAGTCGTCACCGGAGAATCCCCGGTCCATGAGGTGGCGCAAGGTAATGCCATTGCCGAGCGACTTGGCGATTTTGGCGTTGTCGATAGTGATGAAAGCATTGTGGAGCCAATACTTGGCAAAGTGTTTTCCGGTAGCGGCTTCACTTTGTGCAATCTCGGCGTTGTGATGAACCGGAATATGGTCGATGCCTCCGGTGTGGATGTCGATCTCTTTACCGAGCGTAGCCATCGCCATCGCTGAACATTCAATGTGCCAGCCGGGGAAGCCTTTACCCCAGCGGCTGTCCCAGCCAAGCTCACCCTTTTTCCAGACGGCAAAGTCAGCCGGATGCCGCTTTTCGCTGTTGACCTCAACGCGCGCGCCGCTTTTAAGTTTTTGTACGTCGATTTTGCCTAAGCGCCCGTAGGTCGGGAATTTGGAAATGTCGAAATAAACACCGTCTCCCGTTTCGTAAGTGAAGCCCTTCTCATCGAGGGTCTTTATAAGTGCGATCTGTTTTTTAACGTACTCGCTGGCTCTGGCCCAAGTGGTCGGCGGCAAGATACGCAGTGCCTCCATATCGGCGAAGAACGCCTGAATGTACGTGTCGGAAAGCTGGCGCATCGCTTCGAGCGAAACCGGCAGCCCTTCTCGCATGAGACCTTTCATCATTTTGTCTTCGCCGGCATCACCATCGTCGGTAAGGTGGCCAAAGTCGGTGAGGTTGATGGTGTGTTTTACCAGATATCCACTTCGTACTAGAACGCGCTTTAAGATGTCGGCAAATACATAGGAGCGCAAGTTGCCGATGTGCGCGTAGTCGTAGACGGTCGGGCCGCAGCTGTACATGGTCACCTGCGGGCTACGGAGCGGCGTAAATACTTCAAGCTTGCCCGTTTCGGTATTAAAGAGTCGTATGTCCATGGCGACGGGAGGCGACGGTTTTTTGAAGAGATTTTGCAACATGGACTTCTAGTGTAGCAAATAACAGGCAAAACATCCTATCCCCCACTACAAACACCATTTTTTGGCGACTCTACGCCAGTGTGAGATAATGCCACTATGTCGATTGAACATAATCCCAAAGAGAAAAAAAATAGTGCCATATTGGGGTATGGTTTGGCACTCGTTTTGGCCGCCGCCGCCTTCGTATCTGGTGTGCAGTTTGGCCAGCGCGAAATTCCTCTCAACGATCAGACGGCCGGTCTCTACAATTTATTTTTTGGCCAAGAGGAGACGGTAGACCCATCAGACCGTCCAGACCTCTCCAAACTCTGGGAGGTGTGGGATTTGCTTGAAGAAAAATATGTGACGGCGAGTTCAACTGCCGGCGTTACAAAAGAGGAACGCATTGAGGGCGCTATCGAGGGTCTGGTTGACACCTACGGAGATCCCTATACGGTGTACTTACCTCCCGAGGAGGCGGCTCACTTCAATGAGGACATCTCCGGCAACTTCAGCGGTGTTGGTATGGAGGTGGGGCTACGCGACGGTCTTGTGACCATCATTGCGCCACTCCCAGAGACACCAGCCGCCAAGGCTGGCCTGCTCGCTGGCGACGTCATTGTCAAAATTGACGAGACTACCACCGAAGACATGCGCATTGACGAAGCGGTGCGGTTGATACGTGGAGAAAAGGGAACTGTTGTCATTTTGACCATTTTCCGCGAAGGCGAAGATGAATTTCTCACCATACCGGTGACCCGCGACACGATTGAAATTCCCACCGTCAAAACCGAAAAAGTCGACGATACCTTTATCATCGCGCTCTACACTTTCAACGCCCTTTCTGAGCAAAAAATGAAAGATGCGCTTACCGACTACCTACAAAGCGGCTCAACCAAACTCATTCTCGATCTGCGCGGTAACCCTGGCGGTTTTTTGCAAAGCGCCGTGGCTATCGGGAGCTATTTTCTGCCCGCGGGAAAGGTGGTAGTGACCGAGCAATCTGGCGAGGGAGGCGAGGAACATGTCTTCCGCAGTCGTAGCCGACAGCAGACATCACTCTTTTCTGCCGATACGTTTGTGGTCTTGGTGGACAATGGTTCTGCATCGGCGGCCGAAATTTTGGCTGGTGCGTTAAAAGATCACGGCGTGGCGACCGTCATTGGCAGTGTGACGTTTGGAAAAGGTTCGGTACAGGAACTGGTCGAACTCGATGATGGAGCATCGCTTAAGGTGACGGTCGCCCGTTGGCTTACCCCGAGCGGCCTCTCTATCTCAAATGGCGGTCTTGCGCCCAATATCCTTATCAACCGTACCCCAGCCGAACGCCTATCTGGAGCAGACCCACAAAAAGACGCGGCGCTCCGCTTTCTCCGTGGCGAAGAAGTGACGAGCGAAGCGTTTGAAGATACAGTGACGCACTCTGGGCTGGAGTAGCGAGGACGATTTTGGTATGATGCCCGCACCTATGCGCAGTGCGTATTTAGTGATAATAATCTGAAGCGTAATGAAAATCATTCTCTTACAAGACGTAGCAAAAATCGGGAAACGAGGCACGATTGTGGACGTGTCCGACGGCTTTGCGTTGAATCAGTTGATCCCAAAACGCTTGGCCGAACCAGCCACTACTAGCAACCTAAAAAAATTGGCAGAGAAAAAGGCCGTCGTTGTCGCCGCAAAGTCGGCTGATTCTGCTCGATTTCAATCTGCAGTGACGGCACTTACGTCATCACCGCTTGCAATCCAGGCGGAAGTGAATGATCGGGGACACCTTTTTAAAGCAATCAGTGCAAAGGACATCGTAGCCGCCGCACAAGAGAAAGGAGCACAACTGCGGGTTGAAGAAGTGATGATCGAGGCCCCGATTAAAGAGGTTGGTGCGCACCAAGTGACGTTGGCGCTCCATGATATGCACACACTGCTTACCATTGAAGTTGTTAAAAAAACCTAACCACAGTATGAGTCCCGTTTTGAAAAAATCTCTACCAGTCATTATTTTGTTAGTGCTCTGCGGCGCCTTAGTGGCTGGCGTCTCGTGGTGGATTGCTGCCGACGACACTTCCGTTTCGCTCACGAGTGGAGAGGGGAGCGAAATAAAACTCGAAGAGGCATTGCCAACGCCGCTGACCCCCGAACAATTAGCAGCTTATGATGTTGATATGACAAACAAAAGCAATCCGGTCGCTGTTTTGAACACAAACAAGGGCACTTTTGAAATCGAACTTTTTGAAGACACTATGCCGATTACCGCCGGCAATTTTGCGAAGCTGGTGGAAGAAGGTTTTTACAACGACATCAAGTTTCACCGCGTGATTGACGGCTTTATGATCCAAAGCGGCGACCCGATTACAAAAACCGATGAGGTGCTTCGCTACGGGACGGGCGGCCCAGGCTACGCTATCCCCGATGAGCACATAAAGGGGCAGTATCTCACCAACGTACGCGGCACTATTGCGATGGCCAACAGCGGTCCCGACACCGGCGGCAGCCAGTTTTTTATCAATCTAGTTGATAATACCAACCTGGATTTTGATAAACAGCCGCTCTCGTCCAAACACCCCGTGTTCGGCCGGGTAGTCGGCGGAATGGAGGTGGTAGACGCGATCGGAAAAGTTGAAACCAATAGTAACGACCTGCCACAGGCAGACGTGGTCATAGAATCAGCCACCCTGCGCCGAAACTAATCACAAAAATGACCGCTTAGGAGGCGGTCATTTTTGTGATAAAACTTACGATTTACGCAGCCACCACCTCCACCATTTTTTTGACCACTTTCTGGCCGTTAAAACGGATTTTCCTCATCTGCTTGAAAGCCACAACACCATCAACAAGGGCGAAAATTGTGTGGTCTTTGCCGACTTTTACACCCTTTCCACCTTCGATTTTGGTGCCTCGCTGGCGAACAATGATCTCACCAGACTTGACAGCTTGTCCGTCGGCGCGCTTCACCCCCAGATATTTTGGTTGTGAGTCGCGCAGGTTTTTCGCGGTACCCGCCGCTTTTTTGGTTGCCATACGATTACTGTATAATGGTTACAATTTAACGGGCAGAGTATACGATATATGTTAGAAAAACTCAAGTCTTGGCTCATTGATGATGCAGTCTTTCACGTGCTCGTCGTGCTCTTGGTAGGAATTGGCTCTTTTGGTCTTGGACGCCAATCGGCCTTGGATTCTAAGCCTCAAATGAATGCTTCGGCACCCGCCAACGTAGCCATCGCCACGTCGGCCTTTGTTCCGGTAGAGCAACCAGTCGAGGTTAAGGCCACTACTTCGCTCGGGCCGGTCGTCGCCTCGAAATCCGGCACCAAATACCATCTGCCGAGTTGTCCCGGCGCGAGTCAAATAAAAGAGGCGAATCGAATTGAATTCGCCTCCCTCGAGTTAGCTGAAGCTGCTGGCTACACCCCCGCTGCCAATTGCTCCGGATTATAAAAACGGCTTTGCAATTCCTTTGCAAAGCCGTTTTGGTTTGTTGTTGGCAACGTGGGTAGGGCTAGTAACCGCATCGACGTTATTCGGTAGCTGCCAATCGCCGCAAATTGTCTCGCACTGGATCTTCAAGGTGCGCAAACTGTTCAGTGTGGAAGATTTTCGGCCGTTGCAAAAATGACTTAGCCCACGCGATTCGTCCGAGATCAAACTGTTCGCGAGTGGCCACTGGTTGGTACTCCTGCCAAACTAATTCGGTATTGGCCGAAAACTCTTCCCAGCTCCGCCCGAGACCTGCTGCCAGATCAAGATCAAGCAAATAGGCGATGGGCACCCGCATGATATCGCTATCAGGGGGTGATTCATCCAACGCATCCAGCGTATGGGTTATTGTTGTATAAATGCCAGCCCCAACGGTCCTTCCGATCTCGATAGGCAGGCCGGCCTCCGTAAGGTGTACGATCGCTATACAAGCACTTTGACACTCGTTCCAACCTTCTTCGGGATAAAGCTTGTACACGACATCGTGGTAAATAATCATGCAGTGGAGCGCCAGCGTCTCTGACGAAGAAAGAAAATTTGCCGTGGGTGTTGAATCCAAGAGTCGAAACATTTTGAGGATGTGGTCGGCGTTGTGATAGGTCCTCCATGATTCGCTATACGCATCAAGCACAAAGTCCCTGTCTTTCGCCGCCAGATTTGGTAGCACCAAATCTAGTTTGCGAGTCAACAGTTCACGGCTCTGGCCGGCTGTCATTGCGGGTTGTTGCACCTTTCACCTCCGTGATTTCAAGACAACTATCCAGAAAGAAAGATAATACAAAAAACAACTATGTCAAGGCACATGCGTAAGTCGTGCTATACTCTGCCTAATGTTAGTACTTGACATTGAATCCACTGGTCTGAATAGCGAAAAACACTCGATTGTGTCGCTCGGCGCGCTTGATTTAGTAAATCCTACCAACCAGTTTTATGCCGAATGTCGCATCTGGGACGGGGCGCATATCGATGCGGAAGGTTTGGCGGTGAATGGGTTTACCGAGGCAGAAGTGACAGACCCTAACAAAATGACCGAAGCCGAACTCATCCGCAATTTCATTGACTGGTCAAAAGATTTATCTAACCGTACCATGGCCGGGCAAAATGTTTCGTTTGACCGAGACATGGCCAAAGCCGCGGCGCACCGTGCTCACCTGGAATGGAATTTTGCACATCGCACCATCGACACTCATACGTTGTGTTGGATGCATATGGTCAAACGGGGAATTACGCCGCCGCTTGATGTGGAGCATCGCCGTAGCGCGCTCAACCTCGATGCGGTGTTAAATTATTGTGGCATCCCTGACGAGCCAGAGCCTCACAATGCGCTTACCGGCGCACTCTCACATGCTGAAGTTATTTCACGTTTACTCTACGGGCGCGCGCTTCTCCCCGAATTTTCTCAATTTGAAATCCCGTGGTAGGGAAGCCGGTGGTACAATAATCGCATGTTAGGAAAAACCAAACCGGTGGCCAAAAAGCCAACTGACCGCATTAAAAAACTTGATCCAAATACCTGTCGTATCGTCACCGAACTACTTGACCCGAAGGGGGTTGATGGTGACGCAATCCAATCGTGGCGGGTGTTCAGGATCATGTCCGAGTTTGTGCAGGGCTTTGAACTTTTGCGCGAGCACGGTCTCGCGGCCACTTTCTGGGGCAGTGCCAGACTGAAACCAAGCGACCCCTACTACAAAGCGGCGGAAGACCTGGCCGCCCGTTTGGCTAAAAAGGGATTTTCGATTATTTCTGGTGGCGGTCCTGGTATCATGGAGGCTTCAAACGTTGGTGCGTTTAAGGTAGGCGGTCGCTCGGTTGGTCTCAACATCAAACTACCGTTCGAACAAAAACTCAATCCCTACACCACCGAATCACTGAATTTTGATTTCTTTTTTTCACGCAAGGTAATGCTCACATTTGCGTCGGAGGTATACGTGTACTTTCCTGGCGGCTTCGGCACCCTCGACGAATTTTTTGAAATTATCACCCTCATCCAAACCAAAAAAATTGAACCAATACCAGTTATTTTATACGGAAAGGAATTCTGGGATCCACTTTTGCGCTTTTTTGAACACGACATGCTCAAAAAATTCCAGATGATTAACGGCGAAGATCTGGAGATTTTTCACGTTGTGGATTCAGTGGATGACGCGTTTCGATACGTCATGAAACACGTCGATGGAACGCGCCCCAAACAAATTTAATTATGCGGGTATCACATTTTGACAACACTGGCCTCACGAGTGACGTCTTAGAACAGACGCAAAAACGACTTGACTCCTATAGAAACAGTATTGCCGAGGCCCTACGTGCAAACGACAGCACGGCGGCAGAATACTCGCTGGCACACGCCCGTACGCCACAGCTTCATGACACGCTCGCACGCGTGGCAAAGCGTTACGGAAAAACCAAACATCTCGTACTGATAGGCATTGGCGGTTCAAATTTAGGCACAGAAGCAGTCCACTCTGTGCTCACGACAGGCGCGGTCAAACTTTCCTCGCTCGACACCATCTCAGCGGCCGCGCTCGCTTCTGTACGCGAAGATCTGCGTCCGTACAAAAAAGCTTCAGATATAACTGTGTGTGTGGTGAGCAAGTCGGGCAACACCGCCGAGACACTGGTAAACGCCGGCGTCGTGCTTGAGCAGTTGAAGAAGCAGTTTGGCCAGCATATCTACCAACAGACGATTTTCATCGGTGACCCTGACACCGAGTTTATGAAGATGGGAGCGCAGCTCGGTGCTGATTGCATCGCCATGCCAAAAGTTGTTGGCGGCCGCTACTCGGTTGCCACCGAAGTGGGATTGGTACCGCTTACGATTCTAAAACACGACACTGACAGCTACATAGAAGGATTTTTGGACGCACACACGGCCGAGTACGAATCGGTAACAGCCGATAACGCCAGTCGCGTGTTTCACTATATTGAGAACGGGTATCGCCACTACAACTTTTTTGCTTTTGACCCGCGCCTCGCTACGCTCGGCGCCTGGTACCGCCAGCTCTTTGCTGAAAGCCTGGGAAAAAATACCGACCTAAGCGGCCAAGCCACAGAGAAGGGGATGTTGCCAACTATCTCAACTCCAGTCGAGCTACACTCGGTCGGACAACTATACCTGAGCGGCTTTCCTGGCGTCTACACTGATTTTGTGTCTTTCGACGATGACCACATAGACTTTGCGATTCCTAAGCAGTCCTTGAGCCAAGCCTACGGCCGCTTCTCGATGCAGGAAGTGGCGACTGCGCTCTATGGCGGCGTCATCAAAGCCTACCAGGAGAAACAGCTATCGTACCGAGCCACGGTGTTTGACGAAAATCTCGCGTATTCACTTGGCCTTTTTATGGGTATGCGCATGCGTGAAGTCATGTACATTGCCAAACTTTTGAACCTTAACGCTTTCGATCAGCCAAACGTCGAACTCTACAAGAACAAGACTCGTGCTATTCTCGGGCTATGACGTACGTTCTTTTTGACATTGGTGGTACTAAGACAAGAGTGGCGGTTTCGACTGACTTTGAAGCAATCGGCGAGCATACCTCATTTAAAACTCCACCAAAATTTGAAGACGGCATCAAGGCCATCGCCGATGCGATTGTGAACCTCAGCGACGAGAAGCCAAAGGCGATGGCCGGCGGTATTCGCGGTCTCATTAACGAGCATAAAACCGGCATTCAAAATGACTCTGTCCTTAAAAAGTGGGCCGGAAAATCTGTGGTTGACGAGTTAAAAGCGTACTTTGACGTGCCGATATTTCTCGAGAACGACACGGCGATGGCGGGGGTAGGGGAGGCGACCTTTGGGGCCGGCAAAGGGCTTGAGATAATCGCGTACCACACGGTCAGCACCGGTGTTGGCGGCGTGAAAGTGGAGAATGGCGAGATCGATCACGCCAGCTTGGGTTTTGAACCAGGGCATCAGATTCTTGACATCGACCGGACGGTGCTTGGTGAAGAGGTGAGTCCGACGCTCGAAAACTTGGTTTCGGGAACGGCGGTGGAAAATCGCTTTGGCGTAAAGCCGTATGAAATTCCACAGAGTGACGTGCTGTGGGAGGAGCTAGCCGAATACCTGGCTCAGGGACTACGTAACACCATCTTGTACTGGTCGCCAGATGCGATTGTGCTTGGCGGATCAATGATTATTGGTGATCCGCGTATAGAAATTGACGCTATCCGCAAGTACACCGTGGCGGCACTCGAAGGATTTGTGCCGGCGCCGCTCATCACGACCGCTAAACTTGGCGATGAAGCAGGTCTCTATGGGGCGCTGGCTATCCTCAAAAAGCGGCTCTAAACTTGATTTTTCCTTGCCTTATGCGTACACTTGCGCCAGTAACAGAAAGGGAAGTGTATGAACTCGCCCGTAGTAAGTGAGCAGCGTTTGGTGGCCTCCGGCCCAGGGCACAATCTTTTGCGCCGTCTTGACGAGTTAGGAGTTACCGTCAGACAGGTCGAAGAGTTGCTTCAAAGCGAGGACGGTCTCGCTGCGGTGGTTGAGGCGGTGGTGAGAAGGGGTGCGTCACTGCCGACGACGATGGTTTCCTTGCCAAGCGCCTGTAGCTAAAGAATCACCCAAAAAGCCTTGCTTGTAGCCATATCTTCCAAAAGTATGGCTATTTTTATATTGACAAAAATACACTAGTATGCTATTATGATAAAAATCCGCGGTTTATGCTATGCTTGTGCGGTCATCGGTACTCTGTGACCGGTGTTTGTCAGTTAAGACCATTGGCTTATTTTATCCACTGTGATTCTAGCCCTGTTTACCGCTTCGGCGGTCTCGACGGTTTCAGTACCGGAAACAGCGTACGGACACATTGCGATGACAGAAGCGGTAGAGATGACCTTGACTACAAGTCCATCTAACACAGAAGAAATCGTGCGCGCATACTTCCATGACATCCCTGTTATGGCTGAAATCGCACGCTGTGAATCTACTTTCCGTCATGAACTCAAAGACGGCTCGATCCTTAAGGGTCGCGTCGATCCAGCTGATACTGGGGTAATGCAGATCAACAAGCGTTACCATAACCAGAAAGCAGCCGCAATGGATTTGAACCTAGATGACATTTACGACAACATGGCGTATGCCCGCTTTCTCTATGAAACGCAGGGTACCCGTCCATGGAATGCTTCGGCAGTATGTTGGGATGGCCAGCTAGCGGCAAATTTCTAATCAAAAAACGCGCCCAAAAGGCGCGTTTTTTGATTAGAAAAAGGGAAGTCACATGCTCTGTACAGGTGCCGAAGCGGCAGCCTTTGCATTCCACGAGCCAGCACCGAAAGCCATTACATATAAGAGACCTCCGATAACAGCGAGATTCTTTAGGGATGCGATGAAGTCATTTTGGTTAGAAAGATCATTGTGAACAAGTACGATTGTGAGGAAGGTGAAGATAATCAATCCAGCAGCGGCGAGTCCAACTCGCTTGCCAATAATGAGTAGTCCGCCAGCCACGATCTTGAAAATCACAATTATCCACAGCAACAGACCGGCCGCTGGCAGTCCCATACCGACAAGGAGGGGCAGAGTACCAGCTGGATTGGTGCCAATTCCAATTCCCGATACTACAAAGAGTAGTCCCATGAGCGCACGGCCCAATACGACACCTTTGGTTTGTAACATTTGACGCTGTGCGTCAGTTAACGTCATCATAGCAATATCAAAATTTTATTAAATAAAACCACCGTAATTATACCAAATTCGCGCTATACTACGCCATATCTTGTGCTGAATAAGGGAATAACGTGTGCTCCGAGGCAGAAATGGGCAATATCGTACGATTTCAATGAAGAACACGGAAATTACATCATGAAAATAGGGGTTTTTGACTCGGGAGTCGGGGGTTTAACGATTTTGCGTGCAATTGTGCGTGAGTTGCCGGAGTTTGATTATTATTACTACGGTGACACCAAGCATTTGCCCTACGGTGACAAAACCGAAGCTGAAGTGTACACACTGTCGGTGGCGGCCATGCGACATTTGTTTTCGCACGACTGCGCGCTCGTCGTCATTGCCTGCAACACCGCGTCTGCAGAGACACTGCGCCGGTTGCAGGATGAGTTTTTGCCGCGGGAATATCCCGATAGACGGATTCTTGGCGTGATCATACCAACTATCGAGACGCTTATTGACGAGGGAAGTAGAAAAGTGCTTCTTCTTGCCACGAAGCGGACGGTAGAATCAAAAAAGTACGAAAAAGAGCTGTTACGGAGAAATAAAACAGCTATTGAACTAACCGCGCAAGCGGCGCCAGAATTGGTGCCACTCATCGAAGCGCAAAAACTTGCCGAGGCGATCACCTGTGCGACTGCCTACGTGGATGCTTGGGAGGGGAGGGGGGACACGGTGGTGCTGGGGTGTACGCACTACACGCTTCTCACCGCTGCGCTTCGTGAAAAGTACAGCCAGACACTAAAAATAATTTCACAGGATGAAGTCATTCCGCAAAAACTATCCGAATATCTGAGCCGACATGAAGAGATCAGGTACCGACTCACATGCACAAAGACTAGAACGATTCACCTGACCGAACACCGACCAGACTACACCGCACTGATGAGCCAGTTCCTCGGTGGGGTATACCTACCGGAAGAAAATACCTAGCAAGATAAAGAATAACGGATATGTCGCACAATATATCTTTTGCGACATTCATCGTCATAATTTAGCTACAACACTTGATCGGTAAAAATAACCGCGTGTCGATGTCGTTTGATGAGTTCAGCTGGTCGTTCGTGTAATTCTCTACTTTCGGTCTGCAGTGCTGTTAGTATTTTAAATTTCGACGAGCTGACTGCGTAGCCCACGATGTGGTCTACATACTCCTCGAGCCAACTTGGCGTAAACGACGCTCTAGAATCGATTGTGAGCCCCTTACCTTCAACTCCGACGTAGGTGACATCGGCTCCATAGGTCTCTCGGAACTCTTTTTCAGGCAAAGGAAAAATTCCCGCGGTGTGTCCGTCACTGCCGATGCCGAGAAGCGCGATGATGGTCGGAGTTTTTAATTCCTGCAATGCTACATTGAATTTATCTCGGATGCGAGCGCTAAATGTTTCAATCGTCTCGGAGTCATTGACGTCGGTTGGAATCGTTTGCTTTGTGATCTTGTGATTTTTATATCGAGAGCGTAGTTGTAAGAAATTGTTGATCTTGGCATCCCCACTCACCCGCTCATCACCCATTATAAATATTGTGCGACGTTCGTCGTGTGACGGTATGTCAATATACTCAACCACATCGAGCGCCGAACCGCCCGCCAAGAGGCACAGAACGTCATGAGAGGCATTTGCCAGCAGTGTAGAGATATATGAGCCGGTAGCTTCGGCCGGTTGTGCAGATGTGCGAATTTCCATTACTCCCCTTTTTTAATTACTTGGTGCCCGCCAAACTGATTGCGCATCGCTGAAATGAGTTGGCCGATGTACGACGGGTTTGTGCGCTCGGCTTTGCGTTGCTCGAGCGCTGTCTCTAGTATTTTCATCGGTGCGATGGTAGTGAGGTGTTCCATTTCAGATTCTGTTTCACCTCGCGGCACTTCGCCGCTGATGCTGTCGATATAGCCTGGAATTTTTAACGCGTCAGCTGTCCAGCTGACCAATTTACTGGTAATGATGCTCTCGTGCTCATACGGGTCAAGTACACAGAGTTCGTCTATTTCAAATTCAGTCGCGTGCTGTTTGATGGCGTTAAGCCCTTCAGCAATGGCGCCCATCATGCCGTATTCAATGCCGTTGTGCACCATTTTGACAAAATGCCCAGCGCCCACCGCGCCTACGTGTCCGTAGCCGCCTGCAGTCGCCAGTGCTTTAAATATGTGCTCCACAGCTGCAACGTCTTCTTTTTTTCCGCCCACCATGAGCGCCGCGCCGTGCCTGGCACCCTCCATGCCGCCTGATGTTCCGCAATCTACATAGCTGATATTTTTGCTGGCGGCCAGCGCGGCGCGGCGCAGAGTATCCTTATAAAATGTGTTGCCACCGTCGATGACAATATCGCCTGCGGTCGTATGCGCAAACACCTCCCCGAGTACATCATCGACAAATTTAGACGGTACCATTATCCATATAATCTTTTTCCCAGGCATGGCAGCAATTGCCTCTTCAATCGATGCGTGTACGTGTACACCCTCCTTGGCTGCTGCAGTACGAGCCGCTTCGTTGACGTCTGATCCATGGATGGTAAAGCCCTGCTCAACCAAGTGCGCGGTCATGGCGGCACCCATGCGGCCAAGTCCAATAAAAACCAGTTCCTTTTGCATAAATTACGCGATATGTGTTAATGGTCCGCTACTTCCCTTTATATACGTATGGAGCGGTACTGTCTGCCAATGTTCCAAAATCGGTGTGATAAACTTCCAAGCCGCCAACACTTCCTCGGTAGTTGTGAAGAGCGTTTGGTCACCTACTATCGCGTCATAGAGGACTTTTTCGTAGGAGTTTTTGATCTCAGTATCTCCAATCGGGCATGTCAGCGCCAGCTCGCGAGTCTCTAACCCAAAGCCGAGGCCGGGCGCTTTAGCATTTAGCAATATAGAGATTGCCTGCGTCGGAGAAATAGTAAGTTTAATCACGTTGCCAACAGTGGTGCATTGCTCGGTGAGGAAGAGCCCGGTCGCGATGTCCTTCAGGTGAATGGTGATTGAGACCTCGGAAGTAGAGAGGGCCTTTCCAGCGCGGATAAAAAATGGTACATCCCGCCACTCTGGTTTGTCTACGAATACCTTAAGTTCAAAGTATGTTTCGGTTTGTGAGTCGTTGGGGATATTTTTATCTTCGCGGTAGCCGTCGTATTGGGCTCGTAGTATGTGTGTAGTAAGATTTTCTGTTGGCAGTGGACGAAGTGCGTTGAGTACTTGGATTCGCTTTGTCCGTATTGATTCCGCCGAAAAATTTTCCGGTTCGTCCATAGCAATGAGCGCCAGTAACTGCAGGAGATGATTTTGACCAACGTCGCGCAAGGCTCCGACGCCCTCATAAAAACCACTGCGAGCCCCCACGTCGATGGTCTCAAACATAGTGATATCGACGGAAGCAATATGGTCTTTGTTCCAAGGTGAACGCAACAGCATGTTGGCAAATCGAAACGATAGAATGTTCTGCACAGCCTCCTTGGCGAGATAGTGGTCAATACGAAAAATCTGCTCTTCTTTGTAGCGACTGCTAAGCTCCTGTTCTAGCGCCTGCGCGGTGTGAATGTCTTTGCCAAATGGTTTTTCTACCAATATACGAGCCCAGGTTTCGCCGGAGACCATCGTGGTTACTCCGGAGTCGTGCAGGTGTTTAAAAATGTTTCCGTACTGTTCGGGCGGTACGGCCAAATAAAATAATCGGTTGGCCGGGGCATCGCCGTCCATACTGCCAAGCATGTTCTGAATATTTTCAAAAGTTTCCGGCGTGTCGAACGAGCCAGCCAGGTAAAAAACATTCGCGCAAAATTCGTTTAGTTTTGTATGTTCGTTTTCGCTTACAGGTCGGTTTTTTTGCAGTAAATCCGCCACGAATTTTTGGTATTCCTCATGTGTTTTGTTGGAACGAGCAATACCAATAATCTGAAATTGGGTTGGCAGTTTCTGCTTAAGAAAAAGATCAAACAGCGCTGGGAGAAGTTTCTTTTGAGCGAGGTCGCCAGTGCCGCCCAGGATAACAATTTGCGTGAGTTGGTGTGGAATCATCGCCGTCAGTGTATTTTATGTAGAAATGTCTGTACCCCAGAAGCCCGCTCGGTACGAGCGG
>JBBTRC010000007.1:118579-176844 GCA_038065355.1 Patescibacteria group bacterium
CGGGCGGCCCGCGGGGGCTTCCATTCGGGTAAGTTCCTACGATGCAGTGCATCGCACCCACATAATAACATCTATCCCACAGCCTATCCACAGGTTTCTGGATAGTTTTCCCCAGTTTTATACCCAGCACCGTTTCTAACGTACTGGTAGGTACTGCATCGGATCGATGTAGGCTTCGGTGGCGGCGACCGGAGTCGAGGCTGGTCCACAGCTGGTCACGGTTTTAATTTCGTTGAATTTACGCACATTGACGCCCGCTTTGGCGTAGACCGTGAAGTGCAGATGGGGGCCGGTAGAAAAGCCAGTGCTTCCAACGTACCCAACCACCTCGCCAGTGCTCACTTTCTGGCCGGGCGACACGCTAATAACGTCTTGGTGGGCGTAGAGGGTCGAGAGGCCGTTGGCGTGATCAATAAGTGTCCACTTGCCCCAGGAGTAACAGCCTGGCACGAGGTCGGTGTTGCCAGTGGCGCGGACGGTGCCAGACAGAGGGGCGTAAATAGCGGTACCTCGTGGCGCGCCAAAGTCCACTCCTGGGTGATACGGACGGCCGCCGTACACGGCGGCGTTGCGGGCTGCGAACTCGGTACCGCCAAAGTATTGCGTGATGATTATGTTTTGGAGTGGCCAGCTAAAGACCGGCGTACCTTGCGGCGGAATAGTGTTGGGGTCGAGAATAAATTGTAGTTGGGATTCAAACTCGCGCAGTTCTTTGAGAATTTGCTCTCGAGCTTGTTGGCGTGTAGCCAGTAGCTGTTGGTAGCTCTTCTCTTCATTTTTTGTTACCTCGAGCAGTTCGGTTCGCTCCGCTTTATTGTTTGTGAGGACAATATTTTGGTCGGTGTATTGAGTTTTTAACGAAGTCAGATCAGCGCGTTTCGCCTCGTTGGTGGTGCGATTTTTTTCCAGCAACGTCTGAAACGAGCTCAATTCAGCGACTTTGGCAGACATGGTATTCCGCACGTTTTCGTGTGCTTCGAGAGTGCTCCAAAACTCAGACAGATGGTCATGGCGAAGCAATAATTCCAAAAGTGAATCGTCGCTTGATTTATACTGCGCGCGAATAATCTCGGCGATGGCGCTTTCGGTTTTGTCTATATCTTGTTCGGTGCGAGAAATTTCGAGGACCAGTTTATTAATTTCGAGATCGGTTGAGGCAATAAGATTTTCGGTTTTGGCGATTTCGGCCGTCACTTTCTTGCGTTCCAGCTCGAGTTGGTTGATTGCGTTCTGCAGAGTTTTTTTCTCGGCGCCGACGACCTTGAGGTCGGCTTCGTATTTTGCTATTTCGGCTTCTATCTGCGACAAGCGGCTGTTTCTATCCTGAATTTGCGTTTGGAGGCGTTCCAACTCTGTCTGTGCAAACGCGCTGGGAGCAAAAGAAAACGCCAGTATAATCAATATACCAACTAAGAGGGCTACGAACCATCGTGTGATCATTATGCCGCTATTTTATCATAGGCAAATTGGAGGCGACTCTCTGTCTCTTCCTGCCCTAAAATAAAGGCTAAAGTGAACGGGTCCGGCGACTGCTCTCGTCCTGATAAGGCAACCCGTAACGGCCACAGCACCTCCCCTTTGCCGACCTCTTCCGCGTAAGGCCAAATAGCCCCCTTTACCGCTTCAGGACTTGAGAAGTCTGCCACAGTCAGCAGTTTTTTGAGATGCAAAAGGCGCGGCGCGGCGCTGGCGACTGTTTCGTCCTTTTTCCACTTGAGCAAAGACACTTCGTAGTCGGGTACAGCAAAGGCAAAGTGGTACTCCCCCGCTTTCGCCTGCTCCTCAAATTCCTTTTTCGTGCTTATGCGTTCACGGATAGTCGGTAAAAGTTTCTCGAGACGCTCATTTGAAAATTGCGGTAGTGCAGAAAAAAACTCTTCGGCGGCGAGGTAGGCGCGTAACTCGTCATCGGACAACTGCGCTAGGTAATGACGGTTAAACCAAGTGAATTTTTGCTTATCAAATATCGCTCCTCCCTTTTGCACCTGAGCCAGGTCAAAGCGTTCTGCCAGTTCCTCAAGGCTAAAAAATTCTTGATCCGTTCCCGGGCTCCATCCAAGCAAGGCGAGGTAGTTCACTATGGCCTCTTTCAGAAAACCTTCTTTTTGGTACTCAATCAACGCCACCGCCCCATGGCGCTTGGACATTTTTGATCGATCGGGAGCCAAAATCAATGGTAAATGTGCATAGTGCGGCCGCGTTGCACCGATTGCCTCTTGAATTAAAATTTGACGTGGTGTGTTTGAGATATGATCTTCGCCTCGAATAACATGAGTGATACCCATCTCATGATCGTCAACGACCACTGTGAAGTGGTACAGGGCATCTTCAATGGACCGGGCGATCACAAAGTCTCCGAGTTCGGTGGTGTCAAAGGTAATTTCACCGCGAATTTCGTCGAGAAAAGTGATGGCTTTGTTTGGGTTTTTCAAGCGTATCACCTCAATCATTTCTTCCGGATTTTGCTTGCTTGGTTCCTTTGAGGCGTAGGCCGTACCGGCGGCAATGAGTTTTTCTAGGTAGGTTTTGTAGATGGCTGTGCGCTCTGACTGGCGGTAGATTGTTTCATTCTGCCAACGCAAACCAAGCCACGACAAACCGGCAATAATTTCTTCCTCATACTCTCTTTTGCTCCGTGCTTGGTCGGTATCTTCACTGCGAAAGATCATGTGCCCGCCGTGCTTTTCTGCAAATAGGTAGTTAAAAAGTGCGGTGCGAACGGTACCGATGTGCAAGCGTCCGGTGGGACTAGGTGGAATACGAGTGACGACTGGTTTATGATCCATGTGTTCGGCCGATGCTTAAAAGTAAATCTGCGATTTTTTTGGCCGCATCAGGAAAAGAGAGTGTGCGAGCGGCATTCCCCATCGCCTCAGTACGACTGCGGTCACTGATAATAGATTGAATTTGTTCAGCCAGCAAGTGCGGGGTAAGATTGTGCTCTTCAATCACAATCGCCGCGCCACTGCGGGCGTACGAGTAGGCGTTCGTACGTTGATCGCGGCTGATGTTTTCGGGAATGGGTACTACGATGGCGGGTTTGCCGTGGTAAGCAATTTCAAAAAGAGTGGTACTGCCGGCTCTCGTCACGATAATCGCCGCCGCGTCAAGGAGGAGTGCGACAGTTTTTGCGTCCAATGAATCTCGAAGGTAGTAGTTTGCCAAAAGCGGAGAATCAGCCAACAAACTTTGTGCCGCCAATTGAATTGCTTCGAGATGCCCATCGCCCACTTGATGGAAGATTCTATAATGAGGCAATAATTCGGAGAGTGATTGAATCAGTACGTTGTTCAGTCGCTCGGCTCCGAGCGAGCCACCGGTGATGTAAATGAGAGGTTTGTCGGCGGGGATCCCAAGCTCGGCGAGTGGGTTCTGACTCGTATTCTTTATTTCAGCGCGCAGCGGTATGCCGATGAGAGCGGTTTTCTCTTTTGGAAAGTACTTCGCCACGTCGTTGTGAGCGATGGCAATGTATTTTGCAAAAGAGGCCGCTAATTTATTGGCGCGGCCTGGTACCGCGTCAGATTCGTGGATTACGACCGGTATCATAAGAAAGCGGGCAGCAATCAAAATCGGAATACTCGTGTAGCCACCTTTGCTAAAAATAACGTCAGGGTAGATCCAAAATAGCTTAAAAACCGCCACAAAGACACCGAAAAAATTTTTAAACACATCGATAAAATTCTGTACCGAAAAGTAGCGGCGTAATTTGCCAGCCGGACAATACACGTAGGTGATGTGGTTCGTCTGAAGGGCCTCTTTGCTGTATGGCTCCGGACCAAAATAGTACAACCGCGGCGGTTTTTGCTCTTTCGTCAGTTCTTCAGCCACCGCCATGAGCGGGTAAAAATGGCCACCGGTACCTCCCCCTACGAACCCGATTTTCATCATATGAAGTGTATCATGCGCGTTTCTTCACGACGCGGTATTTTGACACGTTGAGGACGATGCCAAGCGAGGCCAGCGTCGCGAGGAGTGATGTCCCCCCATGGCTGATGAATGGCAGAGGCAGACCGGAGAGGGGCGCCAGCCCAAGCATAGCGGCGATGTTCAGAAATGCCTGCGTGATAATGATGGTAATAAAGCCAGTCACGAGGAGTGTCCCAAACATATCACTTGTTTGGGTGGCAATTTTATACCCGCGAAGCGATAAGCTCACGAGTGCAATTATGAGAAGTGCGGTGCCAACAAATCCGAATTCTTCCGCGTACACGGCAAAGATTGAATCGCCGATTGGCTCCGGTAAGTATTCAAATTTTTGGATACTCTGCCCAAAACCGCGGCCAGTCATTCCGCCGGTGCCGATGGCGATGAGCGACTGCTGAATCTGATAGCCACTGCCGAGCGGGTCGTTGTCAGGGTGTAGAAAGGTAGTAAAACGATCCATTATGTAAGGGCGGAAAGTGGCGATGAGCGCAAGGGCAACTAGGCCGCCAAGCAGAATGAGCCCAATGTCGCGCCAGGTCGCGCCCGCCGTCAAAAACATAGCCATGCCAGCACAGCCGATAATCAAGAAAGTATCAGTGTCCGGCTGGAGGAGTAGTACCAGTCCCGCAAGACCAATGATTGCCAAAAAAGGCAAGAGACCGTAACGCCAGGAGTTGATCTTGCTATGGACGCCCGAGAGCCAAGTGGCCAAATACACTACAAAACCAATTTTTAAAAACTCTGATGGTTGCACGGTTGTCAGGCCTAAGTCGAGCCAGCGGGTAGCGCCGCCGTGAGTCATTCCTAAACTAGGAATGAACACGGCGGCGGTCGCGGCGAGCGTCAGTATAAAAAAATAAAACGCGTACTTCCGCCAGTGCCGGTAGTGCAGATTGCTGGTCAAGAGAAGTGCCACTCCCCCGCCGACAATTCCGAAAGCAAACTGACTAAACGCAACGGAGCCAAAGCTGGCGCCATCGCGAGCGAGCAAACCAAGCGAAGCTGACGAAAAAATCAAAAAGCCGCCACCGACCAAAACGGCAATAATGGCGAGCAAAACCGTGTCAATAGATTTTGGCTTTTGCATGTTAGATAACCGTGGCGAGGATTACTCCGACGGTCGCACAGATAATGCTGATGATCCAGTAGCGCATCGTCACCTTGTACGAGGGCCACCCGATCGCTTCAAAATGATGGTGGAGCGGCGCAATTCGAAAGAGCTTGCGACCGGTTATTTTGCGATATGAGATTTGCAGTACGTTCGAGAGCACCGTCACGACGAGTGGTAAGCCGACAATTGGCAACAAGAAGATTCCATTCCCTTCTCCGAGCTCATCGGTCATAAAGACAACGGTCGCGAGCGCAAGTGTGAGCGCCATGGTGCCGGTCTCGGTCATCCAGAAACGAGCTGGTGGAATGTTAAACCAAAGGAAAGCGAGGATGCCTCCGACCACCGTGGCCGAGAACGCCGCCAAATCAAATTGTGACTGAATGAGTGCAATCCCGGCGTAGGCGCTAAAGATAGCGGCAAACACACCGCCTGAAAGTCCGTCGATCCCATCGATGATGCCGCTGGCGTACACTGAGATGGTTAAAAAAATATAAAACGGAATGATGAAAATCCCGAGTTCCCAAGCGTGACCAAATGGCAAATTGACTGCGGTCACGCCGAGTTTTGTGTAGAACCACCACCCGAGTGCGCCGGAAAGCAGTGTCACAAGCAGCAGGCGCACCGATAAGCGCAGTCCTTTGCCGCCGTGCGTAATATCGTAAAAGTCGTTTAAGAAACCAATCATGGCCCCGACAAGAAGCGACACTGCCGGAATGTACGTCTGCGATCGGCTCATGAAGTCTAATTCGGCGAGGACGGTGTCGGGAAATAAAAGCGCTACAAAGTAAGTGCCAAATAGTGTCGAGAGGACGCTCACCCAAATGACAATGCCGCCCATGCGTGGTGTTTTTGTTTCATGCACGCCCTTTAGTTCATTAAAGACTGCGGCCGCATCGCCGTTTAGGGCGATTTTTCCACCTTGCTTCTTCCATGCCTTGTGAGCATACAGGTAGTGAGTAATAATCGGCGTAATAAAAATACCAATAGTAAAGGCACTGACGGCCGGTACCAACACGTTGATGAGGGTGGATTCCATACGGATGCTATTACTCAGACTGCAAACTGTCAGTTACGGCCGTTGCCAGTTTTTTGACGTCAGAAAAACGCCCGTCACGGGAGGAGCCGAGCACTGTGATGATAATTGGACGGTTGAGTCCGATGTCAAAAGCGACGGTTAAATTGCCGCCGGCCAGGTCGGTAAAACCGGTTTTGGAGGCGATCAAATTAGGTATTCCGAGCACGTCTTCGTTGGTGTTGGTGATTGTGTGATAATCGCCGTCTACGTTGTAGACGCGAGTTTCAAGTTCGCGGGTTGATTCGAGCAGTTCGGGATAATGTGTGAGCATGTATTCAAGTAAAAAACTCACCTCCCGGGCCGAGCCGACAGCGCCGGGCTCGCTGACAGAGATATCAAGACCGGTCGGGTTTTTAAAAGCCATGGTTTTCAGTCCCAATTCTTCAGCCCGTATGTTCATACCTGTCACAAATTGATTCTCTGGGTCGTCCTCGCCAAGGAGCGAGCCGACACTGGCGGCGAGCGCGTAGGCGGCATCATTCGATGACGCGATAAGTGCAATTTTTTGTAATGCGTCAATACGCACGCGCTCGCCAGCCGAAAGTCCGCTGTCACCTTCTTGCAAAATGGCTGCCGGTGAAAGTGTGGTTTGCCTATCTTCCGCAACAAGTTCGTGCGCGAGCAGTGTGGTCATGAGTTTTGTAATCGAAGCGAGCGGTAGCGCGTGGTCAGCGTTTTTACTAAAAAGCACCCGCTGTTCGCTGACGTCAAACACAAAAGCAGCTTGGGCGAGGATTTCAACGTGCTCAATTTTTTGCGGCACCGACGGCGTGAAGGTGGTGTTGACTTGCGCTGACGCCGGCGGTGCCGCCGCCAAATCCTCGCTCTCCCCTCTACTTTGCTGTTGCCACCACAATACCCCAAACAGTCCTAGAAAAATTAAACCAAGCACACCCAACTGCCAACCAATCGGTAGCTTGGTATGGGTGGTGTATGTATTGCTGGATGAAGTATCGGGGTTCATGGTGTTGATTCAGCTTCAAAAGACTCGATGGCGTTCATGAATTCCGCAAAGCGCGGTAACTCATACTTTTGACTGATACCGAGATGATTCAGCAAGGGCGGGGCAATTTTGTAGTAGTGACCTCCCTTTCCCACTTCTCTCTCAACCAAGCCGCGAGTGAGCAAATTGCGCAAGATAAACGATGAATTTACACCGCGAATGCGGTCGATGTCAGCTCGCGTCACCGGTTCCTTATACAAAATAATGGCCAATGTTTCGGCGCCGGCTTTACCGATGTCGGTGTGAAGTTCACCCTTACGAAGTGTTTCAATAAACTCCGAAAGTTCTGGAGCGGTCACGAGCTCAATGTCGTTTTCGGTTTCAATCAGTCGCACAGCGCCGCTTTGGAGTCGCCGACGAAGCGCTTCCACCGCCTCGTGAAAGTCCTCCGGCGTGACAGCAAACATTTTGATCAGGTTTAGTTTGTTCTGCGGGCTGGCCTTATAGAACAACAGACCCTCGATGAGAATATCAAGCGGCATATTGACAGTCTAGCATAAAAAACCATTGTTTTCAGGGCTATTTTATGCACACTTTACAAGTACAGTAAAAAGTGTTGACAAATATCTTGGATTATGCTAAGATGGACGAGGTTCGGTGGCATTCGGCTACCGACGTTCTTGGAGACGTCTATGAAAATGTACAAACCTCCGACGGCCGCGATCAACCGCGTGTATAATCAGAGCAACGTCAGCAACGACATCATCGGCAACATCGACATCTCGACGGGCGGCGCGCCGGCTTCTGCGCAGACCTGATCTTCGGCGCCGGCGGACTGATCATTTGATTGGCCGCGGAGCCCACAACCGATTCCCTCGGCGTTAACGAGGACACGGTACCGGCCGTTCAACCGGTATTGGCCTGATGGACCATTGCAAACTTCCCCCCGCAATGTCCATCAGGTCTTTTCTTTTGGAGATTGACAAAACACCCTTTACCAAGTATATTACCAGCAGTTAAGTTCAAATCGCGCTCTCTGATATGTGCACTGTCAGATTGAGTGCGTTCACCCGCGTGACGTTGCCGGGAATACTCTGGTCTCCCGACCCGCCCAGAGAGAAGCAACGTTAGCCGGAGTGGCACGCATTTGCAAGCAGAGGTATTTTAATCTACCGCTTGCAGTGTGCCACTCCGGCTTTTTTAATAGTATTTTGGTGTGTGACTGCGTTCAAGTTCGATTTCTATATCATCAAAGCGTTTGATTTGAGTGATCAAGACCGTTCCCTGTTTGAAGAGCTCAAGAATCGCCAGAAATCCGACAATCACGTTTTTTCGTCCCGGCTCTTTGGCGCGAATTTCAGAAAAACGAGTTTTAATTTGTTGCTCAATCCGACGCTGAAGTTTTTCCATCATTTCTTCAAGTGTAATGGCGGGGCGCACTTTTGCCGTTGCGAGCTTTTCGGTTCTTGGCAAGTTGATCAACACCCGCTCCATGGCGGCTAGGAGTTCACTCTCCGCACAAAACCGGTCGGGCAAAAAAATTGGATTTCGCGGCGGTACATATTCCGGCTCATACTGGAGAGAGCGGCCAAATTGTGATTTCAAATCCAGAGCTACCTCACGATACAGCTGGTACAGCTGAAGTCTCCTTTCGAGCTCATCAATGCTCGTCTCCTCTTCTTCTGAAAGGTCTAGTACCGGCAAAAGAGATTTTGATTTTATGAGAAGCAAGGTGGCGGCTAGGGTAATAAACTGAGCGGTATTGGGAAGCGACAGCTCCTGCATGAGGCTGACGGTTTTAATGTATTCATCAGTCACTGCCGCGAGCGAAATATCGTTGATGAGCAGTTTTCGTTTTTCTACGAGCTCTATCAAGAGCTCAAGCGGGCCCTCAAACTGCTCGGTTTTTATAGCAAACAACGTCGGGTCGATCGTGACCGTATTCATAGCAAAATTGTAGCATGTCACTCAGCAAAATAACCTTCTTTCTGCATCATTTCGTGAAAGTAATCGTTGAATTGTTTTATGTGAGGAAAGTAGTTCACGTAGGGAATTTTAATACGCAGGGAGTCGTCGTGCGTCAAGCCGACATTTTTTGCCCAAGCCTTCCCTTCTTCGTTGTACAAGTGGAACATCGGTTCAATTTTATCAATTGCTTTCACAAATTTGGCCTCTTCAGTTTTTTGTTCTTCATATTCCTGGAGTAACTTCAAAATTTTATTCTTTAAAATTTCAGGCAAGTTTTGAATGACACGCTCGGCGGCGCGGGCTTCGTTGGCGCGGTCGTCGTCGGTCTTTTTCCAACCAATTATATCGCCAGTTTCGATTTCATCGACGTCATGCCAGGTAATCAGCTCGTGAATTTTTGCGTGATCCAAGTTCCCGTTTGCATCGTCGTAGCCAAGAAAAAAGTCAGCCAACACCTGCATACCGAAAACATGTTCCGCGACCGACTCAGTGAAGTCTTTCTCGTCACGGGTGAGTTCGTACCGAATTTCATACTTCAAGGCATACACGTACTGGATGCCTCTTATGCAGTCAGCTATTTCGGTTGGAGTAAATTGTTTCATGCGTTAGTTTGTATGTGTGCGAATAAGTTCTACCAGCAGTCGCACCGGCTCCCCGGTGGCGCCTTTAGCTAGTTTATCACTTGGAATACTGTCCATTCGCGGCGCAATATCGAGATGCACCCAAGGGATTTTTTTAGAGACAAAAAATGAAAGAAACGTTCCGCCCTCAATACTGCCGCCGAAGCGGCCGGTGGGAGCGGCGACATTATTGATGTCGGCTCGCGTGCCTTTGAGGTACTGTTTGTACTCGTCCCACAGCGGCAGTGGCCAGACAAGATCGCCGGTTTTTTCACCGAGCTCAACCAAAGTCCGTTGCAATTTTTCGTTCTTGGTCATGAGTGCGCTGGCGTGCTGGCCGAGCGCGACAAGGGCGGCGCCGGTTAAGGTGGCGATATCTACAATAAGCGCTGGCTCGTACTCCTGCTGCGCGTAGGTGAGCGCATCGGCCAGCACCATCCTGCCCTCGGCATCGGTGTGTAAAATTTCCACCGTTTTACCTGAGAGCGACGTCACGATATCCCCCGCCCGCATGCTGGTCGCTGATACGGCGTTTTCCGCCGCTGGTATGAGGCCGACGACATTTTTCTTTATTCCGAGAGCAGCGATAGCTTTGATTGTTGCGATCACTGATGCGCCACCAGACATATCCATATGCATGTCGTGCATGGCGCCTGCTGGCTTGATGTTGAGGCCGCCAGTATCGTAAGTGATTCCTTTACCAACCAATACGATAGGTTTTTCGGCTTTTTTACTCTTGCTACCCTCCCCCGCTCCCCAGTATTCAATGATGATAAAGCGGGGTTTATCATCGGCGCCCTTCCCGACCGCGTGCAGTAGGCCCATTTTCTTGGTCTTGATTTGTTTTTCATTAAAGACAGTGATCGTTGCGCCGGTGCCTTTTAGAATACGAGCGGTCGCCGCAGCGAGTTTGCTTGGAGTCATATCATCACCCGGTGTGTTGGCAATGGTACGAGCCTCATTCGTCGCTTCGCCAATCGCGAGTCCAACATCAAACGCAACTTTTTGTGTTTTTGTTGCAACGCCACAGACCAGGATTTCTTTGAGGTGTTTCTTCGTTTTCTTAGTTTTATACTCGGTGAATTCGTACTGTGCCAACGCCAAATTTTCTGCCAACGTTTGCATAAGCCAAGCCTCGCCCATAGTTTTAATTTTGGGCGCGCGGAGGGTACCAAACGGAAGTGCTAGGTATTCCAGTCGGTGCGATTTTGCGGTTTGAACAATCGTTCGCACGAGCGTGCGAAATGAGCGAGGAGTGATGTCTTTGTACTTCCCAACCCCCATTCTATATTCCAACTGGCCATCTTTTGTCTCAACCAGTCTGTGCCAATCAGGCCTGTCTTCAGTCAGAATAAACCGACAGTATTTTTTAGGAGTATTCTCCAACGTTTTTTGTGTAGTGCTAATTTTGGTCATTGGTTTGCTTTTTTATAGAGAGACCAAGCTCAAGTAGTTGTTCAACAGTAAGGGGTTTGGGAGCATTCATGACAGCAGTCTGACCTTTGCGCGTCATTGGAAAGGCTTGTACTTCACGAAGTGATTCTTCACCAGTCAGGTTCATCACATTTCTCTCAACACCGAGCGCAATGCCGCCGTGAGGTGGAGTTCCAAAAGTGAAAGCTTCAAGGATATGTCCAACCTTCTCACGAGTTTCTTCCTCGGTGTTTCCCATTACTTTATATACCGCTTCAAGAATTTCTGGTTTGTGGGCGCGGATGCTTCCTCCACCTGCTTCATAGCCGTTGCATACCAGGTCGTATTGACTGGTTAAGATATTTTCAATATTTTTTCCGGCAAGCAAATCTTCAATGTGTTCTGTTTTAGGCATGGAGAAGGGGTTGTGAGTGAATGTCCAAGTTCCTTTGTCGGTTTTTTCAAAGAATGGAAAATCAACGACCCACGCATACGCCAATACTCCACTTTTCTTATCTTCATCAGTACGCATATCAAATTTGTCGGCACCGTACTTGGCCATTGATTCGGCATAAGTAACTCGCGGAAATGGTTTTTGTTTGATTGTAAATCCAAGGCTCTCAACGGTGTGCGTTATCATGTCTTCAATCATCTGTATGACGTCATCACGTTCGACGAATGACATTTCAACATCGATTTGTGTATGCTCGTAGCCGCGGTCGGCCCGTAAGTCTTCGTCTCGAATCGCTCGGGCAATTTGTACATACCGTTCAAAACCAGCGTTCATGAGAAGTTGTTTGTACTGTTGCGGAGATTGCGGCAAGGCGTAGAATTTGCCTGGATGATGTCGGCTCGGCACAACAAAGTCTCGAGATCCTTCTGGTGTCGATTCGGTCAGGAGCGGTGTTTCGATTTCCACAAAATCTCGTTCCATCAAAAAGTTTCTACAGCGACGTACAAATTCGCTTCGTAGACGGATGTTACGTTGCATGCGGTCGGTTCGTAGATCCAGATAACGATACTTTAGGCGAAGTTCCTCGTCCTTGTCCTTAGAGTCTTCGCTTAATGCAAATGGTGGTGTTTCGGCTTTATTCAAAATATCAATGGCAGTGATCTCGAGTTCAACGTCACCGTTCACTACACCAGTCTTGCGCATTTTTTCGGGACGTTCGTTCACCACTCCCGTCACCGAAACCACGAATTCATTTTTTAGCGTTTTCGCAATTTCTAGCACGTCAGGTTTGCCGAAGACCACGCCTTGTACTTTTCCAGAGCGGTCTCTAAAATCAAAAAAGGCCATTTTCCCTTGGTCACGGGCGACATCAACCCAGCCAGCAATGGTGACGGTTTGTCCAACATGATTTGATAAATCTTTAATGAGTGTTCGTTCCATGTTTGTTTTGTGCTGTAGAAGCAAAAATCGCCCCTACAAACACATAGATTAACTAGTATGTTTGTAGGGGCGATTTCAATCATGTTGATTGACCGCGGTGCCACCCTACTTCGGTCCAGGATTTGTCTCCCGAGACCCTTTTAATGAATAAGTTTTGTACGTAGTCGTCTAGCAATTTTGGACGGGATAAAGTCCAAAATTGAGACGTAAATTCGCAATAGTCGCTACGCTCGTTTACTCATTCATATTTTTCGACCACGTTATATCGGACGTCTCCGGGAGATTCTACTCGCTTTCTAAGCTTTCCTTCCCCGCCTCAGCAGTGTCAGCTGCGTCTTTGGCAGAGTTTGATAATACCTCGGAATTGTCTATTTGTGAACCGTTTACTTTAGAAAGATCAATTTCAATGTTAACCGCCCCCTGCGGCCACGCGAGTACGGTTACCGCATCTATATTCAAATCTGGAACTTCGGCGTGTAAGTCAGCAATAAATTGTTCATGTTCAGCTTTTCCAAGACCGATTTGATTGTTAGTTGCTGTTTCACCTAGTATCTGGAGTCTAATTTTCTCAGAGTTTTTTTCAACGACGTTTAGGATATACCCCTTACGCTCGGCCAGCGCCTCAATATCGGTGAGGATCACATTCTCTGTCTGTTCCGGTGAAATTTCTGGATTGTACATATGCAAATGCTAAATGGTAATTCCAACTACGTCACGAACCTTTGCCAATGTTTTATTGGAAATCGTTTTGGCTCGTTTGACACCATCCGCCAATACCGATTTTACCTCGTCGTCGGTGATATTGGCTCGGCGCTCGCGCATGGGGGCAATAAAAGCATCCAAATCAGCTGCCAGTAGTTTCTTTAAGTCCCCGTAGCGGCCTTTGTGTTCTTCATAAATCGGATCAAGCATGTCAGTTGGTTTGAGAAGGCGGTGAATGGCATAGACGTGTTCTGGCCGTTCACCGGTTGAGTCGGTCACAATGCTCATGACCGCCTTTTCAATTTCGTCTTCAGTGCCGAACAACGGGATGGTGTTGCCGTAACTTTTGCTCATTTTTTGACCGTCGGTGCCGGGCACGACGCCCACTCCTTCCAGAATTAATGTTTCCGGTTCTTTTAAAATTTCTCCGTATGCCCGATTAAACTTCCCCACCGCTTCTCTAGTGTACTCGAGGTGCTGGCGCTGGTCTTCACCAACTGGTACCACATCCGTCTCGTAGAGTGTGATATCGGCCGCTTGCAGCATGGGATACGTAAAGAGGCCAACATTTGGTTCTAGTCCTTTCGCCACTTTGTCTTTATACGAGTGGGCCTGCATAAGGAATGGCACCGTCACCTGACAGTCGAGCACCCACGCCAGCTCCGTGTGATCTTGATTATCTGATTGCCGAAAAATGGTGGCTTTGACGGGGTCGACACCAACTGCCAAGTAGTCCTTCACCACATTAAAAATATTTTGACGGAGAACGGCCGGCTCTCGGACAGACGTGAGAGCGTGGTAGTCGGCCACCATGAGAAAGCTGTCGTACTGCTCGTAAATATCGAGAAAGGGTTTGAGTGCACCGAAGTAGTTACCGATATGGAGTGTTCCTGAGGATTGCAGACCAGTGAGGAGGCGTTTTTGGGTGTCGGACATGTGTCTATACTACCAAAAAACGCCTTCACCCACCAATTACAACGCCAGTGGCATGACCAACGTGAAGGTGGAACCCTTGCCTTCCCCTTCAGAGGTTACCGTGATGTCGCCGCCCATAGCTTCTGCCATTTTTTGTGCGACATAAAGACCAAGGCCGGTGCCAGAGACGTTTACGCTGTTCGCATTATGGGCGCGCTCAAATTTATGGAAGAGCTTGGCGGCAGATTCTTTACTTAAGCCAATACCAGTATCGGTAATTTCAACAAATATGCGTTTCTTAGCCGCATCGTCTCGCACCAGTACCTTGATCGATCCTTGCTGTGTATATTTCAGCGAGTTGTTAATGAGGTTGTGTACGATTTGGGTGGTTTTGCCAATGTCAGCATGGACGACGCCGCGGCTCTGGATCGAACTACGGAAAAGTAAGACGAGTCCCTTCTTCATGGCTTCAGACCGCACGTCGTCACAGATATGGTCAACTTCATCGCGTAGGTTGAAGTCAGACAGCACATACTTCATATTGCCCGACTCGATGCGCGATACGTTCAGATAGTCTTCCACTGAGAGCGCCATGAGCTTCGCTGAGTCTTCAATCCGCACGGCCGCGTCCTCGGCTTTTTTTGGTAACTTGCCAAAGCTTCCCTCCGCCAACATCGAGGCGTAACCGCGAATTGAGGTGAGCGGGCTGCGCAACTGATGCGACGCAATCGAAACAAATTCCGATTTCAATTTATCCAGTTCCTTCAACCGCTCGTTTGCAGAGGCTAACTTCTCAGCGAGCTCCTCGATTTCTTTTCGTTGTTTATTTTCTCGACTCGCGCTTCGCCAAAGCAAAACACCAAAAGAAAGCGTAATAAATGATCCTACTCCAGAAACAATATATTGAGTAACTGTGTCAGCCAAAAAGATGTCCATGATGCCAACAATAACGAACAGTGAAAATAGCAATTGAACAGAAGTGAGGCTGCTTGCTTTTGTTTGGAACATTTGCTGCTCAGTTACAGCAAACGTGAGAATAAACATAAACACCGGCAATGCGAAAAGTGAGTATAAATTGATTTCGTACACGTCGGTTATAGTTGCTATATACTCTGAACCACCAAAAAGACCCATAAATAGTACCGCAGCTGAAGTCAGCAACATTACGTGATTTCTCACTTTTTTTTCAGACCACTTTCGTATCGTCTGCAGTACTCCAATGAAGGTGATAAAGGCCACTACTCCTGTTTCTAGATACACTTTGTACAGAGAAAGTGAGTCATTTTCATACATCTCGCAATTTGGTTGGTCAAATTCATTTACTGCCAAGCCACTAATTGTAAGGAGTAGTGGATAAACTGCGGCAGTAATCAGAACGACAGTAAGCCATCGCGGTGTTCGCGAGGGCTTGAAAAAATCAATATATAGGAAGTATAAAAGTGCTAAAAAGAACAGTGTGTTTATGTAGTCAAGCGAGGACCAGATGCCAGCCACCGTGTAGTAGTTATTTGTATTCCAGATGATTACGTCCCCTATCATCCACAATGCAAATAGCCAGGTAAAAAAGAGGAAAATAACAGCCTTTTTCTTTGATGCCGCATATCTAACTGCAAACCAACCCAACACAATGCTCGCAAACGCTGGCACCAAGTGTGCGTACAGCGAGAGTTGCCGTAGTTCACTTGTTGTTTCAAAACAAGTATTTAAATCCATATACTTTCTTAACTATACCCTCTCTTTGTAAGCAGTGCATCTACGTCAGTTGGATAACAGTCCCAATACACTCTATACTCTTCAGTTTTGTCCATAATTCGCACAACGAGCGGATCGAGGCCGTATTTTTTGCGCACGTTTTTAAAAGCAGGATAAGCTACTTTCGCGGAAAAACCCTCCTCTGCTGGAGAAGTAATAAAGGATTCACAGAGAATCGCGTCTCTCACAAACAAGGACATCAATGCCTCATAATAGTCGGCCGCGCTTCCGTTGTAGACCTTAAACCACGAAGACAAATCAACGGTACATTTGCTTATACTGATTTGAAAATATTTCTCAAACAGTTTATGGTGCAGCTCCATTAGTTTTTCTCCCCGAAGTGTGCGTACGTCCTTGAGGAGGTGGCCATTGTAGGCATTGAAGTCGACAACAGTTCGATACTCAAACACATCAACACCCGTTGCGGAGGTAAATTTAAAAATAGGCAATTTTCCAAGACCTCTCTTAAACGGGTTTCCAGCTCCCACAAATTTATCGTCATAGTACTCAAAGATTAATGGCTTCAACTCTAATTCTTTGGCTATTTTTATAAACTGTTCAGTTTCAGTAACCGGTGATGCGATTTGTCGAAATAGCACCAGGTGAGGTTCCTTAAGAACGACTTTAAGCTTGGGAACCAAAAAAAGTTCCTCACGCAATTGCTGTGTCAGTGCTACGTTTTCGCGGCGTTTAAATAATTCGGTGCGAGCCCGCTCAAGATCAGAGTAAAACACATCAAAACGACTGTCATACGAAAAATGAGATTTGTTCATGGCTATTCACTACAGGTAACGTCGTCACTTGGTTCACAAAAAATTTCGGTGCACAGACTTGCAGTTTGTTCAAACCGACAAATACTCGCACAACTGTTGTCGGTGCACGAGTCAAAATTTGAGGCGCTAATTTCGTACACTGTAAACACCTCAAGGCCATTTGGTGGACAGTAGTCCTCGCAACTGCGCGTGTAGCAAATTTGCTCTTCAGGGTCACATGCTGCTTCAACCAAGAAAGTGTAGTCCTTAAAAAGCAAGTACTTAGTAAAAGCGGTGAGAGCCACAAAAAAAAGTGATCCGATTACCAAGATAGCAAGAACGGTGTCTCGGTTAAATCTCATGGCACACTAATTGTAACATGCGGCTCGAGTAATCAGGGCTTTATTCCCACAAACAGCATCGCACTGCCTATAATTACTATAAAAATACCAATAATTTTTTGTAATAAAATCCTTTTAGACATGTCCTCCTCAATGCGGATGATGGTAAAATTGGAAATAACGAATGTAATAATCAAGATAAAAATTGGCTGGTAGGCTTCGGTTGATTGTATTAAGGCAATCGGAGCAAATAAAATGGCATATGCAAATATTGTGTCTCCGATGACAGTGAGAGATTCATTAATGGCGTTGAAGCTTAAAATTTTTACACTACTTGTCTTGAGAAATTGGTTGAATATGTGTCGCGCGGAGGTATGTGTCAAATAAATTATCACACCCGTAATTACCATACCAACTGCTCGCCATATCAGCGACGACCAAAATTCCTCCTCTATCGCTACTGACTTGAACAGTGTGTGTAGTAAGCCCATTACAACAGACGCGCTAAGGGCAGTGACGAGGACGGGTACATGAAGCGATTTTTGTTTAAAGTTAATGGTTAAAACTAGTGCCCCAGCCAAAATTGTTAAACCAGCAATAATCTGATAGTTAGTCAAAGTCTCATTCAGAATGATTGAGGCAAAAATGAAACCAAACACCGGTGCCAGCATGAGAAGTGCCATTACGATTGATGTGTCCGCGTAACTTAGCGCCTTGAGATATTGTGTGAGCCAGATAACCATTAAAACTCCGGACAGAATGAGGATCAGTATTTCTGTGAGGGGTAACCAAATGGTCGGAGCAAAATACAACCCAAACGGAACGAGCACGAGCGGAAAAAAACAAGACAAAATTACAATTCCCCCCACGTTACCATTAGGCGCGTATTTAGTTACCAAGTATTTATCGACGATGTTGGTGAGTGACCAAATGAAGGCTGCGGCGATACCAAGTAGAAAACCAATAGACATGAGAAAAGTTGTAAATACCTTACCACGGTACCACGAATATTCGCTACTCTTACACTAGCTACTCACTCGGAAAGCGGAGGCCGCGGTCAACCACCTGCACATCATAGTCGGTGGTACCAAAGGCTTCGGCGAGAAGTTTGGTGAATTTTTCGGTATCAAGATCGTTTTGACAGGTGTATATGTCTGCGGATACAAAACCTTTCTTGGGAAAGGTGTGGTAGCTAATATGGCTTTCAGCAATCATCACAAAGCCGCTGATGCCGCCTGGATCTTTGTGATTTTGTGGCCCAACTTCAACGACGACGGGTTCGCAAATAGTGTGCATGACCATTTTCTCAGGAATCTCCGAAAGGAGTTTAGTAAGGTGCGCCCGGTCGCTAAGTAAGGTTTCACTAGCGTTGTAGCCATCAAACATGAGGTGAACGCCAAATTTTTCGGTTTTCATTGCCAGTATTATACGGTCTTTTTTTAAAAAACAAATAATATGGCCAAAGGGAGCAAAAGCCACCAGAAGAAGGATTGCTCGGGTGCGAAGAGCGATTGGATAGGGGTGCCTGGGGTAAGGAATTCCGTCACTGGAAGCACATGGAAGCTAAAGATCATGACGAGCACTGTTGCGGCTCCGGCTAAGAGGAATTTTTTGCCTAAGGTCTCGATTTTTTTCTCTCGGAATTCGTCTGGCATGATGCGGAAAGAGAGCCAGGTGGTAATAAGTGTGAACAGGCCAAAAAGTGCCAGTTTGGCCGCCGCGACTGATTCACCACTGTTGAGGTGTCCCAAAAGTTGCTCATAGTACGGAAATTCGAGCGAAATGAGGAGCGCCAAATAGAGCCCAATGATAAGGTTGATGATTGCCTGCCGTCCCATAAACACCGCAATTGTAAACATGATGCCAAACACAACGAGCAGGTAGGCAATCTCAGACAAAAAGCCCAAAATGATGGCGGTATCCATTCTGTAAGTATAAAACACTCGCGAGCGTTAAAGTGTGTTTAAGCACAGGAAAGTTAGCGCACCCATAAATGGGTGCGCTAGCGATATTTTTTGTCTAAATCCCCTCTTTGCGCAGCTCCTCGACGAGTTGCTCGGCCTTCTTTGAAAGCTTTTTCGGAGTTTCGATGGAAATTTTCACCATGAAGTCACCGCGGCCGCGTTCGCTCGGCACGCCCTTTTCTTTGATCCGAATAAGTTCCCCGTGTGCGATACCGGCTGGGATTTTGATTTCGACGATGCCGTCAAGTGTCTCTATTTTATATGTATTGCCTAGGAGTGCGTCGGTAAGTTTGATTGGAAGGGTGGAAGAAAGTGTAGTGCCTTCTCGTCGAATTGTCTTGTGTGGTTCGACATGTACTTTGATGTAGAGGTCACCGGGTTGGCCGTGTGGCATTGCTTCGCCGCGACCGGTCAAACGGATGACCTCCCCGCTTTGTATGCCGGCCGGTACCTTAATGGTAATTTCTTCCTGTGTCTTGGTCACGCCAACACCGGCACAGTAAGAGCATTTTTCCTTGGGAACTTTTCCAATGCCATGACAGACACTACACTCGCGTACCGTCGTAAAACTACCCATAATGCTCTGTCTTGTTTCTCGTACTTTGCCGTTACCGCCACAGGTCGTGCAGTTTGTCATTTCAGTACCGGCCTTGGCCCCTGTGCCGCTACAGTGCACGCAGGTGTTGTTTTTAGTAATGAGGACTTTGCGCGTGACGCCAAAAATAGATTCCTTGAAGTTGAGATTGATATCAATTGAAACATCTCGTCCACGCTGGACACGAGTACCGGTGCCAAAGCCAAAGTTTTCGAAAATGTCATTGAGGTCAAACTCAAAACCTTGCGCACCAAAACCGCCGGTCTGTTGGAAGTCCTGCCAGTTAAAATTGCCGCCTGGGCCGCCGGCACCGCTGAATGCATGGCCGTAGGCGTCATATTCGGCTTTTCTTTTGTCGTCGCCCAAGACCGCGTACGCCTCAGTTACTTCTTTGTATCTTTCTTCGTCGCCAGTCTTTTTGTCGGGGTGATATTTTGCCGCGAGTTTCCTAAAGGCTTTTTTGACCTCTTCTTTAGTGGCGCCGCGTTGAAGACCCAATATTTGATAGTAATCTTTATTCATAGTGGTATCTTAACGGCGTCCAGGAATTTGCGCTAGGAAAGGCGCAAATTCGGACGTAAATTCACAATAATCGCTCCCGCTCATTTGTTCACTTAAGTCCTTGTTCATAATATATTCTGCATTGCCAATCATACACAATGCTGGTGGTCTCGCAACCTTTGATCGTCCAGCGATTCTGGGCGTGATAAAGCCCAAAACCGGGACGTAAATTCACAATAATCGCTTCGCTCTTTCGTTCATTTGATAATTGCATAAAGACAGTGGCGGCGCAACAAATGAAGGTGTTGGGGCGATGGGTGCGCTGCCCCAACACCGCCCTTCACAAACAGCGCACCCATCGCGCGTCCCTACACACTACGCGTCGTGCACTTTTGGTTCGCCCTCTGATTTGTCGTTTTGTGTACCGGGCTCTCCTTCGGCCGCCGCTTTCTGCATGATTTCTCCGATCTTTTGCAGTTCGGTTGAAAGCGCATGCGTGGCGCTTTCGATTGCGCTTTTCTCATCTTTGTCTTTAGCTTCTTTCAGCTCTTTAATTTTTGTCTCGATTCCTGATTTGGTATCGGCCGGAATATCCTTCTCGTGGTCTTTTAAGGACTTTTCAGCTGTGTAGATCATTTGCTCAGCCACGTTACGTGTATCAATCAGCTCCTTCTTTTTTGTATCTTCTGACGCGTGCTCCTCGGCGTCTTTCTTCATGCGTTCAATGTCTGCGTCTGAAAGACCGGAGTTCGCTTCAATGCGAATTGATTGTTCTTTGCCAGTGGTTTTATCTTTCGCGGTGACGTTGAGTACGCCGTTGCTGTCAACGTCGAATGTGACCTCGATTTGCGGTACACCACGCGGTGCTGGCGGAATACCACCAAGCACAAAGCGCCCGAGTGACTTATTATCATTTGCCATTGGCCTCTCACCTTGCACAATATGGATTTCAGTTGATGTCTGATTGTCGGCAGCAGTCGAAAACACCTGCTGTTTCCTGGTAGGAATATGTGTATTTTTTTCAATCAATTTTGTGTTCACGCTACCCATGGTTTCGATACCAAGTGAAAGCGGAATCACATCAACGAGGGTAATATCTTGTACGTCACCTTGGAAAATACCGGCTTGAATCGCCGCGCCGAGCGCTACCACTTCGTCCGGGTTGATGGTTCGGTTTGGCTCTTTGCCAAACAGCGACTTTACCGCGTTTTGAATAGCGGGCATGCGGGTCTGTCCACCGACCAGAATGATTTCGTCAATTTCTTCTTTTTTAAGGCCGGACGCTTCGAGTGCGCGCTTGGTAATTTCGATTGATTTATCGACAAATTCGTGGGCGATTTCTTCCAGCTTGGCGCGTGTAAGTTTGACATCCATGTGGAGCGGACCGTCCGCCCCTTGAGAAATAAATGGGATGTTGATGTCAGTTTCGTTGGTGGAAGAAAGTTCGTGTTTGGCTTTTTCAGCCGCTTCATCGAGACGCTGTAGCGCCAACTTATCTTTGGAAAGATCGACACCATTATTCTTTTTGAATGCCTCAATCAAGAAGCGTACGATGCCCTGGTCGATATCGCGGCCGCCCATGTGCGCGTCACCATCGGTCGATTGCACCTCTACTACGTCATCACCGACTTCAAGTACTGTGACGTCAAAGGTGCCACCGCCGAAGTCGTAGACGATAATCTTTTCGTCTTTTTTCTTGTTAAAACCGTACGCCAGCGCCGCCGCGGTCGGTTCATTAATGATTCGTCTTACTTCAAGGCCGGCGATTTTACCAGCGTCTTGGGTGGCTTTGCGCTGGGAGTCGTTGAAATAGGCCGGCACCGTGATGACCGCCTCGGTGATTTTTTCGCCCAATTTTGCTTCAGCGTCAGTTTTGAGCTTTGTCAGGATCATGGCCGACACTTCCTCCGGCCGGTATTCTTTGCCGTCCATAAGAACGACTGCGCCGCCATCACTTCCCTTTTTCACCTCATACGGCACGATGGCTTTGTCTTTCTGCACAGCCTCTTCTTCGTAGGTATGGCCCATGAAACGCTTGATTCCGTAGATGGTGTTGGTCGGGTTTGTGACCGCTTGGCGTTTGGCTATTTGGCCCACGAGCCGCTCTTTTGTTTTTGAAATCGCTACTATCGATGGAGTCGTTCGGTTTCCTTCGGAGTTTTCAATGATTCTCGGTTCACCAGCTTCGATGATTGCCACTGCTGAATTAGTAGTACCAAGATCTATACCCAATATCTTACTCATATAATTCCAAAATTTATTAAATTCTATTTCGCCAACTCACCGATTGTTACGCGAGCCGGCCTAATTACTTCCACCCGGTCTCCGACTGCTATCTCGTAGCCTTGTTGGACGACTTTAGTGACCGTGTGATCGAGAGCCTTATCCGTGACTGCTTCGGTGCCAATCGCTTCGTGTCGGTAGGGGTCAAAAGGCTCGTGGAGCGGATGTATGATCTTTACACCGTACGAACCCAGCAGCTGTTTCAGTTGGTTGTGTATCCCCTCAATGCCGGCGCGCCATGCCTTGTCGGCCCTTTCCCACGCCTCCTCGTCACGCATTGCCATCTCAAAACTGTCACACAAGGGCAAAAGTTCTTCAATGTGCTGTTTTCTGTGGCGAATCTTGTCGAGTGAACGTTCTTCGTCAAGTCGTTTACGAGCGTTCAAAAAGTCAGCTTTTGCGCGTTGTAAGTCGTCTTGGAGTGTGCGCTTCTCAGCCTCGGTTTCGGTCAGTTTGTGTCGCAGGGTTTTAATTTTGTCTGCTTCGCGCGCTTCTTCGTCAATTATTTCAAGGTCGTCGTCTCTGACATCGTTGGTGATTTCTTCCTTCCCCATGTTTTCATCTTCATGTGTGTGATTCACCATACGGGCAGCATTATAAATCTAAAAAACCTGTGTGTCAAAGCACGCACATAAAATATTCTATCCCTCATCACATATTTTGAGCGGCCGCGGGAATACAGTGCCTGTAATGGTGACCGAGCATCGAAGCGTGTGAAAATATGTGATAGAGGGATACGCCAACACATGAATGATTGACATAGGTTTATTTTTGATTTGTAGGAAATTTTTTGTCGAGAAAAACTTTAATTACAAGCACTTTGCCAGACTTTAATTTTTGTGTTGTGACTACTTTTTCACTTGCACGATTGCTATACTGTTTTTACCGCTTCAGCAATGAGGTGGGATGTCGCCGGGAAACTATCGCAAGATACAACCCGACACAGCTTGAACCACGAGAGTGATACATTGCAAAATATATCACTCTTAGTCCAAGGAGAATGATGGGGCTTGTGGCAAAAACAAAGAAGCTCTCGATGCTTCTAATCCCGGAGGTGAGTTCCTAAGATTCGTCTTAAAGCTCAAACAGGACTAATTGTATAATTGGTTTCACCCATCATCTAAAAAACCGCCCACGGGCGGTTTTTTAGTGTTTGAGACAAAGGTTTTCTTTATCGCTTTGACCAGGCTGGTCGCTTGCGAGCTTTTTTGAGGCCAAATTTCTTTCGTTCAACCGCGCGCGAGTCTCGCTTGAGGAAACCTGCGCTCTTAAGTGCGCCGCGACGAGAAGCTTTCTCTTGCACGAGTGCCCGAGCAATGCCAAGTCGGATGGCTTCTGCTTGAGCTGAAATTCCACCACCGAGTACATGGGCAGTAATATAGTAATGCTCTATGCCAGCATCTTTAGTCTCAAGAACAGACTGAAGATTTTTTTGGTGAGAGGCGTGTTTAAAGTAGTCAGACAGAGATTTTTCGTTTACTACAATCTCCGTGGCTGAAGCAGGCGTAAGACGCACGCGCGCGGTCGCAGATTTGCGTCGACCAATCCCTTCTACGTAGGTTGATTTTTTTGCTGCAGACATACGGTTATTCGGAAATTATAAGTTGTTTCAAAAGTTGCTTTTTGTGTTTGTTGGTTGGAAGCATACCACCGATAGTACGGCGCAGTACTTCCGCGTACCCCTGGCGTTTGGCAAGATGGATCAATGTTTCAAGTCTGCGGCCACCTGGGTAGCCGGAATAGGTTTGGAACACGGACGCTTCTTTCTTCTCAGAAATATCGAGTTGGCTGGCGTTTTTAATTTCAACGCTCATGTCAGACTTAATATGCTTTGAAAAAGTTGGTTCAGTTTTTCCAAGCAACACAGAAGCCGCTTCCGTTGCTACCTTGCCGAGACGTTTCCCGGCCGCGTCTATAGTGTAAATGTTAGTTTCAGTGGCCATAATCGTTATTCAACAAATGAAATGATCGCTTCCTCGCGGCCCGGTGAGGTATGACCGAGCTTTACAATGCGCGTATAGCCTCCCTTGCGATCCTTAAAGCGCGGAGCGATTTCGGAAAATAGTTTGGCTACGGAAGCGGTCTGTGTCACACCGAGTCGAGAAGCCACGGCGCGGCGCGCCTGTATGTCACCTTTTTTTGCAAAGGTAACCAGACGTTCAACTCGTGGTTGTAGTTCTTTGGCTTTGGCCAAAGTGGTTTTGATTTGTCCGTCGCGAATAAGAGACACAGCCAAACCGCGGATCAAAGCAGTGCGTTGATCGCGTGAGCGGCTTAATGTTCGGTTTTTGTTTGCGTGTCTCATGTTGTGTTACTCAGCGAGGCTTAACCCAAATTTTTTGAGCAGCTCCTCAACTTCCTCGAGCCCTTTCGGGCCAATGCCATCGAGCGCAAGAATATCATCTTTTTTCTTTCGCACAAGGCCGCCGACCGTCCGGATGCTGGCGTCTTCGAGCGCTTGTAGAGTCCGACTGGTGAGATCAAGGGTCTCAATTCGCGTTTTTAAAACTTCCTGATCAGGAGCATCTTTTTTTGTTTCTTCAGACGGAGCGGCTTTTGGAGCCGTTGCTTCGGATATTTGCTCTTGGAAACCTATAACTGCTTTGAGCTGGTGGATCATAATCTCAATAGATTTCTCAAGTGCTTGACGAGCAGTGTAAGTGCCGTCTGTTTCGATAATCACACGCAAGCGGTTGTAGTCGGTGCGATCTCCGACGCGCATGTTTTCTACCTCGTAGTTGGCACGGCGGATTGGCGTGAAGACCGCGTCCATCGCGATAGTGCCGATTTCAACTTTGTCTTTTTGATGTACTTCGCGCGGGACGTACCCTAATCCCTTCTCAACCTTCATCTCGATATCAAGTTTGGTTGATTTGCTGGTAATTTCTGCGATGTGTTCATCGGTGCTCAAAATTTCAATCTGGGTAGGAGCGGTGATGTCGCCGGCAGTGACAGTACCAATACCGTTTGCCTTGAGTGTCATTGTGACTGGTTCGTCGCCATGGAGCGCCAAGCGAATTCGGCGCAAGTTGAGCAGAATGGTGATCACGTCTTCTTTGACACCGTCAATAACAGAAAATTCGTGTTCAATACCGTTGATTTTTACTTGCGTGATAGCAGCTCCAGGCAGTGAAGACAGGATAATGCGACGAAGAGAGTTACCGAGCGTGTGACCGTACCCAGGGTAAAGGCCGTCAATTTCGAAAATTCCATGGTTGTCTTCTTCTTTTACAACCCGTGGCTTTGAAGGTAGTGTGACATTTGTTTCCAACATAATTACGTTTGAAATTACTTTTTACTAAATCCTTCTCTCTACTATCGACTGTAGAACTCCATTACCTGTTCAGGGTCAAACAGCGTTTCGGCGGGATTATACACAGGAGTTGCTTTGACGGTGCCTTCCATTTTCTTCGCATCAAAGGTAAGCCAGGCGGGCACGGCGGTTGGCTCGTGCTTCTCGGCAAGGTTGACGAACAGTCCACTTTGGCGGCTGCCCTCGCGGACAGAAATAACGTCACCGACTTCGACTTTGTGTGATGGGATAGTGTAGCGTGTGCCGTTTACACAAATGTGGCCGTGAGAAACTATTTGGCGAGCGAGGCGTCGTGTTTTTGCCAGGCCAAGCTTGTAGACCACATTATCGAGACGGGAATCAAGTCGTTCCATCAAACTGATGACTGGCTTACTACCGACTTTTTCGATCGCTTCATCTACGTAACGGCGCAGTTGCTTTTCGGTGATGCCGTAGGTAAAGCGCATCTTCTGTTTTTCAATCAACTGCCGTTTGAAGTCGCTCATCTGTCCGGGACGTCGCGTAGTTTTTCTACCGCCGCGAGCCAGCGAAAGTTCAAATTTTTGAGATTGTGTTTTCTCAAAAATCGGAGCTCCGAGGCGTTTTGCAATTTTAAATTTAGGACCAATTTTCATATACAGACAAAATTAGACACGGCGTGGCTTGGGTGCACGAGGCCCGTTAAACGCCACCGGTGTCATATCGGTAATCTTGCTGATGCCGATACCCTTACCAGAAAAACCACGGAGAGCCGACTCGCGCCCAGCACCAACACCTCTCACGATCACTTCAGCCTCTTTCATTCCCATTTGCTGGGCTTTTTCGCCGATAACTTCGCCTACTTTGGCGGCCGCGAAAGGAGTGCTTTTACGAGAACCCTTAAAGCCGAGCGCTCCACTTGAAGCGGCCATGACAGTGTTCCCTTTGCTGTCGCACAGCGTTAAAATCGTGTTGTTAAAGGTAGCCATTATATTGAGCTTGCCAGTCACCATTTTCTTTTTTGGAATACGGTTGAGCGCACGAGAAGTTCCGGCTACGTCAGAACCTCCGCTCTTCTTCATAATTCGTTTCTTACCCATATGTCGATTGGATTATGAACTAATAAAACTACGTCTTTTCGAGCTTACGGCGACCACTGCCCATCGTCTTCTTCACACCTTTAAGAGTGCGGGCGTTGGTTTTGGTGCGTTGCCCTCGCGCTGGCAAGCGTTTGGCGTGTCGGCTACCCCGATAGGAACCGATATCTTTGAGGCGCTTGATATTACCGGCTACTTCTCGCTTCAGTTCTCCCTCAATGCGGAAGCTTTCAATCTTCTCACGAATAGCGTTTTCTTGGTCAGTGGTAAGGTCAGGAACTTTCATTGATGGCAATATGTCAAGCTCTGATAAAATGCTGTTTGCACGTGACACACCAACGCCATGCACTGCGGTCAGTGCGTAAGCGAGTTGTTTGTTATCTGAAATTGTAACACCAGAAATTCTCATAGAAATTTATTTACTACTACCCTTGACGTTGCTTGTGCCGCGGCTTACGTTTGTTTATCACATAGACCACTCCACGACGCTTGACGATTTTGTCGTCAGGACTCATTTTTTTAACTGAAGATCGTACTTTCATACTATTATTTACAAACGTTTCATTATTCTGGCTTTACCGCCGTATGGGTCAGTGACCATGCCAACCTTATCGCCCACCAAGACTCGAATGCGGAACTTTCGCATTTTACCCGAGAGGTACGCTAGAATGAGCTGATCACTACCGTCCACCTTCACGCGAAAGAGCGCATTGGGTAACGCTTCTTCCACCACTCCGTAGACGAGCTCGTCTTTTACCGTTGTTGACTCCTGATCCATTAAACGAGGGTGAGTCTAACAAAAATATGGATAACCGTCAACACCTTCAAAAATGCCATCTGTTGATATTATTCAGTTGTCTCTTTTAGTTCCTCTACTACAATAATGTCGTCTTCGTTTTTAGGGAACTTTTGTTGCCAGAATGGTGTAATGCGGACGAGCGCGCCTTCAATCCCGGGATACGCGGTTATAGCGTTATTTAGAGCCTTTTTTGGTAAACCGGCGAGGTCTGATTTAAGTGTATTGGCATCATATTCCCAAATAAGAAGTGGTTTGCCGGTAAGTGAGAATGTGAGCGATGGCTCGTTTGCGATCACCGATGCGCTTGAGGTTGGCGAAGTGTATGAAAAGCTCAAAGCGGTGGGGTCATCGATGCGAATCGGCCCTCCTTCATACGTGGCAATTGTCTCTTTGGCAATAAACGCTGCGAATTCCGAAGCCCTAAACAGCGGAATTTGTAACACTGCTTGCTCTCGTATGGTTACCAAATCGTTTCCGTATGGAACAGCCGGAAGCTGACTGTAAGTGATGGCAATAGCGCCAGGGAACGCAATGAAGTCAGCCGGTTGTTCGCCATCGACTCGTGAAAGCAGGTGGTCGCGCAGTTTAATTTGTAATGCTTGTCTGGCAGTTGCCAGCTCGTCGTCGTCAATTTGAAACTGTGGGCCATTGAACCCTCCGGTAAATGCCGCCTTATTGGTCGCGTAAATGGCTTTGTAAAGTTCATCGAAACCATTTTCTTCGAACCCCGGTATGTCAAAGCGGGTGTTGCTGGCGAGATTGTAGTTTTCGCCGACGTCGTCAGCAAACACGTCGGCGGTGATGGTGCCTGGCACACTCGCCCCACTCTCATTTTTGATGGCGCCTGGTACAACAACTGATTCTTGAATACGGAAAATAAGGCCATCGGGTGATCGAAAGCGAGTATTTTTAATGAGACGTTCGGCACCGAGTGTGGTCTTAACGATTTCAATCTTCCCCGTCGCCTGCTTTTTGACTTCAACTTGTCCGGTTGCCTTCACTTGACTCTCATCGGTGGCCTCAATGGTCATGATTTCGTAGCTCAAGGAATTTTCACGTTTGTCCGGATAGGCGGTGAATTCGGCGCTTACGTTAGGCTCGCGAAATTCGGGGTAGATGGTCAGTTCCGTTTTGCCGAGAAGCGCGCTCAGCAGAACCGCCCCGCCAACTACCACCACGAATATAACCACCGCGAGAATAATATGCGACCGCTTTTTCTTGTTCCCGTTCTCGATTACCACGTTTGGAATGTCCTCTCTTGCTTCACGCACGCCTCCCTCCGAAGCGTTTTGGTCAGGTAATTCGACATCACGAAGCGGCACCCGACGCTTGCGTGGTTCGGCTGGCCTGATATCTTGGAGATTCCATTTTTGTGTCATAGTTTCTACAGTATAGCTTATAAGTACTCAAATATTAAACAATGTGTTTGTTTATGGAAAAACTGAGCGGCCAAAAAAAGGGCAGAGTCGGCTTGGAGTGTGTCTGTGTTGAAATTAGGGTCTCTTTTATAATTTTGCTTGTAAATTTCATCTGTGATATTTGCGAGCGAATGGTCTAGCTTGGTCGCTCGTTTAGCTGCCTGCGCAATCAAGTCGGCAAACAGAGTCTCTGTCTTTCCGGGCACGTGCAGAGATATTTTTTTGGGAATTGAAAGCGCATCTCCCGTTTCGTGAAAAAGCTCGCTGACCCGTTCGATGTAAGCGCCAAAAATTGCTTCAATATCGACGCGCTTCGCATCGTTAAGTGACTCCATGAACAAGCGTGGTCGGTCAGAGTGCAAATAACCAAAAGCTTCGTGCAGGGGCACATTGGTCACGGCGGCAATTTCGCGTGCTAAAGAAAAAGCACCAAACGCAGTGTGCGTGCAGTAGCGAAGTGATCCGTCACGGACGACTCCGATTTCGGTTGCTTCGTACGTAATGTCGACCAGACACACGTCATTTACATGGGAGAGCACATCTCTGGTAATACAGTACAACATGAGAATGAATGATAATTTTCGGCTTTTGGCAGTGGGAAATAGCTTTTCACGCATATCTTCAATCACATTGATCAAATATTTTTGAGCGACCACCGTCGCCTGTGTGAGCGCCATCTCTGAAGCTTTTTCTCCTTCAGGTTCCATCACTCGGTAGCCGTTTGCGAACACATCCATAGTCGTGCGCGTTATAATCTGTAGGCCAAGGTCAGACACTGATTCATTTTCTCGCAATTCTTCCTCAATCTTCTGTTGAGTGGTAAAAACAAATTCTTCGATCAGTTCGTTCGTAATGACAAACGGTTCATCCTGGACGTAGTTTATCGTTTTGGTGACAGTGTACGACCACGGTGCGGAAATGCCGCATTGTAAGTCCGATAGTTTGGCGCCAGGGGCATACAGAGCGAGTGCCTTACGACCTTCGCTATCGAGACGCAGTGACACATTGACGAGCGCTGTCATGACGGCTTTGGCGGTTTGATTCATCGAATCAACTGATCGTAGTGGCACGTGCTCGCGGAACGACCAGACAATAGTCGGATGTGATTGTGTGGCGTTGGAGTGCACAATAGCGGCCAACACGCTTCCTGAACCAATATCAAAAATCACTCCGTAGCGGTCTCTACTGTGACCAGAAAAAAGCCCCATATTTACCTATTATACAAGGTAAAAGGTTCATAAGAGCATGGCCTAGAGCCGTGCGGTGGATAGCTATTCGAGGACGGCCTTGATGCGTCGAACGCCGGCCGATGAAGATTCCTCTTTGGTGATTTTGAATACACCCTTGATATCTGACAACCTTTGTACGTGAGGCCCGCCGCAAAGCTCACGAGAAAAAATCGTTCCGTCGTTGCCTCGCACGGTGTACACTTTGACCTCGTCCGGGTATCGATCCCAAAAACTACCTTCGACAGATGGGTCGGCTTCAGCTTGACTCTTCGGCATTGTGTCTATTGTGACTTCCCCGCCAACTTTGATAGCGTTATTTACCCACTCCACAAGTTTGTCTAGCGTGGCTCGTTCGATTTTTTCGCCGTGAGTAAAGTCAAAGCGCAGGCGTTCGCCAGTGATGTTTGAGCCAGCTTGGTGGACATGTTCGCCAACAATGTTTCGCAATGCGGCCAAGAGTAAATGAGTCGTGGTGTGATATTGCACGACTTTCTCTGAATGGTCCGCTAACCCTCCTTTGAATTTTTGTTCGGCACCGGCTCGCGACAGTGCTTGGTGCGTTTGCATTTTCGTCGCGTGTGCCGCCTCATCTACTTTTAATCCACGTTCCTCGGCTAGTTCCTTTACGAGCTCAAGCGGAAATCCGTGTGTTGTCACTAAGTCAAACACCGCGTCCGGTCGCAAACTTTCTTCTTTGTATTCACTGATTGTTAAAGCTGCGATTTTTTCAAATTCTTTGAGCCCCCGTGACAGAGTTTTTCTAAATTGTTCTTCTTCGACGGCAATTGCTTTTGTAATAGTGTTTTTCTTTTCAGTTAAGCTGGTGTAGTGGCGTGCGTAGGTGGCGATGACGCTTTCTGATAGATTTGCTAATTCCCCGGCGGGAATGCCGAGCATGTCGGCGTAGCGCACTGCCCGGCGCAGTAGGCGTCGAACGAAGTAACCTTGCTCACTATTTGAAGGCAATACCCCATCTCCGATCATGAAAGCGGCCCCGCGAATGTGATCAGTGATAACGCGAAAAGCCTCAAGGTGCTCGGAGTATTTTTTGTTGGAAAGAGTTTCAATTTGGGTCACGATATTTGAGAGTAGATCGATTTTGAACACGTCACTGTCGCCGTTTTTAGCGGCCGCAATGCGCTCAAGTCCGCCGCCAAAATCGACATTTTGCTTGGGTAGTTTCTCAAAACCCCGGTCGGTTTTCAGATACTCCATGAACACAGAGTTGCCAATTTCCAGAAAGCGGCCGCAATCGCAATTGGGGTGACAATGTGCGCCAAATTTCTCGTTATGGGGCGTGTTGAAGTCGTAAAAAACTTCGCTGTCCGGGCCGCCAATTTCACCGACTGGCATCTTTTCAGGGCGGCCGGCGCGACTCCACCAATTTTTGCTCGCATCGTAATAAAAAATCCGCTCTCCCGGTTGCATACCGCGCCGGCCGCCCGCCTCTTCACTTCCCATCTCTCCTATTCCGTTACTGACGCCGCGCTCCGAAAAGAGTCGCTGCCAAATTTCTGCTGCTTCGGTGTCGCGCGGTACCTGGGCAGATTCGTCACCTTGAAATACCGTCACGTAGATACGCTCAGGATCAAGTCCAATTTCATCCACCAAAAAAGAATAAAACCACGGCAGCTGTTCTTGTTTGAAATAATCACCAAGCGACCAATTACCAAGCATTTCAAAAAAGGTCGTGTGGCGGTTGTCACCCACTTCGCTAATGTCTTCGGCACGGAAACATTTTTGTGAATTTGCTAGCCGCACTCCCTTGGGGTGTGTTTCACCCATGAGGTAAGGCACCAGAGGCTGCATGCCGCTTCCGGTAAACAGCGTGGTCGGGTCATTTTCTGGCACGAGCGCGGCCGACGGGATGATTGCGTGCCCTTGCTTAGCCATGAACTCCAGATATTTCCTGCGTATGTCGTTGCCGCCCATAAGTTTCATTATCAGTGAATAAGCACTATAAACAAATTAAGTAGAGACGTCTACTTCTTTAAAATAACTACAGAAATTTTGCTATTTAGGGAACAACGCACTGGCCGCACTGGCCGCACATTCTTCTCCAGAGCACGTCAGGAGGGTGGTGTCGAAACCGTAGAAGAGCATTTCTAAGATATAGCCTGTGACAATAAACAGCAAACCAGCAAAAGTGAGCCAACGCTCTATTCGGAAACTTCTCAGTACTTCGTTATCGACTTTTTTTTCGTGAGCCAACTCATCGTGCGCTATGAGCACTCCAGACACCAAAAAGACCTTCCCTATAAGACCAATCGTCAATCCCCAAAAAAGTTCATTCATGTGCGCATAATTATGTCACAGTTTGGTCATTCTGTGGGATTAGCGTGTGAGTTTCTCAAGGAGTGCGATTTCCTTAGCCTGCGTCGCGAGACTGTCGGTGAAAGTGGCAATATTGGTCGCGTCAATGTCAGCCAGTTTGAAGATGTTCTCCACGGTGTCTTTGCCGCCGGCCGTTAAGAAAGCGTCAATTTTCTCCACGTACGACGGATCTTTTTTGTAGCGTTGTACCATCAAATTACTCATCAAGTAGCCGTAGGCGTAACTGTAGACATAAAACCCATAGCGAATGTGGCTCCAATGCACGTAAGAGTAGCCGTCGTCTTCTGTCACTTCAACGGCGTTCCCCAGATACGTCTTTAAGTGTTTCTGCATGAGTTTCGCGAGTTCTTCCTTGGTGGCCATGCCTTCGCGGCGTATGTGTGTGTGCATTTCCAGTTCAAAGTTGAAACAGGCGATTTGTCGCTGTACGGTTGCTATATTGCGCAATATTTTGTCGTGTAAAAATATAATTTTTTCTCGATCAGAGAGTTGCTCCAGGATGGACTCCAATGCCAATTGTTCGAACAACGTGCTGGCTGTTTCTGCCGTCACAATAGAAAAATCCTCATACAGCGCTGGTTGCACTTTGCTTCTTTCCGCATGAACGGCGTGCCCCATTTCGTGCGCCAGCGTCTCAAGTGATTTGTAGTTGTTTAAGTGATTTAGCATCACAAAGGTGGGTAAGCCGATGGTCGCCGACATGAAGGCGCCTCCCCGCTTACCGGCTTTGGGGTATACATCAATCTGCCCGTGTCCTAGCATGCGATCAAAAATAGCACCGTACTCTGGCTTGATGCGATAAAATGTGTCACGACAGATGGTGACCGCGGTCTCTAAGTCCGGTTCGGATAACTTGCCAAGCGAGTCATACTTCTGCACATAGGGAATACTTTTTTGTCCGTGCAGTCGAGCCTTTATTTGATAGAATTTTTTGCTGAGCGCGAAGCCTTTTGTACTGATAGCCTGAACCAACGCCTCGACGGATTTCTCGTTGTTTTCGTAAGCGAGCACAGTGCCTGAATAGGGTTTTTTGAAACCTCGCAGTTCGTCGCTGACTTTTTCGTGAGACACAATGGCGGTCAGTTCGTGCTCGGCGAACTCGCTGATATCTTTCATTTCAGCCATAATAAGTTTCCAGAGCTCACGCTTACCAGCTTTGTTTTGTAGATCAATCCGTTCCAGAGCTTCTGGTATCGCTAGGCGTTCGCCCTTAAAGGTAATGCTTCGGTTGCTGACGACTTTGTCTACCGCATCAGACCACATGGCGCTCGAGGTTTTGGCACGTAGTTGCAAAATTCTCTCCTCCGGCTCAGTAAGGTGATGCCTTGCCGCTAGGAATTCGGTGTACAAAAAATAGCGATACTTCTGAAGGAGCGGATCGTTCAAGTAAAGCTTTTGTTGTACTTTAGGGATTTTTCCAATGGACAAACCAAAGAACAACATGTCATTGGACAGCTTTCGAAACCGTTCCCCGTACTGGCTCAATTTTTTGTTGGCTGCGGTATCATTGACGTTTAGCGTGGTACGAAAAGAAAAGTAGCGCATAACCCGTGACCCCTCCGGCATTTCCGTAAGTACCTCGTACGCGAGAAGCGCCCGCAGTAAAGACTCTGCGTCCTTAGTAAACTGTGAACGTTTAAATTTCTTGCAGAAAGCTGCAATACTTCCCTCATAAATTTTGGCGTCGATCTCGATTTGCGGATCGGTGTCGTTGGTGTAGTAGTGCTGTTTTAAGTCCCAGGCCGTTTTAATTTTTGCCAGTTTTGGTAATGTTGCGCGGGGAACGTACTGAGCACTACTGCTTCTCGAGGCTTTTTTGGACATGGGCAAGAAATTTCTTATACTCTTCAAAGGTGTGATTAAACTCGTGTACTATATCACTCTTTAGCCGACTATTGATCACATTGGCGACGTTTTGGTACGCTTCGATTCGCAAATCAAGGTGAGAGCCAAAATCTTGAATATAGCGATCTGGCGCTTCGTAGTATTCCTCAACGGTTGTTCTAAAATTGTGCGACTTGTCAGCGGCGGCGATGATGAGCGCCGCTTCGGGTGCGTGCTTGAGTTGTTTCGTGTAAAGTCGCTTGCGGTCTATCCAGGCCAGCTTTTCGCCACCGCTAGTCTTTGGTTCGGTCAGCGCTTGCACAATATCGGCGACATTTCCGCCAAAATCCTCCTTCAGTTCGTCGTACGTGTAGTTTGTATCCTCGAGCGTGTCATGTAGAAAGGCGGCGGTCAGAGTGTCTTCGTCGGTCGTGTAGTCACGGATGATAAGCGCCACGGCCATGAGATGAGAAATGTACGGTATCGGCAAGGAGCCTTGGCGAAGCTGGTCTTCGTGGAGGATGGCCGCCGCGCGGATAGCTTGCTCAATCTTGTACGTGTACACAAAGAATCCTTATTAGCCGTTAATGCTGTACCCTTTTTGCCTCTTCAGCCTGTTTATCTCGTTGCCTGTCAAGCTCAGTTTCCTGTTGGTTGATCTCTCTTTGAGTTCGCTCTAGTTCTCTATTAGTGTCTTCAATATCGCGTTCATATTTTTGTTGCAGTTTCTGAATTTCGTTGCGCTCTTCACGTTGCATGTCCATAATTTTCGCGTTGAGTTCATTCTGCTTTTCACGCAACGTGCGAAGCTGGGCTTCAAGTCTGGATATATCAAAGTTGGTCATATGAGTCAAATTATAACACCTTCGTCCATAAGGAGCCGTCGCTTCACAGATTCGCCGCCGCGGTTATAACCGCCTGCTCTGCCGTCATTACGAATGACGCGATGGCACGGTACGGTTGGATCAAAGTTGTTGGCCATAATGTTGGCAACCGCTCGGGCAGCGGCCGGCTTGCCGGCCGCTGCCGCGACTTCTTTGTACGACAGCGTTTTTCCCTTTGGAATATTTCGTACCACCGCTTTGACTTTGTCGCTGAAAGTTGTCATTTTTTTGTAGCTAAGTGAATCGCTTGTAATTTTTTTCCGGCGGCTTCGCGGTACGGACAGTACTCGCAGAGCGGTCCTGTCTTCGGCAATACCGCTGACTCAAGTGTGCGTTTAATATCGCTCAAGGTTTTGTCTATCCAGGCAATGTCAGTTTCAACCGATACCAAAGTAGTTTCAAACACAAGTTTGTCGTCAAATGCGTCAAGGTTTTTGTCGGCGTTTGCGTAAACCAAATACCCGGTCGGACTCACAGAGAAACCATTTTGCTCCAACAGCCAACGGTAGACGCCGAGTTGGCGGGTATACTGGAGTTCCCACGGACTGTCGCCAAGCGCTTCAATTTTGCCATTTTTTGAGGTGGATTTATAGTCGACAACAATCAATGTACCGTCTTGTTTCACCCATATATCATCGATAGCGCCGCTCACCAAGAGACCAGTTGGTTTGTCTCTGTGGGTAATACCGGAAAAATTGTCTCGCCATTCATTTAATTTTTTATGCGCAAATGGTACGGCGTCGATTTTGTACTTTTTCATGAGCGTGTGGGGCGTGCCCGCCTCTCGGTGAACATCAAATTCCTTTTTAAAAAGTTCGTCAACGGCCAAGTTGAGATTGAAAGATGGAAAACCTGGTCGTTTTGTACCCAGTTTATTGTCGAGGTAGAAACACCGCGGACATTCAACAAAGAAATCAATTTTTGAGCGTGAAAGCCGCCACTTACTGCCGCCGTAGTTCCAGTCTGCTCCGCGATCAGGATTGTATTTCTTGATAAATTCCGCCATGCAAACAGTATAGCACCGCCTTTTAGGATACAGAAAACGCACCGTGAGGTGCGCTTCTTAACTCTTGCTCTACCGATAAAGAAAGTACAGAAAGATAGTCAGGAGAGACAAAAGCATCGAAATGGCTAGTGAGCACATCGGTGCCCAACTTTTTTTGATGTAGAACTCAATAGCAAAACAACCCTGTATGAACGCAAACATCACAAACATGATAACCGAAATACCGGCTGTTTCATGTGTTTGAATGATTTTGAGTGGTTGCGGAACAAGAGCGGCGACGTTCGCAAAACTCATTGCAAACATCACTGCATTCCAGTGAAACTTTTTGACGAACTGTTCACGGGTCACTCTAACCTCCCTAGATTTCTAACTCTAGGATAACATACAAGTTGCGTTAAGTCAAACAAAAAGCCCGCAAACGCGGGCTTTTGAAACGTCACCACCTTTCTTTATTGGGCGGTAAAGGTTGAGTAGATAGTATCGATTTGAACGTCACCAGAAAGGCTAAAATCAAAATCACCGTCTTCGGTAAAGATGACGACCGCGTAGCGGTTACCAGGAATAGTCGCGCGTTGCAAAACGATCTCGTCTGGAACAAGACCCTGTGACTCGCTAAAGCGAACTACGCCAAGGATATAGCCAAGTTGATCATTGTTGAATTCACGTACACCAATCCAACCCTCGCCAACTGGGTATTCTGCGCTATCGAGGGCCACCGATACGCCGGCTGGTTGGTTGTTCACCCGAATATCGCCTTCTCCTACCTCAAGCGTTGGGAGAGGGACAGCACCAACGACAGTCGCGCTATTTTCATCGGCGCTCTCTGTATCGCTGTCGTCACTCGCTTCGTCGTTCACTTCTGATTGTTCATCATCGCTGATCTTCTTTGGTGCGTCCGCTGATCCGTCGGAAAATGCCCACACCAACAGGCCACCAATAAGGAGTCCAACTACAAAAGCGACAATCGTCTTTTGGTTGTCTTGTTTTGTTTCTTCTGCCATACGAAAATAATGATTTGCTGAAATTTAAGTAATACTTGAGTATAGCACAAGCAAAAACGGCCTAAATATTGACAAAAGCGCGTTTAACGTACGATATTTCCTGTGTGGCAAACCGCTCGTACCTCCCCGAGCAAGCTCTCTTGTTTTTTGGCCGAAAGATGCAAATGTCTTAAAATGTGTTGATTTTGGAGGATATCCTGACAAAGAATGACACCTCTCGCGATCAAGGTCTCGATCTGGGCGGTGCTGATAGATTGCAAGACTGTGACCGGGTAAATACCGGCGCGTTGGATCCGGTCGTGTAGGTTGTTATTGCGAGGATAATCCCAGCTTAAAAGATTTACCCCCACGCAGGCGGCGTACTTTTCCGCGGTAGTGGTGAATTTGGTGTTGGTTACCAGCCAAAATTCTTTGATGCCGCAAATATCTTCTTGGCAAATTTTTGCCTCGCGCAAATCCAGCAATCGCGCATAAGAGTACATGGCAACTTGCAAATCCGATTTGATGCCCGGACGTGCATGAAATTTTGCTTCACCGACAAAACTATGGTCACTTTTATAAGCGGCTAAGTCAATTTCATGAGGCGCACACTTTCCTTCTATGATGATTCCGGTCTTCGTTGTGTATCCGTCGGTTTGAAATAGCCGCGCCAAAAAAATCTCAAAAGGAAAACCAGTCGGCCCAAGCCCAAACAACGCCCGCCTGAGTGAATAGCGTGCCGCCACGGCTGTTTCACTCTTACGCAGAAGCGCAAAGGCGTGTCGATAAATTTCTTGTGTTTCCATTCCGTCATAGAGTGTGGTTTCCACTTGCGCTACGATTTCATTGACCTCGGCTGGGTTCGCGCCAGCGCGACGTAGTGAACGACGTAGTTTTTCAACTTTAAAATACTCAGCGGAGCCGTCCGCTTTCGTAATGGTGGTCGCCATTACGAAATGATACCACCACCAAGGCAGAGAGAACCGCGATACAATACACAGGATTGGCCGACAGCCGGAGTCTCGACTGAGTCAATCGGTTCGATCACCAGGCTGTCAGTTTTTATTTCCAAAACCTTTACGCGAAAGGGAGACTGTCGGTAGCGGAATTGTGCATCAATCTCTTCGCTGACTTGTACTTTTTCTCGCACTACAGATTGCGACAAGACGACGTGCGTGTGAGATTTTAAATGAGGCCGAGTCGGCGCGACAGTGATGGTATTGCGCTCGATATCCTTTGTCACCACATACTGACTGCTGCGTGCGGTGTCGCTCGTGTGGAGAGTAAAACCATGTCGTTGTCCCACAGTGTAGACCAACGCGCCGACGTGCGTCCCTATCACTTGCCCGTCGCTATTCAGCACATCGCCCGGCGTAAGGTCGACGTAGTGTGAAAGAAACTCCGGAATATCAACATGTCCTAAGAAGCAAATACCCTGACTGTCCTTTTTGGCCGCTGTCGTGATGCCCGTCCTCCTCGCTTCTTTTCTAATATTTCCCTTTGTAGTGTCACCGATTGGAAAAAGCGTTTTGTTAAGTTGTTCACCCGTGAGTGTCCAAAGAAAGTAAGACTGATCTTTACTTTCATCGACGCCTCGATGCAACGTTGCTTGCTCGTCTACATCTATCCGCCGCGCGTAATGTCCGGTGGCCACGAAATCAGCACCGTGAGTTTTTGCAAAGTCAAGGAAAGCACCAAATTTTATCTCCCGATTGCACAAAATGTCAGGGTTGGGAGTGCGACCAGCTTTGTACTCGCTCACAAAGTAGTCGGCGACGCCATTTTTATACGCAGCCTCCGCGTCACAAGTTAAAAATGGTATCCCGAGATGAGCTGCGACACGCATCGCATCGAGTCGCTCTTGCTCCCAGTTGCACACCATAAAGTCTGGATGCCAGACTTTAATAAACACACCGACGACACGGTACCCTTGCTGTATGAGGCGTAGGGCCGCGACTGAAGAGTCCACACCGCCGGATAGCCCCACAAACACTGTTTTTGTGTGTGTCATGGCAGTACGCTAACAACGAAGTGTAGCTAGCGCAAGTGTCGTTCAATATTTATCAAATGTTCGTTGTAAGTTTTGGCGTAATAAAATTGGCCGCGCTCATCAGAAATGTAGTAGAAGTAATCCGTTTCCTCAGGCAGAAGTACCGCCTCAATCGCTTCTAGCCCTGGATTGCCAATTGGAGTTGGCGGCAAACCAGTGTGGAGATAGGTGTTGTAAGGGCTTTCAATTTTTAAGTCGTCAGCTGTGAGTTCCGAAAGCGGTTTGTCCAACACATACTCAATTGACGCATCCGCCTGAAGCGGCATACCAATCGCCAGTCGATTTTGCAATACGCTGGACACCGCACGCTTTGACTCAAGCGTGTTCGCCTCTCGTTCGATAATGGAGGCGAGGATAAGAATTTCGTCGAGTGAAAGAGTACTGCTGGCGATTTTTGCTTGCAAAGGTTCCATTTTTTTTGCAAAAGTATCTGTAAGCAGTGCAAGCAATTCCTTTTCGGTGTAAGTGGAGGGAATGAAGTAAGTGTCGGGAAAAAGCCTACCCTCAAACAAAACAGCCTGGGACAAAAAATCGACAGTATCAAAGCCAACCAGTATCTCCGAAGCAGATTCAGCCAAGTCTGTGGCGCGCTCACCTTCGATGTGAGTGAGACGGACGAGATCGGTGTCAAAGTCCCCCTGCACCAGGCGCTCCGCCACTCTCCGCGTGGTTAGCGGCTTTTCAAATACGTAGTTACTCGCTTTGATTGTAGTCTCGTCATAGAGTAGCACGATGCTGATGTACAAAAGCAGTTTTGAACGTACCACTTTTTGCTCAGCCATAGAGGTGGCAATCTCACTCACGTTCATACCTTTTTCTATCGAAATAATTGAGCGGGTTGGGAAGTCATGCGGCGGTTGATTAAGTACGTGAAAAAGCAAAAAACCGCTCGCCAACAAAATAGCGAAACACAGTATAAAAAACGGTAATAACCGGCGGCGGAAGCGGCGCTCGTGGTGTGGCAGAGGCTGATGTGGCGATTCTGTTCCTAACGTCATACGGGCAAATGGGTGGGAGTACCAACAGGAAGATTGGCTGGCGCTTCTTTGCGCACGGAACCTATACGGCTGACTGACGGTGTAAGAATCACCTTTCCGGGCAAGTGGTACATAGTAGCAATTTCCTCCACCGACATAACTTTTGGTTTATCGACAAATTTTATAACGTCGGCTGGGTAGTAGTAGCGTTTTTTATATGCGTCGAGCTCACTTTTTTTCATTTTGTTTCGTAGCGCTCCGCCTGGATCCTGAAACATCGGATAATCGACATCAGTGCGCCAACGCACACCGAGGGCATTTTGCCCTACCACATCAAATTGAGAGAAAGCCCGAAGCAAGGGCGTGATCATTTCCGCATCAAACTTGCCCTGCTTGGTGATGTATATGGCACGAATGGCAGTTTCGTAGGCGTACTTTGTGGCGTTGCGTTCCATGGAGTCGATAGTGTTCTTTTCGTTGGCGGTCAGCCGCGGAGCAATTTCAAAGCCGCCGTCTTCGCCCACTTCGCGTTTCTTATCCCGCCCCATAATTTCTGATACTTTGGTCGCAACTGCTTTTTCCCAGGTCGGTTTTTCTTTAAGGTCGCCCGTGTCGAGAGATTTTTTTACGTGCGGGCGAATGAGGAACTGTACCCACATCCGCTCGTGTGGTTTTACCTTTCCCAAGTGCTCTAGGAGTGGCGCCATCGGATCGAGTTTTTCTTCCTCCTTGGGCAGTTTATCAAGGCCAAAATCTATGTAGGTTTTAATTGGAAAAATCTCATCTTCTTTTTTGGCAATATGAAACGAAATCATCGCCCACTCCTCGGGATCCCACTTCACTTCGGCGGTGTAGTCAATCGGCTCTTCGGTAACTTCGACGCCCGGATACTGTGCGTACAGTTGCGCTTCAAAAGAATTTTTTACTTTTTTGGTTGGCACGTTGACATAGAAACGCACTTCTCCGCCAATTGAAACCACTTCAAGACTGTTCATGAGCGGGTGTCTTCCTTCGAGGTAGGGGTGCATCAGGTTGTCGAGGGAGTTGGGCAGAAACGTTTGGTTGAGCACGTTTTCCATCGCTTCTGGAGATTTGAAAACTTCTTGCGGCAACTTGATACGCAAGGTGGTGCGACCAGAGTTGACTATAAATTTTAAGCGCACGTAGTACTGCCATCGTTCAAAGGTAAGAAAAAACAGACCAATTGGCAGCCACAGGGGAGACAGCGCTATTAGAATTGTGAGCATCCCTTCTACGTTGATGTTGAGTACACGAAAGGTGGTGTACATCATGGCGAGGCCAATAAATAGAAAAAGAGGCCCAGAAAAAGTGCCGAATAGCAACTTAAAAAACTTATCCATGCGTTTATTATTGTACACCATGAAAAACTCCCGGGCAGTCCCGGGAGTTTTTCAAACGTTGATTTCACTATGCCGCGAGCGTGTAGGTACCGTTGGCGAGCTTTTTAAAGAAGTTTGGGTCTTGGAGATTGACCAAAATTGTATTGTCTTTCACGTAGCGTTCCTTGCGAACCTTGTCGATAATTTCTTCTCGTGAAAGCGGTCCTTCGTTGGTAAGAATTTGTCGAAGCACTTCTTTGACTACACCGGCGGTGTAGCCCCATTCGGTGAGCGCATACAGACCGCGGCCAACGAGCACAAATCGAGGATCCTTGATGAGTTCGTTGTGAGTGGTGGCGACATGTGCTTCGTGTCCAAACAATTCGTTGATCGCCTGCGCAACTTCGCGGAAGTGCATCGGCGAGCCGTGGCGCTTCACTGCTAGGTAGGCATAGTCGCGAATACCCTTGATGCGGATATTAGGGCTTTCAGCGGGACCCCAATCACCGAGAGGGTTTTTGCCGATTTGCTTTGAGATCATGAGCCAGCGCTTCAACACTTCCTCATCGTGTCGGTCGGCAATGTCCATGAGTTCAGCACGGAAGCGATTGAGAATTTCGCCTTCGCTCACGAGGTCATCGGCGTTCAAACTCTTGTAGACGTTTTTGAGCGCCTTCTCGACTGTCTCGGCCATTTTACGTTCGGTGTACCAGCGATGGGCGTATTCAGGATTTTCCTTGCTTTTGTAGAACGGATCGCCAACTACGAGTAAAAAGTAAATGTGGTTGCGGATGATCGGATCATCGCTTAGCTCATCCAAAAGGACGTGCTCCGCGATAATGCCTCCACCGAGTTGGTCGATGAGTTTTTGCATCTCAATAAAAAGATCGTAGTGCTTTTTATACACGTCAGATTTTTGAATCGACTGGATGCCGTAGTTTTCAATCTGGCGGACTCGCTCACGGGTAATACCGTAAGACTGGCCGATTGACTCGAGCGTGTACGATTCGCCATCCTTTCCCAAGCCGTAACGTTTTTCGAGTACGTCACGAGCACGTTCGGGTAGAACGTCGAGTAGCGTTTTAGTAATTTGTTTTGGTTTAAATGAAATCATAATACGTTTAGAAGTTGCTTCATTGATCAATCTCCAATGCGTGGCCAAATTTATAACATGCCGTGTTAAATTGGTCAACCATCCCCTTCCCTAGGTTTCGTCGAGGATAATATTCAAAATGCGACCGGGAACGTACACAACTTTTTTAATAATTTTGCTCGATAACTTTTCCGCCAATTGAGGGTTGTTTTTAGCCATATTTACCGCATCTTCTTCTGCCGCGTCTGGCGCGATGGTAATGTCACCTCGAAGTTTGCCGTTGATTTGGACACCGATGGTCACCGTTCTGCCTATGGTCAGTACCGCATCAAAAGTAGGAAACTCCTGCAAATGAATACTGTTTTTTTCGCCAGCGGTTTTCCACAATTCTTCTGTTATATGTGGTGCAAATGGAGCGAGCATACACAAAAATACCCGGTAGCTTTCTTTTGTCAGACCGACTTTTTCAATCAAATTTATGTATATCATCATAGCGCTGATGGCGGTATTGAATTTAAATTCAATAATGTCCTCAGAAACTTTTTTAATAGTTTTGTGAAGCGCTACGGTCGTTTCCTTTGCTTCCGTGTCGGTGATGTGTTCATGGAGACCATTCACTCGTTCCAAAAATCGACGAATACCGGCAATGCCGCCCATGTCCCAGGGGTAGTTGTTGACTTCAGCGTATGGGCCCATAAATGCCAAATACATTTTGACCGTGTCAGCGCCAACATTTGTTACCTGTTCGTCAGGGTCGATTACGTTGCCTTTGCTTTTGCTCATTTTATTGCCATCTGGACCAAGAATGAGACCACGGTTGATGCGACGAGCGTACGGCTCCGCGTGCTCCGCCAGGCCGAGCCGATGAAGCGCCTTCTGCCAAAAGCGTGAGTACAGCAAGTGCATGGTGGTGTGCTCAGCGCCACCAAAATATAAGTCAACCGGTAGCCAGGTTTTTTGCGCTTCGACACCAGAAAATGACTCTGAGTTTTTGTTATCGATGTAGCGCAGAAAGTACCAGGAAGAGTCGACGAAAGTATCCATCGTCTCCACTTCAGGTCTCCAACCCTGACCAAAAATTTTCTCAGTTCGTTCTTTGAGTTCCTGTGATTTCGCAAGCGGCGGCACCCCGGTCGGCTTGAAGTCCACGTCTTCAGGAAGTGTCCACGGTAAATGCTCTTCGGGAATAGCGTGTGCCTTTCCTTCCGGATCGTACACAATCGGAATTGGTACTCCCCAGTAGCGCTGTCGTCCAATCGACCAATCACGGAGTCGATAGGTATTGGTCATCCACCCACCCACTTTCTCAGTGATGGCAATTTTCGCTTCTTCGGAGTCCATGCCGTCAAATTCTTTAGAATTTATCAGAGAGCCGCTCCCGCTGAATACACTGCCCAGGAAGGTGTTCCATGCAATGCGGTGGTGCTCCCACGCAATCTTGCTATTTACCTCTTCCATTGTGACCCATTCAACAGTATGTTTACCTTCGTCAATTTCAGAGGCAACCTGGGTTAAGTCTTTTAATTTAACGTGATAAAAGGAATTGTTTGTAATCTGATTTTTATCTTTTGGAACTCGAAAACCAATGCTTTTTGCACTCTCTAAAACACAAGAAACTATTTCAAAGTTAGTGAATCCAGTTTCCTCAACTATTTCTCGCCTAATCGCTTTTTCTGCCGGTTCTCCATCAGTTCCTCCACCTACAAAATGTGTCACCGTGTCAGTTTGCAACAAAAACGTGTCGTCCGTTGGGTGTTCGATGATCATATCGACACAGTCACGGTGCAGAGTTTCTTTGCCCTCTTGGTATTTCTCAATTCCTTTTTGCTCAGTTCGTGGTACTACAACCTGGCGGATTTTTAAATCAAACTTCTTTGCAAACGCAAAGTCGCGCTCGTCATGCGCGGGTACAGCCATGATAGCGCCAGTACCGTAGCCACTAAGCACGTAATCAGCCACAAAAATAGGAATCCGTTCGTTGTTGGCGGGGTTGATAGCGACTACTCCTTTAAGTTCGATACCAGTCTTTTCTTTCGTATTGTCGCCGCGTTCAATATCACCTTTCTGCTTCGCTATTCGCGCGTAGGCCAATACCTCTTCCTTGTTCTCAAGGACATGATGATTGTTGTCAGTCGCCAATGTAATCCATGGATGTTCAGGAGCAAGGACGAGATAGGTGGCACCAAAAAGAGTGTCTGGTCGCGTGGTGAAGACTTTAAGTGCGGCTTTTTCGCCGTGAGGGCCACGATTGGCGTTGGCTTCTGGCTGATAAGTAAAGAAAAGTTCAAAATCAATTTCTGCTCCTTCCGAGCGACCAATCCACTGTCGCTGTGCTTCTTTAATGTGTTCTGGCCAGTCGAGGGCGTCGAGGTCGTCGATGAGCGCGTCGGCAAAGTCAGTGATACGGAGCATCCACTGCGGCATTAAACGTTTTTCAATCTGATTACCGCAACGATCACAGCTACCATCAGCGTGCACTTGCTCATTGGCAATCACGGTGTTGTCATGCGGACACCAGTTCACCATGCCTTCGCCGCGATAGGCTAGGCCATTTTCAAAAAACTTGGTGAACATCCACTGCGTCCACTTATAATATTCGGGGTCGGTGGAAGAAGTGGTCTTGTCCCAAGAGAAAGCGTTGCCCATACTGGCGAGCTGGTTTCTCATGTATTCAATGTTGCTTTCCGTCCAGTCTTTTGGATTAATGCCGCGTTTAATGGCGGCGTTTTCAGCTGGCAAGCCGAAGGCATCAAAGCCCATCGGAAACAGCACCTGCTTTCCCTTCATGCGCAAAAAACGCACGTAAATGTCGGGTACCGCAAAGGCGTACCAGTGACCAATGTGAAGGTTGCCGGACGGATACGGCCATTCCACCAGCACATACTCTTTTTCTTTTTCTTGATCACGAGAGCCGACGTCGTAGAGACCATCAGTCGCCCATTTGGTTTGCCACTTTTTTTCTATCTCTTGGTGATCAAAACGTTTATGCATGTACTCTGTGTGTGTAGTAACGAACTAACATTATGCATTGATATTTTATTTACGCAAGGATACAGTCGGCACATTGCTTGCTCGTATGCGTAAGAAAACCGCGCATTTTATTGTGCGCGGTTTTCTTTGGTCTTCTATTCAGCGAGAGTTACAATCCGTTCGAAACAATAGCTTCCGCTCGGATGCTGCCAGCTGTCGGGATTTAAAATCACCCCCTTCTCTTCAACTGGCCGCGCGTAGCTTCCGTAATACTCTTCGCTTGGGGTGGCAGTGGCAAAAGTCGCACAGAGCGCAAAGCCTCTTTCGGTCAAACGGTACTCGTACGCCGGTCGATCTTCCGGTGCTTGTGGAAGTGGAATTGCTGTAGGCAACGCCTCAAGTGTCGCAGGAAGTGCGTTATTCACAAACACATACTCCTGTAGGAGAGATTGGATCTGTTGGAGATCTTGCACTTGTGCGTCGTCGAGTCTGCGTTCTCTGACTTCAACTGGCGATTTAATGTTCATAAAGCCGTAGGCCAGAGCGACCAGTGTCACCACGATAGTGCCGATGGCAAACAGAATGGATTTTTGCTCATGCTTGAGCCAGTAGCCGCGCGCATCAAGTAGGTAGTAGTGGAAGGCCGCTCCGATCACGACCAAGACCGCGACTGCCTTAAGAATGAAGCGTTGTGTGATCTCGCCCTCCAGGAAGGTCATGATGACCACTACCAGGTCAACGAGAAGCGCACCACCGCCAACAAGAAGCGAGAGATAAATGAGCCAGCGTGTCAGTCCAAGGTAGGAGCCGGAATCGGCTGCTCGGCGGTTTTTGTTTACTGCTCGCGTCACAAGCAGGTACGTCGGGAAGAACACAATCGCCATTGCGATACCGATGCGAATAGCGCTACTTGCACTCTCGATTGCCCAACTGCCCTCTGCGGCGTCGGGAAACTTGATGTTCACCAGACCGAACAGCAGAACTAGTAGAAATGATAACGACAGGTACAGACTTATCAACGATCCGAGTTGCAGCACAAAGTGCTTAGCCGCGTTTTTTTCCATATAAGCTTAATTATACGCGGCAGGAACTACAATACTAGTGGTGCTAATTGCTATCGGTTTCAAACGATTCAGTGTCTCCACAGACGATCATTTCTTCGTTATCTTCATCTTCAAACTCTACGCACATGCGGAAGTGGAAGTCGGTGTCGTTGTCTAGGTTTAGGATGTCAGAGGTAAATGACTCGCTACCGTCAACGTCGGCATCGATTAGGATTTTGTGAAGGTTGTCACCGTCTTCGTCGACATCATTGTAGGTGTCGAAGTCGTTTTCGACGTCACCAATCATATTCTCGTCCTCGCCGTACACAAAGAACGCACGACCGTTGTCGAAGTCGTTCATGTCGATTGAACCATGGAGTTCTGCGCTATCGTCCGTTACGTCTTTTGCATCATTGGTGTCAGCTGTTGGGATGTCGTTTTCTTGCTCATCGGCATCAGTGCGGAAACGTAGAATCGAACCAAAATTTCGGTCCCCTTCCTCGTCCTCTGCCACGGCGCGGAAGTAGTAAACAGTGTCATCGGCAAGATCTTCAAGTTGGGCGCTGAAGTCCACTAACTCATTACTGTCGTCGTCAACATCTTCATGAGCGGTTTGTAAGTTTAGGTTGCTCATTGTTTTTCCGTACTGGAAAAACACTTCAGCTTGATCTTCGGTATTTAGGTCAACCCGACCGCGAAGTGTGGCTTCGTCAGTATCCACATCTGTCGCACTGCGGGTCGTTACCTCCACGTCACTATCGACGTTTACGTTGCCGAGACGCGCTTCTAGTAAGCGAATGAGTTCTCGTAGTCTCTCGATATAGGTCTCGAGGAGTCTGCTTCGTACGTCATCGGAGCTGAAAATTTGAAAGCGCACTCCCTCTTGCTTAAATGAGTTAGCACATTTTCCATTTGAGTTGACGTAACCAGAGTAACTGCAAGCCGCATTCGTAACCGGTGTAGCAAACGTAAAGAGACCGAAGATAAGGGCAAAAATGATTATAGGAATTGTTAAGTTTTTCATAATAACAAGTGTTACGTTGATAAAATTCCACTGTCGCCGTAAAACACAGAAAGGAGTCAGCTGTCGCGCCTGCGATGCCGCTCCTGTATACTGGGACGTATGAAATCAGAAGATCTTAAAAAGGCTCCAAAATTATTCTGTGAGAGCGTAAATATCGCTTTTACACCGGAATATTTCGTCATTGGTTTGACCTCCGGTCAACAGGCTTCCATTTATTCCCTCACTCCTCAGCACGCAAAACGTCTACAACAGTATCTGGCGTATCAACTCGGAGAGTATGAAGGTAAGCACGGAGCCATCAAGGCTGACTGGTCGCCAAACATAGTGAGCCCCATGCAGCCAAAGAAAAACCCGCCGCCTACCAGTTGATAAGTTAATTGACATCTCGTCCCTTACTCCTATGATGGTCACGGAAAGGAGGAGTTTTATGCAAGACTCCATTGGTCTTTGGCCGGTTATAAACACGGTCAGCGTTATCGTACTAGTTGCGATTATTTTTGCCAAATTTCATTCGCGTACGATCGTGAATGAGTGCACTCGACTCATTACGCAAAAGTTTGGCAGACGCGGCGACCGCGTACAAGCCGAGGAGATTTTTAACTCACTCGGTGAGAAGCTTTCAATCAGGGGCGAGACGCTGACACTAAGAAAGGACATGGTCGGTGTAACCCTACTCGACATGCTGAAGCGCGGACAAGTCGCTTTGCACTATCCGGGTTTCACCGCAGTACCGATAGAGAACCTCAAAGATTTGGGTGACAGAGAGATTGCCCACAAACTTGAGACTAACCTTCGAAATGGCGAGCTTAACTCTTGCTGTATTCATTTCAGCACGTAGCCCCGCTACGAAACCGCCGCGCACCAAAGGTGCGCGGTTTTTTAAACCATGAATTCAATCACATCGCCATCCTGCACGATGTACTCCTTCCCTTCAGTGCGAAGCTTTCCCTGCTCGCGAGCGGCGGCTTTAGAACCAGCCATGGCCAAATCTTCAAAGGTGACTACCTGGGCTCGAATGTATTTATCGTGAAAGTCAGTATGAATGGCCGCTCCCGCTTCGGGTCCCGTGCTTCCTATCGGCACCGTCCAGGCGCGAGTTTCCTTTTCGCCAGTCGTGAAGTAGCTCATGAGACCGAGGCGGTGGTAGCACGCTCGTATGAGCGACTCCACGCCGCTGTCCTGCGCCCCGTATTCGCGGCGAAATTCGTTTTTCTCATCATTCGAAAGGTCCTTGAGCTCGAGTTCCATGCCCGCGTCGACTACTACGTATTCGGAATTCGTTGACTCAAAAAAATGCAAAAGCTCCTGCCAACGGGGGTCGCTTTGTTCGTCAAAATTGTACACGCCTTGTTTTTTGTTGCATACGTACAAAAAGGGTTTCATGGTCAGCAGATGCAAGTTGGCAAGTACGTTTTGCTCCTCTTTTGTTGCAGTCAGCGCATGTGCCAATTTTCCACTTTCCAAATGCGGTAAAAGACGCTCTAAGACGGCTTTTTCAACGAGGGCGGTTTTATCTCCTCGCTTCACGTCACGCTCCACATTTCCCAGCCGTTTGCTCACCGTTTCCACGTCAGCCAAGATAAGCTCAAGATTAATTGTTTCGATGTCTTCAAGCGGGTTGATGTCGCCGGTCACATGGTGAATGGCGTCATCTTCAAAAATACGCACCACCTCGGCAATCATGTGCGTCTCGCGGATGTTTGAAAGAAATTTATTACCGAGCCCTTCGCCAGTTGAAGCGCCCTTTACCAATCCGGCAATGTCGACAAATTCCACTATCGCGGGAATGATCTTGCTCGAACCGGAAATTTTAGAAAGTGTTTCCAAACGTGCATCAGGCACCGCCACCACGCCGACCGAGGGATCAATAGTGGCGAAGGGGTAATTTGCAATGAGGACTTCGTTTTTGGTGAGAGCAGTAAAAAGCGTCGATTTACCGACGTTTGGAAGTCCAACGATACCGACTGATAGTGACATGGTGGGAAACGCGTGAGTAAGTAAGGAAAATACGCGAACGTAAGCTTAACAAAAGTAAATAAAGATACAAGTTTCCTTACCTTAGTAAAATGGCAGAGGCTGATTTGAATATTCGCAGTACTTGATTTGATCTGGAGTAAGTCCGGTAAGCGATGCGAGGGCGCCAGTTGCTTCTGCTCGGCCGCCGAGCGTGTCGATAAGATTTACTTCAAGTGCGTTTTTGCCAATCCGCGTAGAGCCGTCAGCGAGTGGTCGTACGGCTTCGATGTCAATTCCTCTGTATTTTGCTATGAGACGCATAAATTCTTCATGTACATCATCGAGGTCTTTCTGGAATTTGGCACGTTCTTCCTCGGTAAGTGGTCGATTGGGTGAACCAGCGTCTTTGAATGCTCCAGCCGTTAGCTGTACGTATGTAAGCCCTTCTTCTTCATTCTTTTTTGATTCTTCCAGATATGACATATCCACTCCGATACTGCCCACATCGGACATCGTCGAAGCAATGAGATGGTCGGTGGCGGCCGCGACCATGTATCCACCGGAGGCCGCCACGTCGCCAATGAGTCCGACTGTCGGGAGCGAGCTATTGTAAATGCGGTCAGCGATGCGTTCGGCGGCGACTGGCGTTCCGCCGGGAGAGTTGATCTCAATCAACACCGCCACAATATCATTTTCTTTCTCTGCGGCGGTCAGGTACTCTTCGACAGAGCGAGGGGTGATTGCTAACGGCACTTCGAGCAGTCCGTTAAAAGGTAGGATAGTTCCCTCAAGCGGCAATACGGCTACGTTGCACTGCCCGTCGCTAATCTGCGCCTTAGTTTCGATCAGCCAAGAAATAACTACAATCAGCACGACAACCGTAACAACCACTGTCGCCGCCTTTAAACAGAGGCGTATAAGCTCTCTTCCGATACTGGTAGTCATTTAGGGATGATAACACACGCTAACGCGACCGCCCTACATCACTTGGCCGTCTTACCAAGCGTTTCAACTTCCTTAATCCAGCCGCTCCGGCAGGTGTCGTTTACTTTTTCACAGGGGCCGTAGGTTGTCACATCGGCTTTAATGCCAGCAAAGTCGAGAATGCCATACTGAATTTCATTGGTAAAATCACCAAACTTCCACCAGGTTTGGAATGGACTGTGAGTTCCAGAGAGCACAAACACGCGCCCGGTTTTGCCTTTAAGGTGTTGTTCAACTTTTTTTGTTTGCTTATTAAAATTAAAAGCAAAGCCTGGTAACCAGAACCGATCGAACAAACCTTTCAACAGTGCTGGCATGGTGCACCACCAATTTGGGTAACCGACTACCAGATGATTGCACTCACGAATAGCGTTTTGTAGATTTACCAAGTCTGGTTCAAGCGGCTGAATTTCTTTGTACCCCTTGTGGAGTATCGGATCAAAGTGCAGTTCCCCTAAGTTGAATCGTTTCACTTCATGACCAGCGCCTGTCGCGGCACTTTGGTAGCGGTCTAAAATTGTGCCAGTGAACGAATTGACATCAGGATGACCGCAGATGACGACGATCTTTTTGGGTTGCATATGTAGCTATTCTAGCGACAAAGCAGGCGCTCGTCTTTGCCACCTGTTGATTGCTAACGACGGAGTGAGCCGTCAGGGTTGAAGTGTCCAGCCACACCCATCTGCATTTGCATTAGTTTTTGTTTCATTTCCGGACTCATGGCGGTCATGATTTCAGCTTGATACTTAGGGAGCACTTTGGAGGCGGCGGCCATTTGGTTGTTACCGTTTGTTTTTAATTCAGCTTGCATTTCCTTAGCGATTTTTTCAAACAAAGTTGGATTTTTTTCCAATAATTCCAAAATCATCCGCTTTTGGTCGGCGGGGGCATCTTTCATTTGTGATTCGAGTAATTTTTTCAGTGCGAATCCTTTTAGTTTTCCAAACATAGTGTCAAGCATTGTAACACATCAGGTTTTCATAGAACAAAGGCGAAAATAGACAAAAGTGTTATTTTATGTTACGCTCCGCGGACTAATATTATGTTGCTACGTATGAATTTTATTGAAAGATTAAAACCTTGGTGGGGTCGCAAATCGATCCGCGGCGCGCTGATCATATTATTATTGCTCGGTATTGCCGCCACACTGTTTTATATAAAAACTTCCACGCCGCCAGCCGAACCGACCGCGCACTCACTACCGATAGTGGAAGTCTCTACAGCGGCCGAACTTTCAAATCAACAGGCCATCTCTCTCATTGGAACCGTACGCGCTTTTACTGAAGTGGCGGTGACATCGGAGCGTGCCGGCCGGTTGGTCGCGGTCAACGCAACACTTGGTCAGAGTATTCCTGCTGGATTCGTTATTGCGACACTAGAGAATGCTTCGGAACGGGCGTCGGTATTGCAGGCAGAGGGTGTTTACGAGGCGGCGGTGGCCGCCTCTGCGCAAAGCACCATCGGCGTCAGCGAAGCAGAGACCACGCTGCAGAACGCCGAAAACAATGCGCTCACCACCCTCCATAGCACTCTTAACACCGTAAACGGTGCCGTCGTGAACTATATTGATAGTTTCTTCTCGGCTCCCAACACTCCCATCCCGGGTTTAAAAATATCTGGCCGAGGAAATACTGAATTCCTAAACAATGAACGAGTGGAGTATCAGTCGCTTCTTAGCGTATGGCAATCCCACTTAGATACACTCACCATTGAAAATGATCTGACAACTGAACTTCATTACGCCGGCGAGGTGGTTGACCGTACAATAAAAATTGTAGACACCTTCATAACAGTGTTCAACACCCAGGAAAACAGCGACCGCACTTACACCGATGCAGAATTGCAAACCTTCAGCACTAATTTCACTACCCTACGCAGCTCGCTTTTGACAACACAAAATGAAATCGACACGAGTATTACTGAGCTTCAAAGCGCGGCCGACGCGGTGCGTCGCGCCGAAGTAGCGGCGAGCGGTGGCAATACTTCAGCCGCGGATGCCCAGGTGAAGCAAGCGCTCGGTTCTCTACGGGCGGCTGAGGCCAACTTGGCAGAAACTATTTTCCGCTCGCCTATCGCCGGTACGGTAAACGAGCTTCATGTACGAGCCGGTGACTTCATCAATTCCTTCACGCAAGTGGCAAAAGTCGCAAACAACAACGCACTTGAGATTGTCACCTACGTGGGCGAGCAAGAACGAGCTCTCTTAGACATCGGCGATACCGTTATAGTGAACGATGGGGTGGAAGGAAAAATCACACAGATAGCACCAGCAGTTGACGCGGCTACTGGGAAAGTTGAAGTTCGCATCGCTATGGAAACGACCGTTATTAAAAACGGGGACACTGTCACTATTACCAAGGCCATCGACGCTGAAGAAGAAGAGGTGCAGATTGTGCTTGTTCCTCTATCGGCAGTTAAATTTGAAGCTGAAAACGGATTTATCTTTGTGGTTGAAAACAGCAAACTAAAAGCAAAGGCAGTTACACTTGGACCAATCCGTGGCGGCTCAATTGAAATTGAGAACGGCCTTGGCGTTGCCGAACCATTTGTAGTTGACGCGCGCGGACTCTTGGACGGCACAGAGGTGGAAGTAGCCTCATAAGTGTATGTGGGAATTTTTTATCAAAAACAACCGGTTCGCATACCTGTTTTTAATTGCACTGACTGGTTTTGGACTCTATAGCTTGGTGGCCATTCCTAAAGAATCTGCGCCAGAGGTAGTCATTCCCGTCGGCGTCGTGACCACCGTCTTTCCTGGCGCACCGGCGGCAGACGTTGAAGCGCTGGTCACCAACGAAATTGAGCGAGATTTATCAAGTCTGGAGAATGTCAAAAAAATTACCTCAACCTCACGCGAAGGCGTCTCTTCAGTGGTCGTAGAGTTTGAGGCGGATGCCGATCTTGATGCTTCAATTCAAGATTTGAAAGACGAAGTTGATAAAATTGTCTCCGAGCTACCCGAAGACGCTGAAGACCCTTTTGTGTCTGAGGTGAATTTTGTCGACCAACCCATTCTCACCATCGCTGTCTCGGCCGACCTCACAGATTTTGAATTCACCGCTTTGGCAGACAAAGTTGAGCGCGAAATTGAGTCAATCACCGGAATTTCTCGCGTTGAGACACAGGGAGTTCGCAATCGCGAAGTTACCATCATTGTCGACCAAGAAGCGCTGCAACGATTCGACATTTCACTCTCCGACATTACAATGGCACTGCGGAATGCTAACCTCACTTTTCCGATCGGACAAATTGTGAATGATGGCATTGCCTATAACGTGGCTTTCGAAGGCGATATCGACGATAGCACGGAGATTCCTTATATCGGTATTGCGAGTCGAAACGGACAGCCGGTTTTTGTGAAAGACGTTGCCACTGTTGAAGATGGTTTGGCGCCGGCCACCTCGCTGTCTCGTTTGAGTATTGATGGTCAGCCGTCGCAAAACTCAATTTCTCTCAATGTCTATAAGCAGTCGGGTGGCGACATTACCGAAATCGCGAGAAATGTGAATGCGCGTCTCGAGGAACTCAAAAGGCCGAATGAGCTTTTGGACGGAATACAGACCGTCACCATTCTTGACGCCGGAAAAGACATTGAAAAAGATTTGATAAATCTTTCGACGTCTGGACTGCAAACGATTGTATTGGTGGTCGGTCTTCTCATCGTCGCCATCGGCTGGCGTGAAGGCTTGCTCGCAGGACTGGCGATTCCGCTCACCTTTTTATTTGGTTTTATTGGCTTGTACCTTTCCGGCAATACAATCAATTTCTTGAGTTTGTTTGCACTCATACTTGGCATCGGTATTTTGGTCGACTCGGCGATTGTGATGATCGAGGGTATCAACCGAAGAATGAAAGACGATCCCACTATTGATAAAAATGAAGCGGCTGTAAAAGCCATTCGGGAATTTGCGGCGCCGCTTATCTCAGGCACCTTGACCACCGTCGCTATGTTTGTCGGACTTTTTATTGTGTCGGGAGTGATTGGGCAATTCATTTCTAGTATTCCGTTTACGCTGATATTTATCCTTCTCGCCTCGATGGTAATTGCGCTTGCCATCGTCCCACTGCTCGCCTCAAAATTTTTGCATCGTCGCAGTGCAACTACCTTTGAACAAAAGCAAGTTGAATATGCGCATCGCCTAGAAAGCTGGTATCAGCGCCATTTAACTGCCCTTTTAGACAGTAAACGTCTCCAACAACAATTTCTTTCGCTTCTCTTTTCAGCCCTGGTGTTTGCGTTGTCTTTACCAGTAAATGTGATTGGCGGAGCTATCGCGGGTGTACTGGTGTACGCACTTTCTCTAAAATTATATGAACTCCAGGAAAAGAGTCATTGGCGGAGCTGGCGAAGAAAACTGACGTGGGTTTCTTCGCAAGCGGTTGTTATCGGCTTGTCCTTCTTCATTACTGGCCTGATACTGCCAAGTGTAAGCTTGGTAAAAGTTACTTTCTTTGAACAGAGCGATGTTGATTTTCTTATCCTAGAAGTTGAAAATCCCGAGGGCACCGTTAAAGAAGTTACCGATGTAGACGTCAGACGGGTTGAGGAGCTTCTCTACGACGAACCAGAAATTGAATCTTTTGCGGTGACAGTCGGCAGTGGTAGCCAGTTTGGATCGGGTGGAAGTGGGGAAAAATTTGCCAATATTTTTATTTCTCTTCGTGAAGATCGTTCACGCACGAGTTCAGAAATTGTTGAAGATTACCGAGCACAGATGACAGCGCTTAGAGATTTAAAAATCTCTGTTACACAACCAAGCGACGGGCCTCCGACCGGCGCCGCCATCATTGTAAAATTCCTTGGCGACGACCTCAACGCGCTGACAACGCTCGCTAATAGTGCGGCGGTAATCTTTCGCTCACTACCCGATACGGTCAACGTAGAAACAAGCACCAACAATAACAACACCGAATTCGTATTGGAGCTTGACCGAGCTCGCACCGCCGCGCTTGGTTTAAATCCGTTTGTGGTGTCTCAAATCGCTCGCACTGCCGTTTTTGGTACCGACGCCACTTCCCTCACCACCCTCACCGAAGACATTGACGTAGTGGTTAAATTGAATATCGAAAATCAAACCGACGTGACCAATGAAACCGCCAACATCACAACCGTAAGCGCCCTTGAGCGGATTGTGATTCCCACCGAAAGCGGATCAATTCCACTATCAGAGCTGGTAAAGGTTTCACTCCGTGAGTCAAGCACGGTGATTGATCATGAAGACAACGAGCGAGTCGTCACTGTGACTGCTGATATTTCTGCTACTGGGAATGCTCGTGAAATTCAAGCGACCGCTCTAGAGCGTATCAATGCCGAATTGGATGTTCCAGAAAACATCACTATCAGCACAGGTGGAGGCGAAACCGACGAATCCAACAAGGCCTTTATTGAAATGTTTTTGGCGTTGGTAGTAGGCATTGTCTTGATGATTGCGGTGTTGACGCTTCAATTTAATTCGTACCTGCACACTCAATATGTGCTCTCGATTCTTCCCTACTCACTCATCGGTGTGATGGCAGGCCTGGCCATCACGCAAAATCCACTCTCGTTTCCTTCCATGATGGGCTTTATAGCGCTCGCTGGAATTGTGGTGAACAACTCTATCTTGCTTATTGACATGATGAACCAGTTGCGAAAACAAAATCCAAATCGCCCAGTCCGCGATATCATCATCGAAACAGCCGGCAGTCGTCTACGACCCATTTTACTCACTTCGCTCACCACCGTTATTGGTATGGTACCGCTCACGTACGCTGGCGACCTGTGGGCGCCGCTTGCCTACGCGGTCATGTTTGGTTTGGTGTTTTCCGTCATGATTACACTGGTTTTGATTCCTATTGTTTACCAAAAAAATCCAGGAGTAGTCGAACGCTAGAAAAAACCCGCCAACTGGCGGGTTTTCCTTAGGCGGTAGTAGATTTTGTTTTCCTTGCCTTCAAAACTGCCATCAAGCCATTCACAATGGCCACAGCCAACACCAGCCAAGCAATATAACCGAGCAAAAATTGCATTAAAGTGAAGCCTGTCATGTCGAGTATGGCGAGCGCCGACAAGGTGCCGAGGGTGTACCAACTTCCCGCTTGGAGCGCCGGACCAAAAGTGCTCGGCATGAGGTGCGCGGTCATCAAGACCGCATTCACATACAATACAACGAGTGGAATAATTTGCCCCCAGGTAAAGGCAGAGAGTCCAGAAATTCCAACAGTAGCCCACGTATTGCCGACCAGCAGCACTGTAGTTCCTAGAATAAGCACCATGGCGACTCGCAACACCACATACACTACCCCCATCATTTTTCGTTCTGTTTCGTCGATCTTTCCGTCGGCGATCGCCACAAAAAAGTTTGTGATGGCAAGCGTCGAAGACCCTACCCCAAGCGAAATTGCAAACGACTGAATAATCGCGACCAGCGTTAAAAACATTGTCATACAAGCATAGTCTATCAGAGATTTTTGACCGAAAGATGCAGTGTTGTGCACTACGTTACTTTGCGTAGATAAAAAAACTGCCTCGGTGTGAGCCGAGGCAGGTCTTAAATCCATTTGTTTTGCCGGTACTTTAGCCTATGCCACACCATCGGTGTAGTAATAGCTAACGCGCCGACAAACATGTAGACCGGAAGCGCGTAGTTTGCGAAGGTGTGCTCGGTAATAGCAAAAATGGATAAACCATATGCCACTCCAAACATTGCCCACGCAAAGGGCCGTTCGTTCATTGGCTCTCGCACCATACCCATGAAAATGGGAATAGACGCGCAGGCGTCCGCACCGATTGATAAGTAGAGTGCGTACTGCGCCAACGACTGATCTCGCCGCACGAAAACCCACATTGCAAAGGATACCATTCCAACCGCCAGACACACTCGCTCAAGTTGATTGAGGCGTTGCCAGCCGGTGCTTCTAAGAGCAGTGAGGAGAAGAACGACAGTTGGGTTAATGGCTCCCAACACTGCTGGCCAGACGTTCGCCTTTGCACCGGAGCTATCGTACGTGAGAAGTAACGTCCATCCGATGAGAGTCCACAAAAACCAACTGGTGGGGTTCGTTTGGATTTTACGTTGCCAAATACGGTAGACATATGGAATGACGCTCACCAACACCAAACCGGCGGAAAGCAAGCCGATAGTTTGAGGATTGAGAGGCAAAGTAACCTCCTTTCAAAGAGCTAGTTAAGGACAATTTCAGCAAATATAGTAACACATCTTAAACAAAAAATCAAATTTTGTCTGTGCAAAAGAAAAACGGAGCCGAGTATTCGGTTCCGCCCTTACTTCTTCCTATTCAAAGTAAAGGAAAGAGCGTCCGCAGGTTATACCTTTGGACGCCCATTTTTATCATTGTCTTGCAGCATTTTGCCGGAGAGGAACTCCTGGTAGTTTACTGAGTCACCAGTAGGTCCGACCCCTGTTGCAATGCCGCGAGTCATTAGAACTCGATGCGACTACCGTCGGAACGGAAAAATTCTTCGGTAGCTTGGACGTGATTCCGAAGATACCCCAGAAAGCTTGCGAGGTCTTCCGCGCCTTCTCCGCAAAGCCCTTTCAGGCTTTGCCCGTCCCATTCAGGAAGGCTCACGAGGACGCTTGTTGAGATCGTGGAATCTGAGTCGTTGTCGATGATCGTGGCGCGATCATCAGAGACAAAGATGGATCCTTTCGCAAAACAAGGAGCGATGGCATCACGAACTGCTTTCGCAAAGGAGCCTCGTTTGTCCTCTTCGCGTTCCGGACGCAG
>JBBTRC010000008.1:0-77700 GCA_038065355.1 Patescibacteria group bacterium
CCCCCCGATCTACACGCAGTACCTGACATCGCTCATGATCTTGAAGCGTCAAGAGGAGTTTCCTCATATGGATCCGGTCACCATCCAGGTGATCAAGGAGGGCGAGAGCTTCACCGTCGGCAAAACCAAAATCAAAACCTTCCCCGTCACCCACTCAATCCCCGACGCCATGGGAGTGTCCATAGAGACCAAGCACGGAGATGTGGTGATTACTGGCGACATCAAACTCGTGCACGAAGAAGGAAAGGTCGTGGTTGAAGAACGTCACCAATGGGAAAAAGTCGGCCAAAACAAAAACTTGGCGCTACTTTGTGATTCGACCAACGCCGATCGCGAAGGTTTTTCACTCTCTGAAGAAAAAGTATTTGAAACGCTCGAAGAAATCATCAAAACAGCATCTGGTCGGCTCATTATCGGTACGTTCGCATCGCAATTCGACCGGCTCATCAGCGTTATAAAAGTGTGCGAGGAAACCGGCAAAAAAGTAGTTATGGAGGGCCGTAGTATCAAGACCAACATCGATATTGCGCTGACGGCTAAGCTCGTTGAAGTGAAGCCGCACACCTTCATTAGTGCCGGAGACATGGGGGACTACCCAGCCGATCGGCTTGTAATCCTCTCGACCGGCGCGCAGGGTGAACAATTTGCCGCCCTGATGCGTATGGCGACTGATAAACACAAGTTTATTACTCTCAGTGAACGCGATACCGTCGTGCTCTCCTCATCAGTCATTCCAGGCAATGAAGTGGCGGTGCAGAAGCTCAAGGACAACATTTACCGAAAGAACGTAAAAGTCATAAACTACAAAGGCTCGCACGTGCACTCTTCCGGCCACGGCAACGCAGGAGAATTGGTCTGGGTGCATCAGGCAGTCAAACCAAACTTCCTCATACCAGTGCACGGCCATCACTTCCACTTGAAGAGCCACATGTACGCGGCTATCGAGAACGGCTTCCCTCGCGAAAACGTGGTGGTACCGGATAACGGAACCATTATCGACATCAAAAACGGAACCGAACTCACTGTTTTGCCCATGAAGATTCCGACCGAGCTCTTGATGGTAGACGGCTTCACTGTCGGTACGAGGCAAGAAGTGGTACTCCGCGACCGCCTAACTCTTGCCGAAGACGGCATGTTCGTCATCATTGCGACCGTGAACAGCAAAAACGGTAAGTTACGCAAGTCGCCCGATATTATTTCCCGAGGTTTCATTTACCTACGCGAAAATCAACAACTGCTTTCTGAAGCACGGGTGTTGATCAAGCGCACCGTAGAAAAACACACTGAACGCATGCATCCCCTTGACCTTGAATTTGTGAAAGACGAGCTGACTGACGTGATGAGCAGTTTCTTGATGCAAAAAACCCAAAAGACACCGATGGTCATTCCCGTCTTGATCGGTATTTAAAAAAACCTCACAGTGTTTATAGCCGCCGCCCGCTTTGCTGGCGGCGGCTATAATGTAAGGAATGCCACGCGCTGCCCATGGAATGTCAATTCACCGTACTCCGATGAATCGACATCTTATTCCAATTTACGCAGCTACCCTGCTGCTCATGTTTCATGCCTTTGTCGTGGCATACATCAACTCGTCTTTCCTCGAACAATACCTCCCGACCACGGCCATTGGGCTTATCTACACAGTTGGCTCCGCGGTGAGTATTTTAATTTTTCTGTTTATCTCACGGGTGCTACACCGCGTCGGCAACTTCAAACTGACCTTGGCGCTCCTTGTACTAAATCTTATCGCCGTCACCGGCATGGCCTTCGCCGACACGCTACGAGTGGCAGTGCCACTTTTCATCGTTCACTTGGTGACCGCGCCGCTGATTTTCTTCAACCTCGACGTGTTTATGGAGGAAATAATCGGCAACAACGAGGGGGCGACCGGCACCAAGCGAGGCCTTCTACTTGCGCTTATGAGTCTCATTGGTGCGTTCTCCCCACTCGTGAGCAGTCTCTTGGTTGATGATGCGACCGGCAGTTTTACCAATGCGTATATCTTAAGCGCGCTGACGCTACTACCTATCATTGCTATTTTACTTTCCTTTTTTAACGATTTTAAAGACCCTCCCTACGGTGAAATTGAAGTGTTCAAAGCCATTCGTACTTTTTGGATCAAACACAACGTTCGTTATGTATTTCTTGCGCATTTTATTCTACAAATGTTTTTTATGGTGATGGTCGTGTACACGCCTCTGTACCTCACCAACAACATTGGATTTTCCTGGGCCGAATTTGGAGTCATCATGCTGTTCGCACAGTTTGCCTACGTCATTTTTGAGTACCCGGTTGGCTACCTAGCTGACACGTACATTGGTGAAAAGGAAATGATGGGGCTCGGTTTTCTGATTTTAGCCACATCGCTTTCTTGGATGGCGTTTGTTACCTCTTCGAGTGTGCTCGTGTGGTCAATTATTATGTTCGTCGCCCGAGTGGGAGCCAGCTTTGTGGAGGTCACCACCGAAAGTTATTTCTTTAAGCAGACGAAAAGTTCTGATGCTCAGGTCATCAGCTTCTTCCGCGTCACGAGACCACTCGCGTACGTATTTGGTGCGCTCTTGGCGAGTTTGGCGCTTCTTTACTTGCCATTTAACTTGTTCTTTGTGACCGTAGCCGCGGTGATGGTACCGGCCCTGTTTTTCACTCTTAACATTGTCGATAGTAAATAGCTACGACAAACTATACTGGCCGTTTTTATTTATCGCAATAAATCCTTCATTCTGTAGTGCGGTTATTTGCGCCCGTACTCTGACGGCAGTAAAGTGTGACAGTTGGTGCAACATACTTTCTAATCCTTGGTCTTTCGCAATTAGGAGACGGAGCAACGCTCCGCGAATTTCACGGTTGCTTCCGCTAAATTTTGTCTGCACACGATACTGCGAGCTTCTCATGCTTTGATTCCCCTCCGTCTTTTTTAAAAATGCTCCGTAGTCCATCAGCGCCGAAAACCATTCTCGTGCGTTTGTCTTTAATAGAGTGCGTTCTATTATCGGCAGTAGCTCCTTGTCGTCGACTTTTTTCTTTTTGGCAAAGAAGTGGTGAATAAACACCGTACGGATGTTGGTTTCAATGAGCGGTAGCGGCCGGTTGAAAGCGAAGACCATTACTGCGCCAGCCGTATACGGGCCAACTCCAGGCAGCTTGCGAAGTGTTTCATAGTCACGGGGAAAGATGCCGCCGAGTTCCGTTTGTATGTAGTTGGCGGCGTGCCATAAAAATTTTGCTCGGCGATTGTAGCCGAGTCCCTGCCACGCTCGCAATACATCACCAAGTGACACAGCGGCTAGCTTCTTGATAGATGGAAATTGTTTTAGAAACGCCTGGTATTTAGGAATGACGCGGGCAGCTTGCGTCTGCTGCAACATAAGTTCTGACACTAAGATGTGGTAAGGATTGGTGGTCTTCCGCCACGGCAGATTACGCCGACCGTTCTTGGTGTAGAAGTCGGAAACAACTTTGATAAATGCTGCTTCTTTTTTGGTCATCGCAAAGCGCGGTGGCTGCCGATTTTTTCTAGTTAGTTACTTCGTAGTCAGCTTTTGGCTTAACTGATTTTGGCATAATCACCCACGCGACGAGGTAAAAGAGCAAGCCCGGGAAAAAGCCAGTCACGATTAAAAACACAACAGCCGCTAACCGAAAAAGAGCCGGGTCTTGGTCAAAATAATTTGCCAGGCCCGCTAATACTCCGGATACCACGGCCTTTTCTTGATCGCGTTCGAGTCGTTTTTTCATACCAGTCGATAATACCGTACCGGAGTTACGATAACAAGAAACCCCATCTTGATGTGATGGGGCTTCCGCTATTTTTTAGCGTGCGACCAAGTTGAGAATCAAATTGGCAATCGGCTGCGACAGATTTGGTGGTAACTCAAATAATCCTGCTGCCGCCTTCCTGATTGCACGGTCTGTCTTTTTGTCCGGCAATTCAACGCTTTGGAGGTCGTCGTAAAAGAACGTAATTTGTTTACCGAGCACTTGCGCAATTCGGCTCAACTGCGCCGCCGGGACTCGGTTGTAACCGGTTTCATACTTCTGGACTTGTTGAAATCTGATGTGCAAGGCGTCTGCTAACCGCTCTTGGGTAAAGCCGGCGCTTTCCCGAGCCCATTTGACGCGCGCGCCAATTTTTTTGCAAAGCGTCTGCTGGCCCGGATCTTTTGAATAAGAAACCACAAGCTGTCTCCCTTTTTCTGTTTTACTGACTAGATGCAACAATACTATAAAAAGTCATCTGGTCAAGATTAGAGATAGTAGATCACGTCCTTTCGTTCCACCACCACTTCCCAACCATTCCGCTTAGCGTGTCGGTACAGGGCTTGATTTGGATTAAAACATATTGGTCGATCAACGAGCTCCAACAGCGGTATGTCACCTTCGGTGTCACCTATAGCCACACTGCCTTTATTGCTCAAATCGGAATGCTTATCAAAGACTCGTTTGAGAATGTTGGCTTTGTTTTGAATCAAATGTTCCTCTTCCACTACGCCGGTGAATCGATCTTGAGGCCCGATTTCGTACATACGGCCGTATACCTTATCAAATCCATACTGCAGACAAAATTCGTCGAGCACTGTCTTCGGTGACTGCGAAATAGCAATAGTGTAATACCCTTGGCCCTTGAGTTCTTTGAGAAGGTCACGCGTGTACCGGTAGACGCGTTTGGAGTGAGTTGTCACTACCTGTCGTCCGATGTCTGCAAAGTCACCGTAGTAGACGCCCTTGATATGGTGCATAAAACTCTTTACGACTGCGTCTATATACGCTTCGTAGCTACCTTCGCGCGCTTGCCAAGCCAGCCATTCTTTGTGGTACGCGGCTGTCGCTTCTTCTGGAAAAATACCTTGTATAGAGAGTTCTGCCACCAACTCGATGAGAAGACTCGAGCGAAAAACGGTGCCGTCTATATCAAAAAAAGCGACTGATCTCATAGTAAGAGTATAGCAAAGTTGCCTTTAGGTGACAGTAATAAAGACCGGCCTGAGCTCAATCCACTCGGCTTTTGCAAGGCGTTCTTCTTTGTACTCACCTTCCTTAAATCTTCCCACGCTGGCAATTTTAATAGTCAGATCCGGCGCCACCGACTCTACGTAAGCCAGTGTATCGGGCAACCTATCTCCTCTATACTCCATCACCGCGCCGGTTTTCGGTTCGACGTCCATCTTAATACCCTTCTGGCCGCGCAGGAGCGTGTGCCAAGTGCCACCGATGCGTGGTCGTGTGACCGGCCAGTTAATTTTTCTTTTAGAGATTTTGAGCGTGTAAAGAATAAACTCGAGACTTTGAAGCGGCAGACGAAGCCAGTCGCCGAGACACTCATCTCTCAAATGTCGGCGGATGATTTTGGTCGCTTTGTCCTCTGCTGAGTAGATTGCTCCAGATGTAAGCACCGGATAGACGAATGTTTTGTCTTCGGTCAAGTGTGCACACTGAACCCAGCCGGAAAGATTTCTGGTGGAGACGTGCGCAAACTGGCCGTCGACCGCACGCACCGAAGCGACAGTCGCAAAGGGGAACGTGCCTATCTGCCCGTCGAAAGCAAAGACCGGCCGGTGGAGAAGCGGGGTTGATTCCGCCACAACATATACCTGCGCGCCGAGTCGAGGAAGAAACTCTTCGTCATTGACGGGAGGTGCTTCGGTTTCTGCTTCAACCTCAATCGTTTTCTCTACCGATTCTCGAAGCCCCGATGCGGCGGGCGCCGGCTGTAGCGCGCCAAAGGCAAATCTGTAGAGATCATAGACTACTGCCAGAAAGGCGCGCCACATACTGTTAGGTGCGTTTAATTTTGAGGAGCAAATCAACAATTGCCCCCAAGGTTATGAAGTAGAGCGCCAATAAAACCAGTGGCCCGACAATGGGAATGACAAAACACACAGCCACCGCGAAGGTGCCGATCATGAGAGAAAGGAGGTTTAACTGTTGTGCGTCCTTTTGGAAAAGGCGCATGATGAATGAACCTGACACCGCCGCCATTCCCACCCCGCTGAGCACAAATAGCGCTAGATAGGAAAATAACAGCACAAAGCCAATCGGGGCACCGAGCACGCTCATAATAAGTATGCCGATGGCAAACGGCATGAGGATTGACGTGAGCATGCCGACAATAAATGGCCGTGGCGTTGAAGCGAGCGCTTTTTGTACCACTAGTTGCAGTTGCCGTTTGGCGACCAAAAACCAGAACGCGCCAGCGAATAGCAGCATAAGAACCGGTATCAGAAATGATTCAATCGTCAATGATCTATCGACCACTGGCACAACCGGGTCGTTTCTTACTAAGTCACCGCCAATAACGGTATTCTGTGCGCGAGTTATGAGGGTGGGACTTTCGTAAGTGACCGCGCCTTCAATCGCGGCGCGGTCGCCTAGCACGAGGCTGTCGACCGTCACATCAACAGCACCAGCTACCGGGGCATCAATACGCAGATTGCCAACTTGCCCAAACACATCACCGCCCACGCTACCCAAAATGCGCGCGTCACCGGCAAAGAGTATGACGTCGCCGCCAACCGAAGCAGTTGATAAAACTTCAACGGTACCTCCGACGATGAGCAGATCTCCAGTGATTGGTTCGGCGATGGTGATCGTGCCGCCAACTACCCGCGCGTCATCACCGACAGCGCCATGTACATTGACATCCCAGCCGACTACGGTGGCGTCCTTGCCCACTGTTCCGTTCGTTGTCACGATGCCGCCGGCCACAATTAAATCTTCCGTCACTTCTCCTGAAAGATTAATTATATTACCGGCACCGTAAAAATCTCCAGCAATCTGTTGATCTTCGGCGACCGTGACTTCTTCCCCAGTACGCACCACGGTGCGAGCTTCGGCCACCGCAAAGAGGCCAAAGCACACAAGCAATACAAGAACGAGACGGGTAGACAATGAACCTTTGGACGGAAAAAACATATGATTCATACTATTGCTTTTATGAATAACGACCCACTTCCGCGAGTCAACTCGTTTAAATTAGTTAGTTTGGAAAAGCGTGCCCGGCTTTGCAGACATTCCTGCACAAGCCAAAAAAGACCTTGAGCGTGGTCTTTTTTGGAACTCTGTGAATAGTATACGAGTTTTCCGGTCACGAGTAAACTACGCTTTGGTCAGGCAGGGAGTGAGTGTCACCATTTCAAAAAACGTGGGTGCCGCGCCGTCTACAATAGCGTCAAATCGGGAAGGACCAAGCACTTGCTGGCCGCACAGGATCATGGAAGGAGTGATGATAAAAGTTTCGATGTCGATCCCCACGCTTCCGAGCGCATTTGCTTGGGCGGGCGTGAGCGGTAGCGTTTTCAGTGGAATACCCTCTTCAACTTCCTTGCTCTCATCTCTAGAGTCTTCCTGTGCGGATGTGCTGGTACTCGTCGTTCCATTTTGTGGAGTGAAGTCAGCTTCAGGATTTAATGCCGGAAGCGCACTTTTCTCTTGGTACGTATTGACGAGCGCAAAAGCAATTATAATAAAAACGAGTGCGATAAAAAAGAGTATGGCAGAAACCACGGTGTACCATTTTATTTTCATACCGAGTGGTACTCAACTGGTGTTTGTAGCACACTAATAATCGCCAGAGCAAGGAGCAACAAAAAAAGCCCGGCACAAAAGAGCGCCAGTCGGGCGCGCGAGAGCTCCATTTCTCCGCTGTGCCAGTTGCGAACATAGAGGAATGAAAATGTGAATTTTAAAAAACTCATATCAGTTTAATTGCCTTACCTAGTGATGACCAACTTTCACACTGCCTGGTGCGAACACACAGTCACACAATCTCATCTTGCTATTATAACGCCTTTTTCAAGTTTACCGAAAGTGTCTTTCGCTCTTTTTTCGATATTACTTCAAGCGCTACTTTGTCACCCACAGATTTTGTCCGCAAGACGGTTGCCAAATCTTTCCCTTCCAATGATTCTCCGTCGATAGAAAGAATGATGTCGTTTTCGACCAAACCGGCCAAATCAGCCGGCGAGCCCGGTATCACCGCAATGTCTTCAGGATTTTCGCCGCCAATGATGAACGCACCGTAGTTCACTTCAAGATTATTCTGCTTGGCCATAGCCTCCGTAATCATGGTATATCTCACACCGATGTATGGTCGCACGATTTCTCCGTATTCTTTCACCGACTTTACCACTTCTTTCACAACCTGAACGGGTAAGGCAAAGCCAATATTATCGGCACCTTGTGAGGTGGCAACATTGACCCCAACCACCTCCCCGGCGACATTGAGAAGCGGGCCGCCAGAGTTGCCGGGATTAATGGCGGCGTCAGTCTGAATCACCTGATTAAGCTGTTCACTATGGCCAGCGTTGTCACTCGCCACTATCGTACGCGAAAGACCAGAAATCACCCCGACCGACACCGAGTTTTGGAATTCGGCCAGCGCGTTGCCGATCGCAACCACTGTCTGTCCGAGTCTAAGAGAATTTGAATCGCCAAATTCTACGTACGACAGAGCCGACTGTAACGGTTCGGAAATTTTTAAAATAGCTATATCAAATTGCGGATCGCGCGCCAATACTTCTACCGCATAGGCAGTTCCATCGGGCAAGACAACTGAATATCGAGCATCGGGGTCATCAACCACGTGACGGTTGGTAACGATCAACCCGTCGTTACTGACGATAAAGCCGGAACCGCCGCCCACCTCTCGTTCTTCGGTTCCGTTCTCACGCAAACGCGGAATGGTGAAGCCGCCGAAAAATCCACCGGGGTCAAAGTTTTCGTAATAACGTTCGTAGACCGGTACGTCTTTTGTCACTATGACCGATACGACAGCCGGATTAACTTGCTCGATCATGCCGACAATGTCCTCATCAACTCGAGAGACCTCTGTTGCACGCGTGGTCGCCGGCAGGTCGAGTTTTCCATCAAGGTAATCAATTATTGCATTGCGAGCGATAAACAAAACACCGCCGATAATCACCAGCGTGATCAAACTGCTAAAAAGGGCGGTTTGTGCAATCAGATTGGCTGACGGCTTTTCCATATGGCTTTGTATTCTATTACTACGAGCTCTTTAATCAACATCTTTCAAAAAGAGTTGCTTGCCGCGTTCCCACATTTCCGAACGACCTTGGAGGTGGAGCCAGTACCACCACTCGGCTCCCCACAAATACTGTGTGTCAAAATGCGTACGTTTTGCGTAGGAAATTATATCCTCAAATTTTTCCAAATTCATCCGAGAAAACTGGGTCTCAAGCGGCACCTCAGTGAGCGGCTCGATGAGCCATGGCTCAGCAGAAAGTTCTATAAGCACGGCTCTTTTTTCACCATAGATCAGCGCCATGACATTGTCCTTCACACGGTAGAACCAGGCGGGTAGGATGGTTCGCAGTTGGCCGAGTTCCGGATTCCATAAATGCACGTACACGCTGGTACCAAAGACATCGCCGCGCTTGTACGCACCAGACCAAGTTCCCAGATTGCCGCTATCGGTCACGAGAATTTGTCGTGACGGATCAAGTTTTTTTACCAATGCGATTTCCTTATCGAGTTCTGCCACATCAAGGTCTCCGCACTGTTCGTAAGCAAAGACCGTGAGGAAAGGCTCATTTTCAACTTGCCAGAGCTCAATTGCCGGACTGTCTTTGTAGCGTAAAATAACTGTTTCAATATATTTATCGAGCGCAGCATTTTGTTCGGCGAGAGGTAGCCGCTGTGCCCACTCTGGCACGTGGCATTCTGGCCAGCGCGGCAAGCGTCGCCCGACCGCCAATACTACCTTTGCCTCCACCTCTTCAGCGCGACTGATTTGATAGTCAAGTTCGGAAAAGTTGTACACGCCCGCAACCGGCTCGACCATTGGCCAATGAGCCGCCAAGCGTAAATGACGAACACCGAGTTCGTCGAGTATCGCATCATAAGCGGACTGCCAGTTAAGCCCGAGTTCGCGGGCATACGGCGTGTTGAATGACATGCCGTAGGTAATCGTCTCTGGCTTTTCTTTTTGCGCAAGCAAGAATACGCTCCACACTCCCAACAGCACGAGCGCAAGTAACACCAGTCCGATTTTTTTCAGCATGGTAAAAATTTTATCATGTGAACAAAATGACGTAGCCAACTACAATGACGACAACGTACAGAAGGCGGCGGAAAAACACGTCTGGTCTTGTATCGCGATCGGTGGCTGATGCTGGTAACCAGTGCGCAAACACCGCACCGATAATAAGGATGAAAACGAACCGCAGACCGTCAAGCGCCTGAACGACGGACACATCTCCCCAGTCGGTGGCCTTAAGGAGCAGAAAGGCGGCGACACCAGCGAGAAGTTTGGTTATAACAACGAGATACCCTGTCTTTCTGGTGGCAGATTTTGTTTGTGATACGATCCTGTCGTAGTACGCCGGTACCAAAAGCAAAGAGAGAGTGAACAGCACAAAACCAACCCGCGACCAAAAGAAACCGTCGTCAAAACTGGTTTCAAGAAACAGTCCTTTCATGGTGATGTAGTGCAAACCGAAAAACAAACCGCTATGAAAGACGTGCACCACCACGTCTGCTTTGGGAAGTGTTTGCGCGACCAAGAGTGTCCCGACAGACAACAGAATGATGCCAAAAATAAAATTATGTGACAGTTGTACGTTCAAAAATAAGTAGCTCATGCCAAACGTCGAGAGCGCCGACACGGCGCCGATGATCGGCATCACATTTGATGCGTCCGCGCGTTTGAGCGCGTCATACATAGACACGAGCGCCATAAAAAACGTGTAAGCGGCCAAAAACGACATGCCAACCACTTGAATGGTCGGGGACTTTACGTTTTCAAATGTCGGCATGCCGAGCTCCGCTAAGCCCGGCACCAATCCCAAAAAATAAATGATCACCCAGAAACCGGTTAAAAGACATGAATAAAAGGCGTACACAAACGGACGTGGCAAAACCCGATCGTCGGAAACGATGTACTTATCCAAAATCGCAACGACCGCATTCACAAGCTGCCCAGCGGTCGCCAAGAGTAACCAAGTCATGTCCTTATTCTACTACGCTGTTTGATTCACAAATTTCTTTATACACGTACGCCGACGGACGGATTTTTCTCTCAAGCGAGCTGTAATCGATTTCAACCAAACCAAATCGCTTTTCAAACCCAAGCGCCCATTCGTAGTTATCGAGTAGCGACCAATACATGTGACCGCGCACGTCAGCCCCGTCTTGAATAGCTCGCCAAGTCGCTTCAACTTGCTTTTTTATATACTCTGCTCGATCAGAATCATCGTGGTCAGCCAGCCCGCCTTCTGAAACAAACAGCGGTTTCCGATACTTGGCCAACATCATGAGCGCGCCGTAGATTTTTTCGGGAGCAAAATTCCAGTCCATGTCTGTTTTCTTCCAAACTCGTTTGTCGCCAAACTGTTTATAAAAGTAATAGTTGAGTCCGATTGAGTCACAGTACTTTGACACGCGGCGCATGAACACGTGAGTCCAGTAGTAGTTGGCGATGGCCGCCATTAGCTTGTTGACTGGGTTCCAATTGGCGTCAAAGACAATGACATGCTTCACTACGCTTACTTCTGTTTGAGGTGATACTAATTTTATTTTGGCAAATGCTCGATTGTGGGCAGATGCCAGATTACTCATGACCCGGCGATAGACGAAATATGACTCGAACCCCCTAACTGCCTTTCCGTCATAGGTAGCGCCGGAGTTAGTAATTGACACCAGGTCAGTCAATGAAAAGCGTTTGAATGGCGGCCAATTGCCTCTCAGCCACCCATTACTACCAAATACATTTGGTTCGTTCATGGTTGAGAAGTGTTGACATAAATCGCCCAATTGAGAAACCGCATACGCAGCATAGCGAGCGAAAATTTCCGGAGAATCTTTTCGCTCAAAGCCGCCAGATTTGGAAAACCAGAGCGGTAGCGTGAAGTGCCAGAGTGTCACAAATGGCACCAGGTTTCGATCTTTGAGAGCTTGTAGAACTTGCCGATAGTGAGCGATAGCGGATTCATCAAATTTTCCTTCTTCTGGTTCAATTCGCGCCCACTCCAGTGAAAAACGGTGAGCGGTATGGCCAAGTGACTTGGCAATGTCAAAATCTTCCTCGTAGCGATTATAGTGGTCGCAGGCCACTTTGCACGACGGCACGCGGCCTTCCCGGGCCGCCTCTGCCCAGTCGGTATTTTCGATACCGCCTTCCACTTGGTACGACGCGGTCGCCGCCCCCCAGTAGAAGCCGTTTGGAAATTTCTTTTCGTTCATGCGAATAGTATAGCAAAAGCCGCGTTTCGACTGACGTCGAAACGCGGCTAGAACAGGGGTACACGACGAGATGTTATGCCCGCCTTACCGATCTGCCCACTTCCTTGGTGCACGAGTTCAATCTGCGCACCATCTTTATCTAGACCAAAGAATTTGACCGGCCCCGGACCAATCGTCACTCGCACTGGGCCAGTGACTGCAACCTTGCTCACTCCAGCCCGTACGTCGTGCGGTATCCAGCCAACGTGCCAGTCGGCAGTGTAGTTGACTGGTGCTAGTACGACGAATGTTCTCCAGCCACCCCATACTGGCATATGAAAACGTGGTAAAAAACCAACCCACCGCACCTTGGCTGTCTCTTCGCCTGAAAAAGAGAGCAAAAGACGATTGTCTAGTATTTGGCACGTTTCAGCTGACAACTTCTGGTTGTTCCAGCGGTGTGTCCGTTGCGGTGCTTCCTTCCACGTCCCTTGCAAAAGGTACATGAGCGGCACCATACACATGTCCGCCAGCCATCCAAGCGCACCCTGCTTCTTAAAGACAATTGGCACGAGTCACCTCCCTTTCTCGTGGCACTATTTCATAGTTACGCTAAAAGTCAATAGTATTGAGAAAAGTGGTGGGGGCCAAAAGTGTACGCCATTTCTCGTAGAGCTTGGTCGTCGCTACCACGTCACGTGCGTTGTAGCGGGCGATGTCGCGGAACTTTTTCTGACGAAAAAGTTCCGCGACATCTTCCCCGCTCACCTCTTGTTTTGGACTTTCTATACCGTACGCACGGCAAAACATATGGAGCGAAGGACGACGCGCCATTGCACCGTAAAAGGTCAGCTCATCCTGCAAATCTATATGATATGGCATTGTTTGCTGAGTTAAGTACCGACGGCGCAGTAACTCCGCCGTCGGCCGAAGGCCATACGTCACCGAACGATGAAGTAAAAACGGCACGTCGAATGCCCGACCGTTAAAAGTGACAAACGTGTCATAGCTTTGCGCGCCCTCCCAAAAGTCGGCCAACAATTCTTCTTCAGTACGAGCTTTGAAGGTAAAGTCTCCTTCGGTAAAGTTTTCATTGGCTTCGTCAACAAAGTAGACCGCACCGAGACTGCGTTCAAGATCGAACATACCAAGAGCCACAACCGAACCGGTGAGCGGTGAGAACCCCAATTCCGCCTTCAATCTTCCAAGCAAGCTCTCTTTTTCTTCATCGGAGTGGCTCGTTTGTTCAATCCACTTAGTCAGGTGGTGCTTGGTCGCCTCGTCAAAAGATTCCCACGGGTCACCGACGGTTTCAATATCAAAAATGAGCGTTGCCATACTTTAAAACGTGACCGGCGGGCTGGAAAAACAATTCAGTACTGTCTCTCTATTGTTGGACAGTTCATATCGGTACTGCCCGCCCGCGAGGCGGCCGCCGCAAGTGTCGGTCGGTTCCGCACCGATTCCGTAGAGCGGAAAGCCATCAAGGGCGTAGCCAATGTGTACGTCATTGGCAAACACGCGGTACAACGTCGCTTCGTTATTTCTAATCAGGGACCCGTCGAGGGCGATTCCAACCACATCCGTCGCCACGCAGGTTGACGCGTCAAGCGGCCCGACTGGCAGAGGTAATTGCAGTAGCACTTCTCTCGAGGCAGTATTCGTAGCCGATGTTTCACTCTTGAATTCTCGGTACACGAGACGATTGCCTTCAGCTAAAGCGAATGTTATTCCCGTCGAAGACCATACCCGCTCGGAAGGTGCATACCAGGAACAATTTTGGACACCGCTCGCTAGGGGTCGGTTCGGTTCAGGAACATTCGCTTCTTCCGGTGGTTTTGAAACTACCGTTGGCGGCCGAGCGGAAATTTTTTCCCGCAATGTCCGCAGACGTTCTTCCTTTGAAAGTTTTGTGTCTTCAATAATTTCAGCACTGTAGATAGTGTCCGTGCTTTCGGTGGGGGTCAAGGAAGGCGAAAATTGAGTTGGAAAAAGCAATTTTGAGATCGTCGTCACCCCAATCGCTCCAACCAAAAATGCAATGGCGGTAAATAGTAGGACAAAGTCTCTAGTGCGAAACATGTGTGTATCATAGCAAAAGGGCGGCGGCCCAAGGCCGCCGCCCTCCACACCCGACCTACTTCGCGCGCGCTCGAGTACGAGTACGGCGAAATCGTCGCGGAGCTACTTTCACCTCCACCAATTTTTCCACCCGCCTAATATCCGCGAGCAACTTTCCACGGTCAGCGTTGTATAAATAGAGATCAAAGATAGACCGACCGCCATTACGGGCAAAAATCGCCCGGTCGCCAACTTTTTTCTTGACATCAATTTTATGAAACGATTCAAGCTGTTCGATCTTTTTAACCCCTTTCATTTCCTCAATGACACCTTCCTTGGCTGCAAACCACTTCAACGTGCACGCATAACCCTTGCACTTCTTCGGGATGATGGGTTTTTTGGGAATCCTAATAAGCACGTCATTCAGTGTGTGGTTGATGTCACAACTAAGACTATGGAGCACGTGGCGAAATCCGCCCATGCGCGCTCCTACCTCAACCACTTTCCATTCGTCGTCAACTTTCATGAGCTCGGTGTGGGCGAGCGTACTGCGTAGCCCGAGGGCGCGAATGGCCGCTTCTCCCACCTCCTCAGCTTTTTTTATGGTGGCGGCTTTCAAACCAGTCGGTGTGATCTGCAAGTAGTTATAGAAATCATCATGTCCAAGTTTTTTGGCGGTCACTTGTTTGACGAGCGGGCAATGATAGATCCTACCCCGCGAATCAACGTAGGAATCAATTGAGTACAGATCGCCATCCATGTATTCTTCGGCGATTACTTTTGGCTCCTCCAACCGATGATCGTTTTGGTAGGCTTTTCTGATTCGTCGAAACATTGTGCGCAGTTGTTTTTCGAGCTCCTCCTCGTGGTAGCAGATACTCACAAATAAACTACCAGCCAAGTTGGTCGGCTTAATAATCATCGGGAAACCAATTTTATCCGCTACTCGACGACGTTCGGCCTTGGAGTTTTCTTTTACCAAAGTGAATTTTGGCGTAATCTTAGGGTCGTAGAGCTTAAATCGTTTCCGCATTTCATATTTGTCACTGGCCCACTTGAGCGACTCGGTTGTGGGGGTGCGCAGATATGGTACGTGCGGCAACACCTCGACAAATCGCGCCATGCTTTGTTCAGACCGGCAGGTAATGGCGAGTAGTTCGCTTTGGTAGGGTAGCAACGCCTCAGCGATTTTTTGTGGTTTTGAAAAATCACACGCCACATACAGATCAAGATCCGACGTATCACGCAGATTTTTGTCATCTTTCACGCGACTGTCGCGTAACAGCATTATTCGGAGAGGTCGGCCAAGCTCTTTTTCGTAGGCACGCAAAGCTTCAACCGCTCCCGGCGGAAGCGTCATGACGTACACGATAATATTTCTGCTTAATCTACTCGGCTGACTCATGTATCAAATAAAAAAGCAGTTCTTTCGATACTGCATAATCTGCCTTGTTCTACGCCACAAGCATACATCAGATTTTTAAAATCCTACATCAAAACACACATATTGTCAAAATCAACTCGCGACAATCGGCCTTAGAAACCAAAGCGTACTGGAGAGGACGAATCGCTAGCCGAGGCCGACGAGGTACCATAGCGCTCGGCGGCGCCGGCTGGGTCAACCGCAAAGGCAATTTGTTGTTTAAACCCGTCATAGGTTTTAAATTCATTTGGATCCATTTGGACGCCGTTTAAAATGAAAGTTGGAGTGCTTCCGAGCTGTAGCTCTTGCGCATCGGCCAGATCGGCACGTACCTTCTCGCGCAACACTGATGAATTTAGGTGACGGCGGAAAAGTTCGGTGTCGAGTTCAAGTTGCTCGGCGTACTGAATAAAGGCTGTCGTTGGTACCGCAGCCGCCGCCCATGAATTTTGATTTTTAAAGAGCAAGTCAGCGTACTCAAAGAATTTCCCTTGTTGGCCGGCTGCTTCGGCCGCCACTGCGGCTTGCTGTGAAAAACGATGGATTGGCAACGGAAAATGTTTGTACTCAAAACGTATCCGGTCGCCGTATTCTGCCAACACTTCGTCAACCGACGGCACAAAGGCGGCACAGGCCGGGCATTGCAGATCGCTATACTCAACGAGCGAGACGCCCGCATCCGGGTTACCGCGCAGGTGCGCGGAGAGCTCGATTCCTTCATTATTCTTCCCTTCAGACTGACCAGAATACCAGATAGCGCCGCCGAATAGGACGACGGTGAGAATGCCAATGATGACCCAGGGATTTTTCATACCGCTAGAGTGTAGCATATCGTTCTTCTTCGCGCATAGACAAAGCCGGAAAAGTACAGTAGCCTCAAGGACATACGCATGGCCAGGAAACCAAATTTTGTGAAGAAAAAGAAGCGCCAAGTGCATGGTGCCGCTTTTTGGGACAGAGAGTACACACATCCCGAACACCTACAGCTCTCAAGCGACGAAAGCGAAGATTTAGCCAAATTCACACGCTGGCTCCCGCGCCAAGATCGGATGGATATTTTGGCACCCCAGGCAAGCGCCATTGATATTGGCTGCGGCAACGGACGCAATCTTATTTTCTTGGCGCGATCGTTTGGCATGTCGGGTGTCGGGTTTGATATTTCCTCGGCGGCAATTGCCCAGGCAAAAGCCGCCTCCACCTCCCTACCGCTTTCCTACTTTGTACGAAAAGCCGAGGAACCATTGCCGGTAGAAGCTGGTTCGCAAGCTCTCGCGCTCGATATGATGACCTCGCACTTTTTAAACGGAGCGGAGCGCAAAGCGCTCCGCGACGAGATCTATCGCGCCCTAAAGCCGGGCGGCTTTCTCTTTATGAAAACGTTTCTTAAGGACGGCGATTTGCACACCAAGCGACTGCTCGAAGAGCACCCCGCCACCGAACCAGGCACGTACATACACCCGGTGATGGGTGTCCCAGAATATGTGTACAGCGAAGAAGCTTTGGTAGATTTTCTTCGCGAGAAATTTATCGTTCACAAAATATATCGCTCGCACCGACACATCTCGCGCGGCAAAGCCCGAAAACGGCGCACCATCTCTGTCTACGCCGAAAAAGATTACCGATAATAATCGGCGTGGAGTTGCCGTTATCATTTCATCTCCTAAAACTCTCCGCTGTTGTAGAGTGTCCCGTATTCCATACCAGCTCCTTGGAGCGCGGCCGCATCTTTAAAAAGCACATCGCTCGGTGGCACGAAGACACTACCATCAACGGCTGTCCACGTTTTGCAGTCATAGCGAACTGGTTCGGTACTCGGTACTGGAGTTTTTATCAGCGACCCGTCGCTCGATTCGGAGTTGGCTGCAGCGAGCGTGAGATCAGCCTTTACGCCGTAGGTAGCATCGGCAATCGTTGACCAGGCGTACATGTTGGTACCCTCGATAATCACTGAAGACACCATGTCTTCGTCCAAGTCGGGCGAAGGGGTGAGGAAGTCGCCCCGCACCTGCCCGTCACCTATGAAGTAGGTTCCAGTCACCGCCGCTTCGTGCTCGTTTGGCGTGTACGAAATCGCGCACTCAATATTTTTGCCCAGAGCCTGCAGTTCAGCCAGTGTACCACTACCAGCGAATACTTCTGGTTCAGATTCAGCTTCCGGTGGCGTGGCAGTTTCTCCGCTTGTCTTTTCAACAACCTCCTCTTCTCCGTCAGGTGAGGCATCATCGAACAAGGTAAAAAAGACGAAACCTCCGACAATGACCGCAATAATCGCTAGCAGTGCAATCAGCTTCATACGCATTTTCACTTAGACGAATAACCATTCAACTTTCCTTATTGTACACGAAAGTAACTGCCTCGGGCTTTGGGCAATTTGGCTCTATGTCATAATAGTGGCGATATGCCATCTACAAAAACGTTAATTCGGCTAGCTTACACGTTTGTACTTATGCTCACGTTTGGCGCAACCGTCGGTATTGGCGTGCTGATTCAGTCGAAATTACAAATTTTTAAACACGTCGCCGTAGAGACCGCCACGACGACCGAGCCGTTTCCGGTCGGCGTCGATCCACAAAACAAAACAATTGTTGAAAATCCCGCGGTTGATGCTTTTTTCTACAACACACTCGCCCACACGTCAGAGTCACCTTCCTGGTGGCAGAGAGTGGCTGTGCTTTTTTTTGAAAAAAACTGGTACCAAAACTTGGCCTCGCCGGTCAGCCGGGTGGTGGTCATTTGGCCGGGCGAGCGCACAGAAGAGGTGAAAAAACACTTCGGCGACATACTCAACTGGAGTGTGGAAGAGCGAGACGAATTTGTGTCGCTTGTTCAAACGAGCGCGCCGGTCCTTCAGGAAGGCAAATTTTTTCCGAGCGAATACGTGACCCACAAAGACGCCCGGCCGGATGAAATGGCCATACTCGTGACATCAAAATTTAATACGGAAATACAGGCCAGATACACGAGTGACGTAGCCGCCGAAGTACCGCTCGACGACGCGCTTGTCATCGCTTCGCTTTTGGAACGGGAAGCACGCGACTTCACCAACATGCGCGAAATCTCCGGCGTGATTTGGAACCGACTATTTCTCGATATGCCGCTCCAGCTGGATGCCACTTTGCAGTACGCGCGCGGCAGTCGGCCCCTCGAACCAAAGTGGTGGCCGGTTGTACGCCCAAGTGACAAATACATCAATTCTCCTTTCAACACGTACCAAAACGAAGGTCTGCCGCCAACTCCCATCGCCAACCCATCTTCCGAGGCTGTGTTGGCGGCGCTAAACCCCCGACACACCGACTGTCTCTACTACTTTCACGACAACGCGCAAAACTACTACTGCTCTCCAACCTACGAAGAACACATTGCGAAGTTGCGCCAACTGTATGGCCGCGGCCGTTAATTACTTTACGTCACACACCAAGGGGTCGTTGATCTTTTGAATCAGGTAATAAAAAGACGTGAGCAGAAGCGCGATACCGAGAAGAGCAAATTCGCCGCCGTGAAGCGGCAGGTACACCAAGAGGCCGCCGATGCCAAACGAAGTGAACAGTGTGGTGAGAATGACCGAGCCGCAGGCCGCGCACCCGATACCGAGCACGCTACTCACAAGCGCACCGACGCTAGTGAGATGTAGTTTGCCCTCGCTCCGCTTCCCTATCCGAGCGCGTCGTATGTAGTACACAAGTAGCGCGCCGTTGAGACCAATAAGGATGGAAATGGCCACCGTGTAGATCGCTGAAAACACCGTAAAATTTGTCACAATCGAGCCGTACAATTCGGCAATGAGGCTGATTTTACTCCCGAGCGAGGAGGTACTCCTCGTGAGTACGCTCCCGATCAAGCCGAGGTTGGGTAACAGGACCGCCACCGAAAACACTACGAGCGCAATCAAAAGCGCCAGACTTTGGTATTGCCCTTTCCGAAACACTTTCGCAAAGACACTGAATACTATGCTATTTGGCATCGGTTTTTGCTATATCGATGAGTTGCTCAATCGCCGCCTGCGGGACGGCTCCGTTGATTGGGTAGGTCTTTCCATCGGGACCGATGAGGATGCTCCACGGCGTACCTTGACCGCCGGTTTCACCCACGTCGGCCAAATCTTCGTCGATGATCGACTGGTGGCGGCCGCTCTCAAAGCAACTCGTGAAAGCGGTTCGATTCACACCGGCTTGTAGTACAAGCTGTGGAATAAGTGTTTCGTGTGGCGTCTTGTCTCCTTTGCCCCGTGCCTCAAAGTAGGCGTCGGCAAAAGTCCAAAAGGCGTCGTTGCCTCCGAGTTCAGCAACGCACAAAGACGCCAACGCGACCGAATTAGCATTCGGATGCAGACCAGTAATCGGAAAGTGTCGGTACACCCAGGCGATTTGGCCATTTGAGTTTTCAACCAGCGTGTTCATGGTGGCGTGGAAACGACTACAGAACGGACAGTCAAAGTCGGAATATTCAACTATTTTTATCGGCGCGTCTGGATTGCCTTTGATGTGGTCTTCCGCAGAAATAGGATCAACCTTTTCGGTCGCCGCTGTGGCCGCCGCCGCTTGCTCGGCTGGCGCTGGTACGTTTTGTGCTGCGGTACTGGCGCCATCACCAAAATACAAACCCACCCCCACAAACAACCCAGCTACCACAATCGCTGCGGGGGTGAGCATGTCCTTAGTCTGTAGCGCGGTTGAAGCCTGCGAGGGTGTTGAAGCGGCGGGGGTAACTGGTGTCTGTTGTTCGTCCGACATAGATAGGGCTGAAAGTTTAATTATAGTGCTCTTAGTATACACGTTTATACGCAAAATCGAGGTATCTTTTTCAATCTGCGCCCACTACCAGCCACCACCAGAATGTATCTTTATCTCTTTATTACACATTTTGAGCGTCCGCGGAGATAAAGTGCCTGTAGTAATTAGACATCGGAGCGTGTGAAAAATATGTAATAAGGGGATAAGTCGAACCGGAAACATTGACTTTTGAAGCAAAGTATGATATTATAAAAACAGGTAATTAACGCCCTTTTTGGGCCCTAGCTGGCTAAGGAGGCCACTATGAAAAAGTTCATTGTCACGCTCATGATGATCACCGTCTGCACCGCGGCGAACGCCGAAAAGCTCGAACCAGGCGACCATCGAGGTTTCGTCTGGAAGCAACAAGAAAGCGGCGCGGGCCACGTCCAAGTCAAGGCTGACATGTCTGGCCGAGACACGTGCACAGCGCTTGTTATTTACGATGACTCGCCACGCATGAAGACATCTGAATGCTGGCTCAGCCAGAGCCGCGACCAGTACGTCGTACAGGTCGGCGACGGTGAAAATGACGTCGTAGTGCTTGACCGACGTGATCACGATCGTGAGTTCTTTCGTGACCATCGCACCTTCGGTCAACGTTTGGAGGACGCAGTGGTAGAGAGTGATCTCTACCGAGCACCTCCCTTTCGTTACCGGGAGACACGCATAATCGGAGTCGGAGCACGCGCCACCATTTACTCCTACGGTGCCCGCACATGCTACGGAAGGCACTTCAAACCGTATCCGTGCTAAGAGGAGTGGTACCCGCCGCGTTGCGCAAGCTTCGCGGCGGTTTTCTTTTACTCATACAAAACAAAGGCGGTCCTAAAGGACCGCCAATTTTATTATCGGAGACCGCAGTTTTTTAAAAACTGCTCGCTCTCCGCCGTCCTTTTTAAATCTAACTCGAACTCGCAAACCGCATTTGGAAAACGGAGGTGGACCAGCGTGTTGACGTACTGTGATTCTCCATCAATGTGCACGTATGGCCCTGGCTGTCTCTGATGTTCCTGACCAATGCGAAGCATGCCCATGTAGATACCATCATCGATAGTGAGTTTCTCGATTAATGGCCTCTCCTTTTTGAGGCACCGTTTCCAGCACAGATCCAAATAGCCTGTCGGCCAGCCAGAGCTGGTGAAACGCATTGAGACAGTTAGCTTGGTTTTTGGTAAGTCAAACAAAACCAACTCTTTCGACTTAACTTGCAGTCGTTTCGGTTCATCAAACATGCGCCCTCTCCCAAATAGCTTCCTTATTCAGGCTAGCTTATCCACCCCATTTTTGGCAAGGCTTGATGGGGTACAAGTGTCCTGCACACATTGACATGTGGTAACAAATATGCTACTATAGGAAGCGGTATGGTGTGGTTGCCAACTTGGGGAAACGCTCAAGAAAAACAGCCAAGGAGTTGTGTATGTCTACAAAAAAAGACTACCTGATCTTCATCATCGTGGCGTTACTCGTGTGGGCCTCCGGCTCGCACGCAAGCGCACAAGTGAACAACACTCCCCTGTACAACTCGTCGGTCGGAACCGCGATTGTTGTGCAAAAAACAGACCGAGATTTGTTGTTCACTGATCAGAAAGGCAATCCTTTCTCTTACCGTGCACCAAGAGGTGCGGAGGTTTGGCTCGAGAGTGGGAACTCTCTGGCGATCATTGGTGCCAAGGGGGAACTTGGCGCCGGCGGTGATGTAAGAGCTTTACTGCAGGTTCAGGTCCGCTTCTAGCGCACCTTCACATGCAGAAACAATGATGCCGTCCAAGCGCAAGTTTGGACGGCATTTTCTATAGATCACGCGAACTTGCTTTGATTGAAACATGGTACCATGAGCACATGGGCACCTTTGAAGACACTCCTAATCAAGCTGAGCAGGTAGCTATTCCTAAAAACCGCGCTGCAAAACTCTTAACAAGGATTGCCGCATTATTATTGCCAGACTCATTTTTCGACAGCAAAGTCATAGGCGAGCGTGACGAGTCTGATCCGAGGGAATTTGAAGTTCCTGACCCTGACGACTTTCCCGCTGACGAACTGGACCTTGCACATGAACAAGAAGTTATTGACTTCTTAGATAAAATTGAAAAACTTGGTATGGTTCGAACCAGAAGCGCAGATGAATTTGTTAAAACCGAGCAAGGTAACTTAGTGTATAACCGACTCTTGGTGCCGTGGGAAGAAACGGGTCGTGGAGCAATCGACGTCACTTTTGATGCGCGAAAGCTAAAACGGCTAATTAATAGGCTGGCTGACGACTCGAAAAAGGAACGGGCTTTGCAATATTTTGAAGAGTTGCAAAAAATTATTGAGGTTGAGGAAGTTGAATCGCCGTTACGCTACATTGAAAATTTACCCGAGCCTTCTTTCGAATCCCTTGCCGGACTTGAGAAATACGTAACTCAGTTTGATGAAGAAACCATTGCCCGCGTAAATGCGATTACCGACGCGAAATCAGCCCTTAACGACCCCGATCGTATTCGCATGAAAAATTCTCACGCCGACGTATATGAGAGCGTTCGACAACTTCTGACGAGTACAAAAATCTATCTCGATAAAAACCGCGAAAACTACCCCGAATTTTGGTTAAATTTTGAAAAATTTAAGCTGATCAATGATGCCATTGGCATCATTGGAAAAGACGGCGTTCGGCATAAAATGTCTTTTTAGTAATTGATCTACTTTTGCTTTTTGGAAAAAGGTGCCGCGCGAAGCTCGGTAGTACGATTCACTCACCAAACCACTCCTCCGGAAACTCTTTAATATCAGCACTGGTATGTGCGGAAATAAAGTTGTGTTCCCAAGTGGCACCACGCGACTTCTCCCAGTCCTTAAGAAAGAAAGCGGCTGACAGCAAATTCGCTTCAAAAATCGGACGGTGGTACGTTTCCATCACCAAATCCCAATCGGTAATACCGGCCTTGATAATTTGCGCTTCATCGTCATTGCTTTTGAAGTAATCAAATACCGTATAGCCTTTCTCTTTGAGAATCGCTTCCGCCTGCTCGAGCCGATGCTGATTTTCCTCACGAGTGGTACCTCCGGTAGTGAGTGGCCCGCACACTCGGACCACTGGGTGCGGCAGTTGTTTGAGACGCTCGATAGCGCCAACAGCCAGACGTTTTAGTAATTCTTCATGTGTTTCCATTGCGAGTCCCTATACTTTCCTTCGCCACTAAATCATGATGGTTAATTCTATGCAATCACTGCGACAGCTGTACCACCACCTCAACGGCTTGGTCATACTCCGGTAAACCGGATGGGTTGTCTTTCTGGAAAATAATCGTGCCGGTGGCGCTGTAAGAATCGGCAGGCAATTCATAACTAATCGTACCTGAAAATGGGACAAAGTCTTCGGTCATCCATTCACCTTCAGTCATCACGAACCCTTGACCAATAATTAAGCCGTCCCAATTGGTCACGATGACCGGTGCGCTAGCCTCAAAAAACCACGTACCCCGCGCTTCCCCGCGTACCACAACCGGATTCGCTACTGTCTCTCCTGGAAGCGGTGACGTAATGGTGATCAAGTCTGGAATATCAACTGGCATCGCTGGCGTTCCCGATTCTTCGGTGACCGTCGGCGCCGTCGTCTTCGTCGGCAAGAAATACAAAATTAATCCGATGGCGACTACGACCAGTCCGATAATTCCAACCTGCGTTTTTAAAGTAGTTGTCATAAATTATGGCCAGTACAACGGGTCTGGCTTCTCGTTAAAAAATTTTTCATAGTGGCTCTTGGTTTTCTCGTACGTAGCGGTGCCTGGCCTAGGCACTCCAAGCGTCGCTTGTATGTGCTCCCAAGCTTCTTCTTTGGTATCAACGGCCGGGGGCGGGTTGGGGACATGGTGGATGAAGGCGCCGATAAACTCCGCGAAGTCTTTGTAGAAACGAGTAAACATGAGCATTTCGTGCCAGGCCCAATCAACTCGCCCAGATGGCGCCACACTATCATCTGAAATATGCGCCAAATACAACATGCGCTTGGCTTCTTTGATCAAACCTTCGGCAAAATCAAGCGGCACGCCGTGGAGGCGCACAATCCGATTGGCCAGCAAGTCCGGCACCGCAAAGGCGTCGACCTCGGCCAGCGTGGGAGTTTTGTGTGTCATAGCTATCATTATACAAAAAAATTAAAAGCAAGGGGTTTCCTTGCTTTTAATGTAGTTATTCAGGCTTCTTTTCGCCTTCGCAATCTCCTCCCTCTTTTTTTCCTTTGCAGTCTTCACCTTCCTTTTTTCCTTCACACTTTTCTCCTTCCTTCTGGCCTTCACAGTTAGTACCTTCGCCAGTTACTTTGTTTGTGTCATCGTTTAACATACAGCAGATTACATTAACTTTTAATGCCCCACTATGGTAGCACAAGTTTTTTGTCGTTACCTACAATCCAATAAAAAAGACGCCTACACAACCTCGGTGTAATTTGTGTGCAGAATGTCTTCGTTGGCAATCAGGTAGCGGTTGTCGGTGAAGTCGCCCTGAGGTGAGAGGACAAATACTATGAAGCAATGTTCATCGCCACGTTGTGGACCGGGGTTTTCTTCGTTGGCCCACGGCGGGATGATAGCAATCGGTTCGCCGGTGGGATTAGGGAGCACTAGGACGCTTTTTTCCTTTGGGAGCCACTGCCCGCTCTCGTCTTGCTCGTAGTTCTCATGAAACTCCGCGTCGGTATTTTTAAATTGCTCACCAGTCGAGCCGGTCACCACCCAGTCACCCACTTTTGCTAGCCTGGTATCCTCCTTAAATTCTTTTACAATGGTTTCAACCGTCTCTTCAGCCTCAACTTGCCGCGCCCCAGCTATCGGTACGGACGTGCGTCGTGAAAATAGGTGGCCCTCCGCGCGCATGCGCTCTTCCATCTCCTCACTAAAGAGGTCGGTTAGTTTTGGCTCTCCCGGAGTTTTTTCAAATGAAGGCATAGCTTGTGCGACGGGTAATGCTTGAAAGTAGGGTATCATACATTTAGATTTCTGGTAATTTGTGCCTAACGCACTGATAATTTGCCGCTTTGCCTGCCAACATGGTAATATTTTAGCAATCACGCAAGTAATAAACTATGATGCTAGGAACATCGAAAATTGACCGTATAAAAAAGCGCCTCGAGGCGTCAGAGGACGACATCATTTTGGCCGAGGTGTTCAAACTGCTCGGCGACCGGACTCGCTACCGTATTGTAAAGATCCTCACTGAGGAAGGCGAAATGTGCGTCGGCGACCTCGCGTCCATTCTCGACGCCTCGATGTCGGCCGTCTCGCAACATCTGCGAGTACTGGAGATGTCTGGCATTGTCGCTGGCCGGCGGATGGGCCAAATGATGTGCTACAAACCGCTTTTCCGTCACCCGAAGGTGAAGGCAATTATTAAACTAATGAAATAACACTTATGAAAACAGTTCACATCTACTCATCACCCACTTGCCACTTCTGCCATATGACAAAAAGTTTCTTTCAAGCACACAATGTTGAGTTCACCGATCACGACGTCGCTACCGACCCAAACGCCATTAAAGAGGCAGTCGCAAAGTCGGGCCAAATGGGCGTACCGGTCATTGATATTGATGGACAGATCGTTGTTGGTTTTAACGAACCAGAACTGCGAAGATTATTAGACATTAAGGACTAATACGACTATGAAATTTTCAGTGCCAATTATTATTGGAGTCATTGTGCTGGTGCTTGGCATCGGCTATCTGGCCACCAACTCACCCAGCCAAGCGCCGGTCACAACCGCGACACCAGAAAAAACAGTGGCGCCAGAATCAAGCCCGATTGAATCTCCACCTGTCACCGAAAGCACGACGCCGGGAGACGTTGCGTCGGTGACGGCACGAGGTACCTATACCCCTTATGATGCAGAAAAGATTGCCGCCAGCACGGCCGATCATATTCTCCTTTTCTTCCACGCCACCTGGTGTCCAAGCTGTCGCGCCTTGGAGGCTGATATTGTCGCAAAGGCCGCGACTATCCCTGCCGGCGTCGAAATATACAAAGTAGACTACGACACCGCGACCGCCCTCAAGCGAAAATACGGCATCACCACCCAGCACTCGATTGTTGAGATTGATGCAAGTGGGAACGCCAAGAGTAAAGTAACTCATCCGCTGACGCTCGCCGGCGTACTCGCCACCATCTAAATATGACACTGTTCCTTGTATCATTCATCGCCGGAGTCCTCACTGTGCTGGCTCCGTGTATTCTGCCGCTCCTGCCGGTTGTGATAGGCAGTAGTGTGGGGGCACGCAGTAAAGCAACGCCGTACATTGTGATCGGTTCACTCGCGGTGTCGATCCTGCTTTTCACCTATCTTCTCAAAGCTTCAGCGGCGCTCATAGATATTCCGCAGTATGTGTGGGGCTACATCTCTGGCGGCATCTTGCTGGTGTTTGGTCTCATTCTCATTTTTCCGCAATTATGGGAGCGTCTGCCGTTTATGGCCAAAACGAGCGCCAGTGCCAATAAGCTTGTGGGAGCTGGTTATCAAAAGAAAAGCGTCTGGGGTGATGTGCTCATTGGCGCCGCTTTGGGGCCAGTCTTCTCATCCTGCAGTCCGACGTATTTTGTGATTCTGGCCACGGTCCTGCCGGCGAGCTTTCTCTTGGGCACTGCCTACCTCTTGGCGTACATTGCCGGTCTCGTCTTGGTGCTCATACTGATCGCCATCCTCGGACAGCGTCTCACGAACAAACTTCAAATCATGGCCGACAGCCACGGCATAGTGAAGCGCGCTATCGGACTTCTATTTCTCATTGTCGGTCTCTTCATAGTGACCGGCTATGATAAGAAATTTGAAACGTGGATACTCGACCAAGGCTACAACAGCGGCATACTCCAGATTGAACAGCGACTCCTTGACCGCGTCGACACACCGAGCGAAACGTCGGTCAATAACACAAACACCGTGAACAAAAAAGACACTGATCAAAACAAGCAACCGAGCATCAGAGTACCCGCTCCACTGACACGAAATTTTCCCGACACAGATTTCAGCCAGGCCGACCCGCGACTAGAGGGTGCAATCTCAGGCGGCCCAGCCAAAGATGGGATTCCGGCCATCGACTCCCCGAAGTTCGTGCCGCTCGCGGAATTCAACCGTCCCGACAGCGTACAAGCTATTGTGCTTATCGGCGAACAAGAAACCAAAGTCTATCCATACAATATCCTCACCTGGCACGAGATCGTGAACGACGAAATCGACGGCACGCCAGTCGCCATTACCTTCTGCCCGCTCTGCGGTAGCGCCGTCGTGTACAACCGCACTCTCCCAGACGGCACAGTGAGTACCTTTGGCGTGAGTGGCTCCCTACTTGAGAGCAATATGATCATGTATGACCGAGCCACCGAAAATCTCTGGCAGCAAAGCACCGGCCAGGCGCTCGCTGGTTCTTTCTACCCGGCTGAACTCACTCGCGAATCATTCCAGCTCCTCACCCTTGGTGAAGTGAGAAGTGAGCACCAGAAGGCCGTGGTTTTAAGTGAAAACACCGGCCACTTCCGCGACTACGCCCGCAACCCGTACGCCGGCTACGAGACCGACGATAATTTTGTATTTAATCCAAGCAACCTCGACACTTCGTTTCCGCCGAAGACCATCATGGCCGTCTTTCGTGCCAACGACACTACCTTCGCGACACCGTGGCTGAAGCTTCGTGAAGTTGGTTCGGCTACCCAAACTTCAGGCGGCATCACTTACACCCTCACCGTCACAGACAATGGCGAGCTCACCATCACCGACGTATCCGGCACTACTTACCCTTTCTACTTCGAGATGTGGTTTAGCGTTGCCGTACAACACAAAGAAGAGCTTCAGGTTATTCAACCATAACAAAACACATATGAACGAACCAAGCGAACCATTTGTCTGCGCGATGTGCAAAAAGATCCACACCAAAGAGAGCACGGCGTGTAGTGAATGGTGTGATGAGCCAGCCAAACAAAAATAATATCTAAGCCCATGGAACAGAAAAAAGAATCATATCAATGTCCGGTCTGTACGCTACACTACCCGACAGAGGGATTAGCCAAGTCCTGCGAAGCCTGGTGCTCAGCTCACAATAGTTGTAACTTAGACATTATCCAACACGCGACTAAGCCGCTTAGCTAACTCGCCATTCCTAAAAGAACTAATTGAGACATTGTGTGAAATATCACTGAAACGCTATCTCAAACTCATACATTCCCATTGAGCAGAGACCTTTGAGCGTTGTTCCGGCTTTTTGTGGCTGAAGTTCAATGTCCATCACACCCGACGGCGGCAGATTTTTTTGATAGTTCAGTGACGGGATGGTAAGCGCTGACGAACAATCAAAGGTCCCTGTCGTTTCTACACGAAGTGTCGTTGGGGTGTCAGCCTTGGCTTTTGAGAAACGTGGAAAGTATCCACCCTTGGCAGAGATTGAGACAATCTGTTTCCCGGCTTCGCTGGCCACGTTATCGACTGGTGGTGAATTGGCAGGTGCAGTTTTGTTTTGTGTCAGGATAAAGGCAGAGAGCACGAGCGCTCCACTAATAATGATCGCAATGATAGTTGGTTTCATAATTAGAAGCTAAATAACGAGGGGGTAATACCAGCGGCCACCAGGCCATAGTGGAGATTGAAGATACCGAAGAAGATCACGATAAGACCCGCAGTCTTGAAGAAGATACCAGAGCGTACCTTGGTGTGAATGGTGAGGGAGCTGAATGAAAGAAGCGCCAATACCGGCAGTGTGCCGAGCGCAAACACCAACATCGTGAGCGCACCCGGAAGGAAACTTCCTGTTGTGAGCGCGTATATCTGCATGGATTGGGTAAAGCCACAAGGCAAGAAGAAAGTCGCCACGCCAAGTAATGTTGGTGTAAGAGTGTGGTTTACCTTCCTCAACTCTTGTACATGGTCTCCGATAAATCGCGGCAAAGTCGGTTGGAGTTTTTTTGTCCACGGGAAGACATCGAGGAGATTAATACCAAGAATCAAGAGCACAACGGCAACAGTGATACTAAGCACAAACGTCCCTGCGATTCCAATTTTAAATACTGAACCAAGTGCACCAATGACTCCACCCAGTACAAAGAACGAGGCGAGGCGCCCGGCGTGGAAGAACAATTGTGGACGAATCTTATCGCCTTCTTTCGCGTAATTTGCAGACACAGAGAGCACCAGCCCTCCCACGACCGCCATACAGCTGGAGACAGAGGCGATCATACCGATAATGAAGGCGGTACTGTACGAGACATGGGAAGTAGTCACGAGATTCACAAGACCGAGCTTTTGGATGATGAGGAAGAACGCTATAAACCCAAACGCTATAGGAATCGCCACACCAAACTCGTGCCACTTCGCGGTGTGTGTTTGTTTTTCCGGTGTCAGCGTATATCCGTGCGACTTTGTCACCGATGTTAACTCGTGTGCAATCTCCTCAAGCGTTTTTTTGCCAAAGTCGCCGGTGATTTCTACATGGTTGTGTTTGAGTGAAGCTTTCGCCTGTGTGATGTGCGGTATGTCGGTGAGTTCTCCTTCAATAAGCATTGGACAGGAAGCACAGTGCATGCCGCTGACGTGGAGTGTGCATGTTTTCATACTCAGAGTTTCTTAGCCTTAAGTCGAAGCGAGTTCCCGACCACCGACACACTGGAACTGGCCATCGCAAATCCGGCAAAAACAGGACTCAAAAGCCAGCCAAAAAACGGAAAGAAGATTCCGGCAGCTAGGGGAATTCCCACAATATTGTAGACGAAGGCAAAGAAGAGATTCTGTCTGATGCCCCGCATGGTGAGCTTGGAAAGCCGGATCGCTTTCACTAGCTTTCCGATATCTCCATTGAGGAGCGTGATGCCGGCCGTCTCGATGGCTACGTCCGTCCCCGTCCCCATTGCTATGCCGACATCTGCTCCGGCCAGTGCCGGCGCGTCATTTACACCGTCTCCTGCCATGGCGACGATGTGGCCGTTCTGTTGGAGTTTGCGGATGTGGGTCAACTTTTCCGATGGCAGCACTTCGGCTACCACAACGTCAATTCCCACTTCTTTGGCGATTGCATCAGCCGTCTCTTTGTTGTCGCCCGTCAACATAGCCACCTCGATCCCGAGTGCATGAAGATTCTTCACAGCGGCAACTGCCTCCGGCTTAATGGCATCAGCCACAAATACCGTTGCAAGAACGGCACTTGCAGATGCGAGAATCACCGGTGTCTTACCCTCTGATGTTTCCGTGAGAATTGTTTTTTTGTCAAAGGCAAGATTCAAGTCAGCAATGAGTTTTAGATTGCCCGCAAAGTACTCTACCCCACCAATCACTCCTTTCAGTCCTTTACCTTTTAAGATGGTAAAATTTTCGACTGGTTTTTCTTCGTAACCCTTTGCCTTTCCGTATTCAGTGATGGCATGCGCGATTGGGTGTTCTGATTTTCGTTCCAAAGACAAGAGGAGCGACCCGATTTCATCGTCCGAATGAGTGGAGTGGTTGTGCATACCGACAAGTTCTGGTTTGCCTTTCGTAATCGTACCGGTTTTATCGACTACTACAGTATCTACTTTGTGCAACTTTTCCAGTGTGGCTGCATCCTTTATCAGGATGCCTTCCTTGGCTCCTTTGCCGACACCCACAATGATGGCAGTTGGCGTAGCGAGCCCCAAGGCACAAGGACAGGCGATGACCAAGATACCCACAAAAGAAGTGAGTCCGTACGTGAGCGCTTGTGCAAAGCCGAGCGTTGCTGTGCCAAAGAGAAGCCAACCAGCGAGCGTTAAGAAAGCAAAAACCAGCACCGACGGGACAAACACGCTCGAGATCTTATCAGCCAAGGCTTGTATTGGCGCTTTGCTTCCCTGTGCCTCTTCGACCATTTTAATGATGCTCGCGAGGAGCGTTTCTGAACCAACTTTGGTGGCTGTGAAGGTAAAAGTGCTGTTGGTATTAATAGTCCCTGCGACCACATGGTCACCAACAATTTTCTCAACCGGAATTGGTTCCCCAGTCACCATCGACTCATCAACGAACGATGCTCCATCAACAATACTGCCGTCAACCGGAATCTTTGCTCCGGGTTTAATGACGACGCGGTCGCCATGGACTACCTGATTGATGGGGACTTCCATTTCGATTCCGTTCTTCAGCACTAGCGCTGTTTTGGCCTGGAGATTGAGAAGTGCTTCGATGGCATCGCCTGTTTTAATTTTAGATTTTGTCTCCAGATACTTACCGAGCGCAATGAAGGTAATGACAACGATCGTAACGTCGTAGTACGAATCTTGCACATTCACATACTGCGAAAGCGGCATCTCAAGCGCGGTAACGAGAAAACTGTAGAGATAGGCAACCGAAGTTCCAATTCCAATGAGACTGTCCATGTTTGCACTGCCATAGCGGAGAAAACGGTAGAAACCGAGTAGGTAAGGTTGCCCTACCACAAAGAGCACGTATGTAGCCATAAGCGGCATGAGGTGATGCACAAACTCAGATACCGTCTCTGACATTGGTGCCACGAGATCTAATTCCGTAAAAATATCCCACCCCATCACCAAAATGCTAAAGAAGGCGAGTGGCAAAGCGCTAAATACTTTTGTCTTTAAGTCAGCGAGTTCAGCGAGCTTTTCTTTCTTTGTTTGGTTGAGTCCTAAATGCGCCGCATGTTCGTTGTCTGACATGCCCATTTCCGATGCAGTTGGCACAGCAAATGAGTACCCTAAAGGCTCAATCTTTTTAGACAAGTCGGTGATCTTGGCAACGGTCTCATCGTGATCAATTTTGGCGGATTCGGTGCCATAGTTTACTTCAACCGAAGCGACGCCGTCTGCTTTTTTAAGTGTTCGTTCAATGACACTGGCACAGGAGGCACAATGCATTCCTTTGATTTTGTAAGTATGAATTTTTCCCATATATAACTAATGCTATCAGTAACAAGCGGAGTGTCAGACTATGACACACTCGCTGCCTCGCGACAGCACTAGTACAGCTTGGGGTTGAGAATACCGTTTGAAAACGCTTCCTCTAAGAAATTGAATTGCGTCCTGTGTTTTTGTTTCCGTATTTTGAATCGTGTCGCGCCTCGGGGCGGAGAAAAGAAACCGAAAAAAGTAGCCAAGACGAGAGCGGAAGAAATTAGAAAAAGGAGCAGTGCCGAATCAGAAGTGAGCGTAACACCACTAAGAAAGCTTTGCGAGGCCGCAACCATTTCAAGCGGACTCATCAGACAAACAGAGATGCCGGGCATAAATGGACAGTCAGCCGTATCGCCACTCATATTCATCATGTGATGAGTGATACCCAGCGATCCTGCCACCAAAAGAGCCCCAACGAGGAGTGCTAATGCGGAGTTGAGGTTGAATATCTTCATAGACGTTAATGAAATTGTATCATTTGCGAGCGACAAACGCTCACTTTTAATAACAGCTCATTCTTTCTTTGTCTCAATTTTGAGTAGCAGCGGTGCGTGATCAGAAACTTCATCAGGCAAAACTTTGAATTCTTTCACTTCTATCTCTCTAGAAACAAAGATGTAGTCAGCGAATTTTTCAGGCTTTGTGTAGTAAGAAGTTCTGGTGGAAGTAACACCTGTTTCCTTGATGAGATTTCTTAGACCGGTATCTTCCAGGATTTGAATACTTTGAGTATTTGGGAGAAGATTAAAATCTCCACACATCACAACGTTTCCTTGAAGGGTTTCAATGAATTCTTTTATCTTATTTGACTGATTCAACCGATCTTCGGAGTCGCCTTTTCCCCCTCCACTCCAAAGTCCGTGGAAATTTATAACCGTCAGAGACGTGTCATTAAATTCTGTCGTGATGAACTGAATGTTACGGGCGTGATTCCCAACATCACCTTCGGGTATATAGCCCTTGTGTTTATGCACGAAAATTTCCCCCTCGACCTTCACTTCAATATTTTTCTTTACAAGCATTAAAAGACCGTAATGATCGCCATGATGTGGTCTAAAGTATGGAGTAAAGTCAGATAGAAGCAAGGTGATTTCCTGAAGACCGTGGTCCATGATTTCAGAGTGGTTGATCTCTTTGCCACCAGCTTTATAACCCTCCAAGTGGTTGTAGGGAGCAGACCAGATTTCCTGAAGACAAAAGATGTCGGTGTCGTTTTTGTGCTCCTTGAAAAAAGAAAGTAGTCCCTCCTTTCCTGCGCGGCCGCCCCACGTGTTTAAGCTAATAATTTTCACGCTTTGATTATATCGCATTTAGCACAGAACCACTCTGGGCAGTTTTGCGCTTTCGCGCACGTCTCGTGCGCGATGACTTCACATTACTAGGCTGTCAGAACAAGGCTATTCTACCGAGAATGTTACAAATGTGACATGAGAAGGCTTTCGGCAAAATATCGCTAGAATCTCGTCCCTTGAAGCTTGATGAGATTCGTAATTCTCTGCTGGGATATCGGTCCGAAGTAGCCGACAGCCGGAACGATAGCTTGAGCCTTCTGGAAGGTGATCACAGCATTCTGTGTCAGCGGTCCGAAGAAGCCGGTGACGAGCCCTTCGGGATAATAGCCGAGTTTCGCGAGGTGCGATTGGAGAAGTGACACGTCTTGTCCGCTCATGCCTAGTACCAGATCCCGATCCCAGTAGTCGTGGAGCTTCTTAAATGGAGTGACATGCTCAATAGTCGAAACTTTTTGGAGTTTATCGAGCGTCGCCCTATCCGCGATACCGGTCTGGGGCAGTTTGTATTTTGTCTGGAAGCGAACAAGTGCCGAAGATGTCAATTGTCCATAGTATCCGGTTACCAAGCCTTCGGGATATATTTTCGGTTCTGATGCCAAAAGAACTTGGAGGTGAGAGATCTTCTTGCTGGTGTCGCCTGGCGTGAGTGCTTGATCGAACGTATAGATAGGCGTTCGTTGAACTACTGCAGGAACGATATCGATCGCCGTCTGCGTTATGCCGGATTTTGGAACAACGGTATATTCTGTCGGCTTGGAATAATTACCAAGCTGATCGACGCGAAAAACTGAATAGTAGTAAGTATTGTCATTGGACAGTCCGGTATCAGTGAACCGGCCCGATGTCCCCTTGTATACGGTAGTGCCATCAAATGGCGTTGCCGGGTGATGACCGGCTTTCTTCACGATGACTGTCTTGACTTTGCTTGTTTCAGGAACCGCATTCCAAAGGAAGAGTGCTTGGGAATCAAGTGGCGAGACGTTCGTCACGCCTGATGATCCGGTGGTGAACCTGCGCCTGCCACCGCCCCTTGAAGATCGAGGTGCGGGAGAAGATACTGCGGGTGGATTTACTGTTGAATTGGCTGGAGTTGAAACATTCGAACTTGCTGCGGCAGTCCTGAATGTCATGTTTTCATACACGCTTTCATTGCCCGCCGTATCCCAAACTACCGGCTGAAAATTGTACGTCGTGTTCGGCGTAAGGCCAGAAAGGACATGGCGATGCGCCGTCAAAAGATTGGTATGGCCATTATCGGTATATCCATATGCCGTTGTTGCACCGTAGTAAAGTTCTCCGGCGGCACCCTCGTTGGTATTCCAGATGATAGAGACCGTTGAAGTGCCGACTGATTCCACTTGGACGTTTGATATCACGGGAGCTGGATCAACGATTACTTGCTTGAAAAGCGTTGTGAATTCATATCCTGATTTTGTGACGGTCTGTCCTCGCGAATTTGTGGAAACTACTTTGTAGAAATAGACCGTGCCAGGTGTCAGACTGGTGAGCTTCACCGTGTGGGAAGTCTCTGAACTTGAAATGAGAGGCGAGGACTGAAGATGACTTTCTGTTTTTCCATAAAAAACCTGGGTCGTTGCCGCCTCGTTCGTCGTCCAGATTATTGTCGCCGTTGCGGTACTGACCGATGCGGTTTCGACCTCCGAAATGGCAAAAGCTGGCGAAGGTGTCGAGCCGCCTCCCGAAGATCCATTTGTTGTCGTTGATGTGGTGTTTGTGGAATCGGTAGTCGTCGCGGTCGGCGTTGGTTCAGGAGTCGGCTCAATCGAAGAGGCGTCATCGGTCGTAAACATTTCGTCTGGAGACGAGAATGTATTCCCTGCTTCGTCGGCAACCACAACACGATAGTGGTATACCGTTCCGGCACTCAAGTTTCCAATGTTGGCGGAATGGTTGGTCGCATAATCAGCCGCAACCGGCGTTTGTGATCCGTAGTTTTCCGTAAGGCCATATTCCACTTTTCCCTGGGCAAGCTCATCGGTGTCCCAACCAATCGTCGCTCCGCTGGTGGTGATGTTGGAGATAATAATATTTTGGATTTCTGGCGGAACGTTATCGGCTGCCACTAATTCAACAGAAGTCTCGAGTGTCCTATCTTGCGAATAGCTTGTGTTCCCAGGCTCATCTGTCGCAACAATACGATAGTGATATACCGTGCCAGCGGTAAGTCCGCTGATGGTCTGGCTGTGCTCAAGGGCAAGCGGGGTGTCGCCTGTGGTTTGTCCATAACTTGTAGTCTGACCGTATTCGATATGCCCCGTGGACATTTCATCAGTTGTCCAAACAATTGAACTTTCGGTTTCGCCCGCAGAGACGGTGGCAACAGAAATAAAAGATGGTCCTGCGGTATCAGTAGGAGTGATGATTTCTTCGACAACAGGTGTCGGATCGGGCTCTGGGTCCGGCACTGGCTCTTCTACGGGTTCAGAAACCGGTTCTGCGGCTGTCGTGGTGTCAGTGGTCGGAGCTGTGGCATCAATCTCTGCGATCGCAAGTGGAGAATGAAAAGCAATTAGAGCGAATACTAATAAAAGACTCGCGATTTTTTGTTTCATATTTTTATTTTTTGGTCTGGGCTTCCATTTTTAGAAGCTTCTTGGCGATGATGAAAATAATGAAGGCCAGGATAAGAAAATTGAACAGCTCGGCCGCAAAAGAGCCGATGGCGATGTTGATTGGACCGATATGCCACAGCGCTTCTCTCCACGATTCAGCACCCATGAGAGGTTCGGCAATCGGCATCAGCACGTCTTTTACCAGTGATTCAACCAATGCCGTGCTTGCCGTACCCATCACAAAGCCGACTGCCAAAGCAATGACGTTGAACTCTTTTAAAAACTTGGCAAATTCTTTAAGCATGGTTATAAATTATTTTTAATAGCTCGATGCTCCCGAAAGACGCCGAATATAAGAAAAATAAACATGCTGCCCACAAGAATGCCAAGCACGTTTAGACCAAAAATACTGGCTGCCCTTAGCGCCAGATCGTCCGCTGGATCGAAAAGTCCGATCCCCGTCGCCACCAAGGGCGGCATGAGAGAGACGGCGATCCCAATGCCGGTCATCGCCCCGCCTACTTTCGAACGAATGAGACCGTACGCGGCAATGGCTCCGGAAACTACGGCAATCAAAAGATCGAAGAAAACATTTGGAAAGAAAGAAATAAGTACCCTCTCCACTGTATCGAAGTTACTTTTAACGAAGAGTGAAAATAGGCCGCCGATGAGAGTCGCGAGAAAGATCGCAATCATGAGCATAGCGAGAGAACGGAGCACAAGCTTGCCGTCGAGAGCAAGTATACCAAGCCCCAACGAAAGTATCGGATATGCGAGCGGGGCCACGATCATGCTCGCGATAAGGACTGGAATACTGTCAACCAATATGCCGCAAGCGGCGAGGATGATCGCACCGATGACCAAAATATAGAAATCTCTGTCGGGAATAGTATTCGAAAGAAGATCGGCGACCGCTTCTTGTTTATTTTTTCTTTCGTACGGTCGTGATTCAAATAATAATGACATGGAGCGATAGTACGATATCTCCAATATTGTAGCACTCTTTTCATTGCACACTAAAGTGCCCGCTCGAAAACGCCGCCCGCTTAGTCTATACCTTAATTAAACTGGCAATAAAAGATGTGCCTGTATCAAAGATGTGATGCTCGGGAGAAATCTTTTCAAGTTCATTTTCAAGTTGTTCTTTTGTATAGCGAAGTGACTGAAACACAAGAAGTTTGTCCCCATTTACAACTCCTTTTTCCTCGATTTCCTTAGAAACATGTAGTATTGAGCACCATACACTTATTTTGTCATCCGCCTCTCTTGTACTTACATCAGTATCTGGATTCAGTCCGATCAATTTTAATTTATCGTCAGCCAAAGTGAGTGCATCTTCTGCATACACATTTTGTAGAGCAGTCATATCGATACGATCTCTCATTTGGGAATTTATGAAGACAAATCCGCCTTTACCAGCAATCTCTTTTAGCATACTCAGAATAGTCTGTGGTGCATAGTTAGAAAAAGTAAGCCCAATATTTACAAAACGTGGTGTGGTATTCTCTCCAAGAATTGCAGCAACTTCTTCAAACGGAGCCTGGATTGGGCGTACCTGAACATTCTGACTTTTTGCATGTTTCTCGGCGAGTCTGAGATAGTACTCACTTATATCAACTGGGATATAAGTAAATTCTTTTCCTTGCTTCTTGAGCTCATCAAAAAAGAACTGTTCTTTATGCTCGGTACCAGGGCCGAGATCGATGTATTCAAATTTGTTGGGCAGCAAATCAGCGACACTCATTGCGATGGATTGTAGATATTCTCTTTCTGGTTTGGTAACTAGTTTAAAGTATGGAGTGTCAGTCTTTTGCAGAGACTCATATTGCTCAACACCTGAAGAAAGATAGAGGAGCAATGAGTCGGAATAGTCCCAAATATGAGGAGCGGTAGGAACAAGCGATTTAAGAGCTCGCTTTTTAAACCAATTATTGTCGTATTTGATATCTTTTTCCATTAACATGATTTTAGCATTTTGCGCTACAAACAACCTGTCTGGGTCTACCGGTACGATTTCATGCGTACTGGCTCTAGGACGAAGTTGGAATTTTTTCAATCAAGAGCAGGAATAGCGAATCCATCGTATTGAACAGCTTCAGCGTCTAAAACCTCTTCAAGAGAATTCACATGGGTAATATCAGGATGCAGTTGCATCAACGAACGGCGAGAGTGTTTTCCAACAATGTATATTCTCTTCTTGCCAGAAAGCTCTTTATGGGCTAAACAAATACCCAGCTCAATAAACATATCGGTGCCTTCCGGATCACTAATTAATACGAAGATCTCAGTAGCTAACAGAGCTTTGATTATTTTTCTATTAAATTCTTCAACTTTATGCAAGTTACTTTCATAGTTGGCAAACACCTCAACATTAAGCCAGTCGGCCAAGACTACTTCACCCTTCTCCTCAAGAAATTGAGCTAATTCTGCTAACTTCTTTTGGTGTCGAGTGCGGGAAGCGAAATACCATTTCACAAGGGATAGTTTACCAAAATCACTGGCTGTGTTTGTTAGAAATTCGCAAAAAGCCTTTTATTTGTGACCTCGATTCGTACTTTGCTACCGTACGGCATCGGTATTTGCGGATCGGTATGTCCGAAATTCATGTTCTGCACCACTGGAACAGTCTGGTTATACGAACGCACCACCTTAAGAATCGTCTCCTGCTGTTCTTTGCAGTATGCCGTCTTAGCTTCTGGCGAGTTGGGTTTATCAAACTCCCACGCTTTCGCTCGTCCTATCAGGACACCTTGAACCCTCTGGAGTATGCCCCGCTCGCCAAGCGCACGCATGACGCGGAATACATAGTCGGCGCGCGGTATCTCTTCAGAGGTCTCAAGCATCAGAACAATGTTCCCAAACTGATCAATGTTTGGAATAGGTATTCCGTGACGGAGCATCTCATCGACCGATTCTACACAGCCGCCCCAAAGTAACCCTTCGGTATTAGCTGATCCGTCCCAGACCATACCTTCGTTCGGCCAATATTGGCGCTTCGTTTTAAGAAGCGAGGGATCATCCCAACTGAGTCCCATGTCGTTGTATGTCTCAGATGCTCTCAACTCAAATTCCCCTTCATCAAAGAGGGCGTGTTCAAGATAATCAACAGTGTAGTCATCCATCTTTCCTTGCATCGCAAACTGCGTAAACAGTGCTCCTCCATAAAATGATGGGATCCCATTAAGCCAAAGGAAGTTAGCAAAGTGAGAGTTGTCACTAAAACCAAAGAACGGCTTGGGGTTGGAAGCAAAAGGTGCTGAGGGAAGATTTTTTATATAGGTCACCTGATCGTCTCCACCAATAGAGCTGATCACCCCTTTGATCGACGGATCCTCAAAAGCGGCGATAAGGTCCTGTGCACGCTCTCTGGTTGGCGCATCAATTTTTGTTGTTGTCGGAAATGCAACAGGAACTAATCCAAATTCCTCCCGCAGTCGTTTAAGTCCCAGCTGATAGACATGCGGCCATTTCCCCGGAGCCGCAGAGGACGGTGAGAGAATGGCAACCTTATCTCCCTTTCTCAATTTGGTAAGCGGTTTCATGTATTGATTACGGATGCATCTGCGTACCCTTCATTCTCGGATATAAAATAGCTTTAGATATATTATCAAATCCAAGGACCCAGGAAATAAAACGCTCGATACCTAAGCCGAATCCCGATGTTGTTTTATAATTGGAAATACGCCGCAGATCCACGTACCATTCATAAGGGTTGGGGTCGATTCCTTGGCGTCGCATCGACTCATACATCTCTTCTACAGAATCCTGTCGCTGACCCATACCCAAAACCTCGCCTCCGAAAGCATTCTCAATGATTGATGGAAATAAAAGGTCCCCATTGATCACTCGTTCAGAATTATCAGCTGCTGGTTTCTGATAAAACGGCACACGGTCACGATGATAGTGCGTTACCCATACAGGAGCTTTAGTTCCTAGAATCTTCAGCAGTTCACGCTCTCCGGCGCTTGTTAAGTCTTTGCCATGCACTGATTCTCGAATACCTTCTGTGTACCCATGTTTCAGAAGGAGTGCTTCTGCTTCATCAAAAGTTATTTGCTGAAATAGCTTTGTAGCAAGGAGCACATCAAGAGCCTCACGTGACTTTTTTGGATCTTGTGATAATTTCTCGACAGTATGAGTCATTTCCTTAATGAGCGATGCCAAGCTCCGAACATATCCTTCTGCGACAGCCTGAGCCACCTCAAATGTCTCCTGAGCTTCATATTCACAGTGATAGAACTGATTAAGATGGCGTTTATCCGGATCTTCCCCGCGCATGGATGCTAAATAGCAATACGCACGAGGCACGCCTCCAATGAGCACGGGCTCAAACCCGAACTGTGACGAATCAACGAGGTAAGTATCGAACCCTCCAAACGTAAGCGGAATAGGTTCAGAGTCTGATCCGGGACCCGCCGGAGAAGAGACTGATGATGTCATAAGAAACAGATCGACATTCTTCGCTCCGACGACATTAGAAAAATATGCATCGCTTATGGCCCGCACATGATGCCGCAGATGGGTCAAGACCGCAAAATAGGGGTCAGTTGCAACCTGGCGATAATAATGACTCGCATCAAGTACCGGGTGTTCAAGGCGAGCGTGAGCATCCTGCCCTATTTGTTCATCATCAATTTTTGCTTTCAGTAATGCTGCGTCCATATTTGTAATTTTCTATACGCCAAAGAGAGCTATCTGCTCCTTTTCGGGAGTCTTTCTGCAGAGAAGGACGGTGTAGCTCAGATACTTATGATTCTCATTAAACATACTCATGTAACCATGCAGCTTCTTGAACGCTGACTCATGCGCTGCCTCTGAAAGATCAAGCGGAGTTATCAATGCCTCACAATATGTCCTTACGTCATCATCCGATGGATATACGGGCATAGGAGCATCGTAAACGTAATACTCTTCCAGACCTGCATTTGTATACAGCGATATCCAATATTCCTTACTCCATTTTTGGATGGAGATATTAAGCGATTCATTTATGGTATCGACTATCTCTTGCGGGGGATCCTGACGATAATACAAGAATACATCCCCGATAAACCCATACGGCTTGCACACGCGCGCGTATTCACGGGCCACTTTCTCTTTGTCGCGCATGAACGCAGTTGACCCCCCAGACATAACCAGATCAAAAGTGTTATCAGCAAAGCGTAAACTATGAGCATCCCCCTGTTCAAAGGTGATGAGGCTACTGTATGGTTCCGGTTCTTTCTTTAGACGTGCATTGGCTGAGCGGAGCATCTCTTCATTGAAGTCGAGCGCGGTGACTCGGCACTTGGTGAGATGGCTCAATTCAAAAGAGCAATACCCTGTATTGCATCCTGAGTGCAACACATGAGAATCTGAGGTCAGAAATGCATTTTGCGCCATGCGACGCATGGAGTCTTTACCTCCAGGCGGACGATTCGTTTCATTGAGAAACCCCATAAAGGAGACGTAGTCCATCGCTTCAATTTGCTCCAAAGTGGCGGAATTCATGACTGAAATAGTATATCAAAAAAGAAGCGGGTGGCCGCATGTATCGGCCCCCCCCACTACAGTGGGTACAGGATCGTTTCACGAATATTTGCGGGTAAGTTACCGCGCATGGTCATGAACAGACGATTTAGACCCATGCCGATGCTACCAGACGGCGGCATTCCGTACTCAAGTACCCGAAGATACTCTTCGTTAACTGGAACTCCAACTTCTAGGAACTGGCGCTTCATCGCCGATCGGACTCGCTCAGGATCGTTCTCGTCCGCATACACATCGGCGATATCAGTCCCTTGGATGAGGAGTGCAGCTCGATCTGTTGTTGACGAGTCGTCTGCATTCACTTTCACTAGGGGCGAGATGCCTGCAGGGATGCGGGTGATGAATGTCGGATCCTTGAAGTGGGGCCCGAGCAGCTTGTTGATGGCTTTGAAGACCCACGTGAAGGTCCCCATACCGCTAACGAACTGCTCAGGGTAGCGGCTGATGAAGGTCTCCAAACGGCATTCCAGTCGAGGAATACACAAGATCTGTTCACACGCGTCATAGAATGCGACTCGTGCGAACGGCACAGGCAGTGCAACCTCGCCTTCAGGGGAAGAGGCTGATAAGGAGCCACCTGCCTCCACCGCCCTGAGCATAGACTCGAGCAACTGCATCATTGCTTCGCAATCTGCACCCGTCCGATACACTTCAAGAAGTGTAAACTCCGGTGAGTGTAGTGAGTCCATGCCTTCGTTGCGGAACGACTGAAGAATTTCGAAAACGTTCTCGAAACCAGCCACTTGCAGTTTTCGGAGCTTGAGCTCACTGGTAAGACCGAGCGTATATTCACGTCCGTTTGCATTGCAGTGGGTCGTGAAGAGGTTCGCTGTTCCCGCTTCCCGTTGCTGCTGCAAGACTCCGGTTGAAAACTCGTCGAATCCAGCAGACCACAAGAATCTTCTGATTTCCTTGGTACCCTGCGTGATGCGACGAAACAACTCGAACGAAGCCGGCTCAGCAAGCAAGCCTGCCAAGCGATCAGCGTAACGCTTCCCCGACTGCATGCCTACATACTTACTCGGGAGCGGACGCGTGCACGACGCGACCACAACGACACTAGAGCAACGGACAGAGAACTCTTTCGAATTGCTCAGGCACGTAACGCCAGTAAACCAGATGCTGCTTCCGATCAATGTCTTCGACACCACATCATAGTCATCGACAGCATGTGCTGCCAGTATGAGCTGGATGAGGCGCTGTTGAAAACGAATGGTCCAGAAGGAGACCTTGCCCATCCGTCGCTTTCGCAGCAGGCGGGCATATCCCGACAAGTTACAGTCGAGGTCAAACGGGTATTGCCCCATGGGACATATCCTTTCTATTGATGAGAACTGAATGATCAGCTTGCGGTACTGTATAACGAAATCTGTGATGTGTACAGAGAGACAATTTTTTACCCCTTCCGCAACGATTCACACCAGAAGAGAGCATTGGATCAAAAACAAGAATAATTGGTTTATCGAAAAGCCGCCCGTTCAGGCGGCTTTTCTGTCTGGACACCGGACTCACCAGGTGTGCGATTTTCGGAATAATATCGTGTGATTTCCTGGAAGTTCGAGCCCACGACTGATTCTCAGAATTTCTTGACCGAAACGGCGATTTTAGCCGTCTCGATAGGTCTCACCACGTTGTTGAAAAAACCATCTCGGGCTAGAACCGTAGTCGGTCAAGCCCCGATTAGTTCTTTTGGCTTCCTTTTGGTTTATCAAAATAACGCGTCTCGAGCGCTATTTAATTTTAGCTTTACAGTAATTAAATGTATAGAAAAACAGAGTAAACAAAACAGATGAAGTAGATATGATGCTTAGGAAACAAGATATATTTAATAATATAGGCAAATTAAAATATTCAGCAATCCCCAAACCCAATAACGAGATGACTAAAACCCACAGGTTTTGATTTAGGTTAATTTTGAAGTTATCAATGGTGCTCATAAAACTATCTTACAATATTTTGATAGTAACTATCTTCTTTGAAGTTGTTCTCCTGAGTCTGACTTTCATACGAGCCATCGCAATACGAACTGTGGGACCATTTTGCCTCTCTGCAATCAACATACACGGTATTTTCCTTATCATATGAACTTTGGTTTTCCAGAAGCCCTCCGAAAATCATCCACAATATAAAGAGTCCAAATAAAACACCCAGTATGTTTTTTATATTTTCTATATTCATGAATCTATGTTACCGCAATATCAAGCCAGCTCAAATCGGCTGGGACACTCGAGCTAGAACCGTGGACCGCAAAGCCCTGCTTGACGGTTTTACTATATTATTGAATTCAATTTTGACCCGTCTCGTGCTCCTGCTCACTTATTTCTTCAACCTGTGACATTAGTATCGAATACATATACAAACTTAACAACATTACACCCTCTTTCTCTGGGATAATTGAACTTAAAGAAATTTCCATACCCTCACGATATCTGGTCTGCAAATTTACCTCTATATAAACCATTTCTTTAGATTTATGATTCCATAGACGATATTTAATATCTACAGGATGTTCTTTCGTCAAAAATTGGTCTATTTTTCCACAAGTCTCAACACTTGTAATTAGTTCTTTGTCAAAGACGATTTCTTCCCATGAAGAATAAAATGGAAAATGAAGCAAGAGATTTCTCAAGAAACCAACTAGATGCTTACCCACTAATTCAGTATGCGGTCTTTTTGAATTTGACAACAAAAAACCTAACGGTCTGTATTTAATCAACTCAACATATACAGATAACAATTCTTTAACTACGAGCAACCTTTCTTCTTTTGCCTTACTCCAGAAACCTACACTAGAAACTTCTTTATACAAATCTAAAAACCTGTTGTAGCCTAGAGCAAGAAATTTTTCTTCTTGCTTTGATGGATATTTTCTATTTTCCATAAGTTCTTAAGACTAATTCATATAAAACAACTGTCTTGAGAAAGAGTGTTGACTGCTTTATTTAAGCAATGACTACTTATCTTCTGTCAACAATTTGATTTCTTGAATTATAAGATCCACCTCACGCATATATTCCTGATGCAAAAGTCCGTTACTTATCCCATACTTCTCAGTCCTGTTGAGTTCGATTAAAGTATTGTAGTACTGCAACCTTGAATTCAAACCATTTAGTTTTGCAGTAATTTTTAATGAAGCTGCCTGTTTAGTTAATGCTTCTCCAGAAGCTTCCTGCGCTTCTGCAGCTCGTTTTAACTCGGCTCTAGTCAATTCCAGTTCTTTCCTTTGCAATCCAAGTTCTTGAGTTTGAAGAATGATTGTGTAAATTATTCCCAAAAATGCAAAACCAGAGAACAAAGCATTTAAAGCGCCAAACGAATCTCCGAATAATCCACGATTGCTTAGTTCAGGATAAACATAAAATGTGAGACAAAGGTACCCAACAAAAAGAAATCCAAGTGTCACGACGCCAAAAAGGATCGTTTTAAAATTCATAAATCCATTATACCGCTTTCGAAAGTTTTGCTAAGTCTATGCAAAGTTAGATAAGCGTTAGGTTAACGCTCTTCGTGCTTTGCACGAGTTGGCTGCCCGACAGGGATTCGGTCACGAGTTACTAAGCATTGTACTCGCTACGCTCCTAAAATGCTAAGTACTCTCGACCCCGGCTCGCTGGTTCGTTGCGCTAGGAAATGAGCAACTCACATCGCTACGCCTTTCTCGTCCCAGTCTCGACATCTCCGAGCACTAAAAAACCTTGAGAAACAAGGCTTTTTTAGTGCTAGCTGGCTGTCACGGATGCGAACTTGCGTAGTAAGACCCCATAAGGGTATTTCACCACCCCTTCTACTCCTTGTATGAGGTGTCTCGGTCTCAGGGGTCATTTTGTGAATGATACAGATGAGACACGAAACACCCGTCTCGGTCTCTGTCTCATTTACGCTTCTTGCGAACCTTTCGGGCTGATTTGACCTTCTCTCGATGCAGTCGACGAGCTTCTTCTTTGGCTTTCCGCTCCTCCTCACGCTGTTTCATCTCCTCAGGCGGAACCACACGAAGATGATCCATGATTTTGTATCCCTTGAGGATTACGTACGGATCGCCAAAGTGATACCACGGATGCATCTGATTCCATTCCTTTCCATCTTTTACCTCCTTAACCATATGCGATTCAAGAAGCTTTTTCGGAGGCAGAAAATCCTTGTTGTCTTTGATCAGGAATAGCTGTGTATGCACACCCTCGCCATAATGAGTGACAGTGCGAGAATTGACGATACCTGCTCTAATCCACTTCTGGAGCGTCTGGCCTTTGACGTTGAAGTAGTGGTCGAAATCGTGTTTGGTATACCAACCGTCCTTGTTCTTTGCGAGAGACGCTGGTATCTCCTTCTTGTCGATCGCCTTCTGGCAGACGAGGCACTTGATGCCGTACTGGTCGTACCAATTATCTCCCTCAGGAGTACTGTCTCCGCAGATGGCACACCTATAGCCAACTCCTTCCCGATGAAAACCTTTGGGATTTTCTTCGAGTCTCTTATCTAGTGCTTTCTGCTTCTCGTCCCATTCCTCCATAAACTTACCAGCTCGCTCCATATTCCATTTTAGGTCTTGGAACTCTCGACCCTTCTCCTCAGTCAGACAGAAGCGGTCACGATCCTCGACAAAGTGTTCGTCGTACTCGTCTTCCGTCTTGGACCACACGTACTCATCCGTCTCTATATGCTTACACTTCGGACAAGTGTACGTGGTTACAATCTTTTCCTTATCATCGGTGACCGCTTCCTTGGTTGGATTGGCACACTTAGCACAAAGGTGAGGCTTAGATCGCCACTCCTCACCATCATTAAAAAATGCCCGACGTGGTAGGCACTTGTTCGGGCATTCAAACATAAAGAGGACACGGTCTGGCTTGTCTTCGTCTCCGTGCCAAAGTTGCTTGTCTAAAACAGCGAGGCGGTTGCGACAGGTAAGGCAACGGATGTCTTCTGGTGGTTGTGCCGACTCCAGTAATTCATCTCGTTGTCGGTCTCGTTCCATCCACCCATTGATGGTCTTTTCCTTACTGAGGTATCGCTCACCCTTTTCAAACGTGAGCATCAGTTCATGGACGTAGTTCTTGACCGCCTCTGATTCTTTCTTGGTGACCTTCTTATCTTTCGGAATCTCAGTTTCGGATTGGGTCTTTTCAAGACGACGGCAACGCTCGACGGTATGCTTGTCGTATAGGTCTATGTAGTATTGTTTTGACTTAAGATGCTCTATCACAGAATAATTATAAAATATTCTGTGATAGAGGAAAATAGTATCTAAATTATTTTCCCTTCACCGCTTGTCCGATGTGCCACACCAGCCGTTCGTACGACCAGCGATCAAGTGCTCTTTGTCCACTGAGCATTGAGGTAAAGAACATCGGTATTTTCTTTCCACCTCTAGTGAACCAATGGAAGCCACGTTCTGCATCCCATGAGAGGTCATCCTTTATGTATTCACGAAGTATCTCTGAAGCTGTCGCATTAGTTACCACGACACAGCGAGGTTCGGTCTGCACCAAGATCTCCTCAAACAGCTTGATCTGATCCATTCCGAATTCGTTAAGCTTGCCCTTGCTTCGCACACGGTTCATAAAACTGCTCTGAGAAGTTTCCTTGTATAGAAAGAGGTCGATGTGTTGCCACTCAAGCCCAACCTTCTTGGCAATCTCTATCGGTCTGCCGAAGTATTGGGAATAGTTCTGGTATGCATAGTTCTCCATCTTGATGCAGTCATCGATCAGTTTAGGGTCGGATGAGATATTCTGCCACTTGAAAAAAGTGACCATGTCGAAATCTGCGTACTCGGTATCCTTGAGTATCGTCCTGAATCCGCGAGCACTGAACGATGGGTTCATTCCGACAAACAGCAGTCGGTCTTTGTGTAGCTCGTCATAAAAAAGCGGAGCGTACACATCAGTGTTGCCAGTAAAGTGTCTATTCCAAAGGGCTACTATTTTCTGATTGATTTCCGAATTTCTCATATATTGCTCGTATAATCACACTTGGGATAGGTACTGCATCCCATAAATCTGCCGAACTTTCCCTTACGTTCAACCAGCTGTCCTCCGCACTTTGGACATACGGTATCAGCTACTGGCATCTCGACATTAGCAAGCTTCATGTACTCCATGAGCTTGAAGCGGTCAACGAGTTCAATGGGCTTTCCTTCCGCAAACTTCTCAGCGTCGAGCGTGAACACGTTGGTGGTTATGAAATACCCCTTACCACCATCAATCTTGTCTGCAATAGCACCGTAGAAGTCACGTACAGCTCCGACAGGAACTTGGCGAGTGATGAACCTTGCACTGAATGTAATGGACAACGCCGTCCTTCTCAGCTTCAACGTCGATACCGCCATCACCTCTGCCACCGACTGTTTTCGTCTTGTACCCGAGAGAGCGGAAAAGCTCCTCGATATAGTTCTCGAATTGAGTTGGCGTGAGGTATTGGAGATCCTGTATTTTCTTCTTCCCGAGAAACCACTTGATCTTGCTTTTTCTATCTAGGAGATCCGTCAGTATCCTGAAAGAAAGTGCCAGAAGCAAAACACCCCCTGCCATTAGGTAGAGTCCTTTGAATTGCCAAAAGCTTTTCAGTGTCTGTATTAAAATGTCTCCTAAATTGAATTCCATATTTTTAAAATTAATTAAGTCGTCTTTACTTCCTCAAGTTTTTCGTAGGTCATCAATGGTTCCGTGACTATTCCAGAAAAATACTCTTGGATATGTGGGTTATACCTGAACCATTCGGTTAACAATTCTTGAGCTAAACTTAGATCGAAGACCCCTTCCACAAGGAACATCTTGTGTCGTTTGCCAATTTTTTCGTCTAAATCCAATCCACTCTCTATCTGATAATAGTATTTTTTATATTCGTCTAATTCAAATACACGCACCGCACCATCTAAATGTGTGAAGCACTCCTTTTTCTGGTCAAAACAGAAATGTGCAAATTTCTGAATAGAGTACTTCTCACCCATACCTGAAGACTTTCCGCCAAGTGGTGCTTCAACCGGACAGTATTCCTCAATCATGAACTCACGAAGTCCGTTGTCCATCATTTTTGTTCTAAAAACTGTATGCCTGACATCGTAACTCATGCAATGAACTCCACGGCTCGAATGTAATGTCCTTTCGTTACGATGCGAATCTTTCAGCAAAGACTCTGTAAAGGGCGGACCATACCAGTGATCGAACTCCATTATTTCTCTGTAGTTTTTTGCATCAGTAATTCTTAAGGGATCCAGTCTTACAGAGACATTTGCTCCAGCGTCAAACGCCTTATCTAGTAAGGATGGCATACCAACAAAATGAGAAGAGTAGTATCTTCGAAGAAATTGATGGGGGTATATCAATTTAGTGCCTCCAAAGATAATCCCGTGGTTCTTCATTTGTATACGATTATCAGAAAGATTCACAAGAAAATCATCACTGATTTCAATCTTCAATTCATTAAAAAGTGATTGATCTAGAATATGCTCGACATGATCATCTAGTCGAAGTCCCTTTTTCTGTACAAGAGCCATGCTTATATGCATCGCGACTTTATCTAGATCAAGATTTTCCTTATCTTGTCCAAAAAATAAAGCGTAACTTAGCCATTCTGGCTTTGGTGTCAAACTAATAAGTTCTTTAAAATTATTTTCATCTGCTACAAAAGTCTTGATAAGCGAATATAATTTTGAGCAGTATTTTCCAATATCTGTTTTTGGATTATCCGATATAAAGACATGCATATCTACCAATGCAAATAGATTTCGATTTGCCAGTTCAATAGCAATAGTATTTGTTATTTCATCTATTTCTTTATTATTTAATAATTTTTCCTGCATATGGTTAATACCAACAAACTTCGGACTTGCTATCTGTCAGATTCTCCAAATATATTTCTGCCTCACGCAGACCACCAATATCATCAATTAGATGAAGTTCTTTTGCTCGCTCACCAAGCACAGAAGATCCATCGGAAATAATTTCAACTTCAGTTAAGGGAATATTTCTATTGGTCGATACATCTGCAATAAAGTTCTGATGTACGATTTTAATATCTCTTAAAAATATCTGTCTTTCTTCCTCTGTGAGAGGACGATCAGGATCACCTGCATCTTTGTATTTTCCTGAACTCAATTGCACGTAGTCACTTCCATCTTTTTGATTTTTTCCTACGTTCTGGAGATAAGATGCTGTGACACCAATACTTCCAACATCAGAATTTTTGGAAGCAAAGATATAATCTGCACCTGTTACTGCCCAATAAGCCGCAGAGAGTCCACTTTGTCTTATTACGGCAACAGTAGGTTTCTCACTATTCTTAAGAGAATTGGCAACTTCCTCGCCAGCAACTGGTAAGCCTCCCAATGAATCAACCTCAATCAAGATTGCTTCAATAGCATCATCTTCATTTGCCTGCTTAATCAAATAGTTTATATCTTCACTTGCTACAATATCTTTGTCGATAAAAACATCGTCTTCACTTTGGGGTGGAATATATGTCCAAAGTGTTCCATGTAAATTAATACCCATAATCGAACAATCGTAGTCCTCATCTGAATATTCATTGGAGGTTGCAATAAAGGGTGCCTTAATTACTCCATCGTAAATCGCATAGCTGACAATTGCTAATACGATAAATGACAATCCAAACCCTATCTTCTTTAAGACAATTCCTTTTCCATTCCAGATTTTTATTAGTTGATTATTCATGAATTAATATTGGTCAAATTGCGAAAGATCAACATCGCTTGCACTCGCTGTACCGCCAGTCACTTCATTTAATGTTACTTCCCATCCTGCTGACTGTGTAGCTGTTGTTTCAAACTCAAATGTCTCATCGAATGCAGAGGCGTGAGCATTTCGATTGAATTTCTGCGTCGATGTATTCCAATCTGTTCCTTGTGCAAATGCAAGCCAATATGTACCGTCATCTATATTTTCCATTGTGTAAGTACTGTTGGCTTTGATGTATACAGTAAGTACTGAGGCACCGTCACGAATCAATTTTGCCACCGCGTCATAACTAGTTCCATTACTAATTTGCAACTGTCCTTCACCTTGCAAATACACACTTTGCTTCTTCAAGACAGTACCAGTCGGAAGCGAATTTCCTGGCGTAAGATCTGGAACCTGTACTGTCTCTTGCTGAGATGGCGTTCCTGGCGAAGGAGTTGGCAGAGGTGATGATGTGCTGGTGTCTTCCATAGCCCCCCAAATAATCAAACCAACAACAATTAGCCAGGACCACCAGCGGGCCACAAATCGAAGAACGTCTTTTATTGATAAGTTTTGCATAAAATATTAATCATTATTTTTATAATGTTTTGGCGACCTAAAGAACAGAACCGCCACTACAATATCCACAACAGACCAAAGGAAGTGACCGAAATATAGTGGGTTGATCGGATTAAAAACAATAGCGATACCAATCATGATCAACATCCATTTCTTGTTCTTTTCTTTATGATAAAGATACACAGAGAATACAGCCGATCCAAAAACCACAAGTTTCAACGCTTGGTAAAAGAAATAAGGCCAGATTGGAATTACAGCAACAAGCAAAACAATGGCCGCAATCTTTGAGAATAGTATTCGATATTCGCTTTGTTCTTTGGTTACCATATTTTTTACGATCGTTCTAAATCACCGAATTGACTATAGTAGGCAATTTCCTCGACTGAAATCGAAGGGGTAAATTTTTTGATTGCATTAATCAACATTTTTTCATTGACCATTTGCTCATCCTCTAATACTGCCGCACGAGCCGCTTCGGTTACGATAAGCTCAATATCTGATCCTACATAGTTCTCAGACATCTTAGCGAGCTTTTCAAAATCAATTTTTTTATCATAAGGTCGACCTGAGAGACAGATTTTAAATAAGTCCCTCCGTGCTTCTAGGTCTGGTGGTCCAACAAATATACGCTTGTCCATTCGTCCAGATCGTAAGATTGCCGTGTCGATCATGTGAGGACGGTTTGTGGCTCCCACAACTAAGATTTTACTGCTACCAGCATTGTTAAGCTGGAGGAGAAACTCGTTGATTTCTTCTTTCTTAATATCTGCGGATGAACTGAGTTCTTCTCGCTTTGGGATAAGACCCTCGATCTCATCAATAAAGACAATTGATGGTGCCTGCAGTCTTGCCATCTCAAAGACTTTGCCAATATTTCCAACGGCACCGTGCACATATGACGTGGCAACAGAAGATGGATTCATTTCTATAAAACTGTACCCAAGTTGTTCAGCCAACTTTTTAACAATAAAGGTCTTCCCACATCCAGGAGGTCCGAACAACAAGATACCGTTAGGGATACCTAGCTTAAATTTCTTATACTTCTCTGGGTTCATGAGTGGCTCAATCACATCATTCATAAGCATTGCTTTGAGGGGCCTCATTCCTGCAACACAATCAAAACCTCGCAAGACAGTCAGGTCATCGATGATTGCAGTAATCTTGTCGTGAGAATGCTCGTCAGTTATAACACCGAGGTATTTTTTACCGCTTATTTCGAGATGTACGAGATCGTACTTTTGACTACGGTCAATAATCTCATCCTGTTGGATGTTGGTAAATAAATAGAGGAACTTATCATTTGAAAGCGAATACACCTCAGTGAAAAAAATCTTTTCTACACGAGCAACCACACTCAATTTATCTTTGAGTTTGTAGCCTGGGTGTAAAAGTGGTTTTGTTGGATTTGTCATATATTTATATTTAATAAGGTGCTGTACATATGTATTTACCGTCCTCGACGTAACCGGCATATCTACTATTTCGACCCACATCTTTTTCACATATTGCATTTATCGATGCTGTACTAACACACGAGTTTCTCTCAATGTCCCAGTCATATCCATATCCACAATCGCACACTCGTTTCCCATCTTCCGTAGTCGAATAAGCACCAGTTCCATAACTATTCACGCACGACTGATTGAACGAGCTAAGGGAATAACATGCAGTTCGCCCGCTATCCCAGTAAGAACCAACTTCACAATCACATATGTTTTTTCCGTCAGCAGGATCTACTTTAAGGAAACTTGTCCCTGGCCACTGTGAAGCACAGCTTTCATCACGTGCAACTGTGAAGTTTACGCACTGTTGCGAGGTAGCACCTAAGGAATATCCAGCTGTACAACCGCAAGAATTCGTAGCACTATCATATGTTGCATTGTATCCATTACGCTCCTGACAAATTTCTAGAGGAGTTTGAACCACAGGAGTTGTTTGTGTCCTTTCGGCTACTGGAACGTAGGAATTTGTATCTGTCTCTGCTTCGACATCTGTTTCTGAAGTATCAAAAATATCATTCAATGATTCGCTATTTGAGGGTGGGGGCAAAGTATTAGTCGTTGCTGTGCTATTACTATCTCCACTACTGGCACTTACAGCAATAATAATTATTAAAACTCCAAGAGCAATCGCTCCCAGTGTCCATTTAGCACCATCTGACATTGCTGACTCATCAACCGTCGATTTATGTGACGGTTGATGAGATCCCTTCTTTTCTGATTTTTTAGGAGCACCTTCCCCAAGGAAGTCCAAATCAAGTTTTAGTTTTTTATCTTTATGCTCCATAGTTTTTATTCAAATAATGCACTGGCAATGACCAATACGTAGAAAATTGCAGGCGCAACAACGAACCAGAATATACCTCGACCTTTCTGCACATGCATGACTTTTTTCACACCCTGATAACTAATATAAATTGAGTAGCCGATTGCCAAGAGAGAAAGAATTCCAAAAATAACATCCACACTGGATGCTTCTGAATAATAGAGATCAAAATAATCACTGCCGTAAGCAACGTGATTAAGGAGCAGAGAACCAATAGCTGTCACTGAAATTGGGAGAGAAGAAAAAGTATAGATATTTCGGGCTGTATCGATAGTGCCAGATCCTTTTGACCATCCGACTCGAACATGATAGAACCAGCCACCGATGTAATAAGCAATTGCTCCAGATAAGATACCTCCGAATAGAGCAATCGCCCAAACTTCACCCCAACTAGAGGATTCAGAGCCAGTAAGTCGATCCGCTGCACTCCCGATACCAAGAATCCAAATCGCCAAAAGTAGGTATTTTGGATTAGATGTAACCAGATGTTTCTGTGCGAATTCGCTAAAGTTTGTAAAACAGTCTTTAAAATACTCAAAGAATTTAACTCTATCTGCACTAGGAACAGACGTAGGCTCTGGGGTTGCGACTGGAACACTAGTTTGCTCCCCAGCTTTTTGTGGACTTTTGTCTAAGAAATCAAAATTTAAAGATTTTTTCTCGTTCATATATTTATCCAAAGATTGCTCCTAAAACAATTATAATAATAATCCACACGACCCAGCCGATCACACTCGACTTTGTGTTCTCTGCTTTTTTATTTTTAATCACTTCACCAAGTCCTACGTAATAGTAGGAGTTGAGAAGGATCTTAATTGCCATCTGCTCCCAGCGTTCATCGAATGCCTCATCGATTTTCTTCAACATCTTATTTTGAACCTCATCCACTTCACTTGCATTATCCGCAGTAAGAACCTTAACGTTGTTTTTAATCAAATCTAGCCAGGAGTCGATTACGCTCTTGTCTACATCATAAATTTCAATGTGTTCATACACAATCGATGCTGATTTTTGAAGTCCAGGTCGAGCCTCGTCGTATTTATCAGCTTCAAATAACTTCTTCGCCTCAACGAACTCGACCACAGCATACATCGTAACAGCTTCCTTTTTCTTGCTATCCATCGCATTTTTAAATTCTGGATCTTTGCTCTCAGACTTCTTTTGATCTATGAGTGCTATCGCTTCTTGGAACTTCTTCTCATTCATGAGTTCCATGATTGGAGCTGTTGCATTTAAGAACTTCTTATTTTCTTCAAATTGGTCGAGATCCTGCTTAAGTTTGTTTTCCATCCCAGATGTACCAACAAACTGCATAGCAATCTTTAGAAGTTGCTCAGCTTTGGGCATATCGTCCAAATTATTGTGGATATCAAGAACAATAGAACGTATCGCACCCGCCGCTCGGTCACGTATCGTTTTTGATTGACTGTCATCATATAGACCGAGATCGATCAGCTTGTTGCAACAATCTTGGATTTTTCCGATATGTTCTTTGATATCTGAAGCTTCTTGTGCATCAAGGTCACCATCCTCTGAAACCTTCATTGCTTCGAGCTTCTCGACCGCTTCTGTAATCTCCTGAAATATTGGAGCCATTACAACTTTCTCAGTCTTTTCTCCACGAAGATTAAATACTTTAGTAAATTCAGCTATGTAACCTCCATCCTCTCGAGAATGACTAATCTCTGTATAAAGATCAGAGAGAAATGAGGGTATCTGTTTATGAAAATCAGAGATAACTTCTTGATCAGTATCAAGCTCATCGTTATGCTTATATACCTTTGTGAAAGCTGTCCAGAATTTTGATGAGTTAGTAAGCTCGTGCCAGATTTTTAAAGACTCTTTTAGATATCGTTTATTGTCTTCTTTGAAAAGTAAGATGCAATACAGAAGCGCTAGATTCTTTTTATAAAACATCGCCTTTGTAGTATCGCCTTCGGAATTATGTTCCCAAACCCTTATAGCTCCTTCTGGATCTTTCTTACGAAGAATACCGACCGCTTGTTCGTCTACATCGTCAGAAATATGAAACCAGAAGAAATAATCCTTAATCTGCTTCTTTGGTGAAGAGAGTTTTTGAACAGCGTCCTTTATTGCACCTTCCGTTCGAAAGTTATCGAACACTCCCATATCTAGGTCGTATTCTGGAGTATCATCAATTTGGAGAAACTTTACAATTTCCTTTGCACGTTTCTGCATATCTCGTTGTGAAGCCGACGTGTCGAGACCGAGGATGTGATATGCATTATTTTTTAATAGGTTTGACATAAATTATTTAGTAATACCAGACATGTTACCTTGTATCATTTTCTGCTCGCTCGGCGGAAGGAGAAGCATCAGGTTGTGTACCGACCTTTTAAGTTCCTCAACATCGCCAAGCTCAAGGGCACGCTGTCCTTTATTCATGTAGTACTCAGCCTCTTTCGGACTTGTCCAAGCATGACTAGTTTCCTTTATCTTATTGAACATATAGACCCATGATGCAGGATTTGAGAAAAGTGCCTTATGATTGAGTTCTTGAAGCTGTTCCAATGAACGGCTGAGCATTACCTTGTCCTCTTTACCAATAGCCAGATCAGCTTCTTCCTTGATCACACGCAACTGGTCTTCGTACATTGCTTTTTCTGTCTGTTCACTCCATTCACTAATAATTCCTTCTACACTTTTTACCTTTTCTTCGTATTCTGATTTAAGCTGTGGAAACTCTTTCATCTTTTCGAGACCATCGAGCCGGATTTTTAGATCTTTGAGTTGTTTATCAGCCTTTCGTTTTTCATCCTCATCCACTTTTGCAGTCGATAGACTTCCTTCAAGAGACTGGACCAGATTCTGAAGCTTACCTTTCTCTTCTGGAGTACATGATTGTTCGACTTTTTTCGCACGCTCGCTCTGCTCCTTGAGCTGTGTCTCCATTTCTTCGACACTCAAATTTTCTGCATGGATTGTCGCACGTGCACTAAACGTGAGATCAATCGACGGAATAAACGCCTCCACCTTAACCTCACGAGATTCGTTCACCTCGATTGTAAGTGCAATTTCTGTACCTTCTGGTAAATCATATGGGAGTTTTTCTCCTGTCACCTTGAGGTCACAAATGAACTGATTCTGATCTGGCACAGCTGATTCACCTTCACGGATTTTGATCGGGAGTGCGTTCTCTTTATCACCTTTGGCAAGCGGTTTAAGTGTCTTATATGTATGTGTGGCTTTGAGGGGAAGAATACTATTTTTCTCAAAAATCACTTCAAACTCCTCGGTCATAGCAAAGCTAGCACCACTGAATCCACGCTTTACAACTCCTACTCCTATGGAGTGTGGTATCGGTGCACCAGACACTGAAAGACCGTGCGTTATAGAGAACGCCTCTGGTTCGGTTTTGATCGGGTTTCCTTCTGCATCGAACAAGTAAATCCAAAAGAGAGTAGTTTTGTTTTTATCGAGATTTACAGTTTCAATAAATTTGCCATTCTTAAGTTTTATTTTCTTTCCGCTAAAGAGTCCTCCCTCGCTCTGTATCTGAATGAAGTATTCTTCTTCTGTATCCTTAAGCTCTTCTACGACTCCAGTTATGGTCTCTTCGGTTTCGGAAGTCAGGGATTCATAGTTGAGACGCAAGGTTTTAATTGAGGAATCAGTTAACTTTTTTGACTCAAGAAATTCCTTTGGAATCTTCTGGCTCACAGCATAGATACATGCACCACGCGCAACGACGGTTAGTGGATCGGACGAAGTGTCTACTTCTATCTTCAAGTCTTTTTCCAAACGATCTTTTACGTACGGAATCATAGTAGGTCCGCCAACAAGTACAATCCTTGAAATGGATGATTGCTTCACTCCAGCCTCCTTAATGGTCTCCTTACTCAATTCAACAGTTTTATCGACAAACGGTTTAATCAGCTTTTCGAAATCTTTACGGGTAAAAGGTATAGTGAGATATATTTCCTTGTTGTTGTCATCATCACCGATCTTTTCAACCTCGATAGTTATTTCATCAGTTTGAGAAAGTGAAATCTTTGCCGTCTCTGCATAGTATTTAAGCTTTGCAAACACACTACGATATTTTTTACTACTACGAGTAAAGTCTTCGATTTCATACTTTTCTAGAATAGCTGGTACGATGACCTTATCCACAACAGCCCAATCGAAATCTTTACCACCAAGGAAGTTGTCTCCATTATGCCCTAGTACAGAAAGTGCACCGTCCTTTGACGAAATGAGGGCAACATCGAACGTACCGCCTCCCAAGTCATACACAAGCCAGTTTTCATTCTGAGAATTCATAAAACCGTAAGCTATTGCCGCCGCAATCGGTTCCTGTATTAAGACCACATGCTTGAAGCCCGCAACATTACCCGCACGCTTGGTGGCTTCTGCTTGAAGCGTTGAAAAATAGGCAGGTATCGTGATGACAACACCAGTGGTTGGTGTGCCAGGATACTTACGCAAAACATCTTCTTTAAGGCTCTTTAAAATTTCTCCAGAAATTTCTTCTGGAGACATATCCTCACCAAGACGATCGAAATGGACGGTGTCCGAAGTACCCATCAAGCGTTTTACTTCCGCCTTGTTATTTGAAAATTCTTCTTCTGATGCGTCTTTATAGAGACGCTCATAGGCTCGTTTTCCGACAACTTTATTTTTTGCTTTATCTACGCCAAAAACTGACGGCGTGTATTCATCATTAAAAATATTTTTAACCACCTCCACATGGTTTTTATTGTTTGCTGCAACTTCGGAATTTGTTGTACCTAGGTCGATACCAATCTGTATGTTTTGGTTGTTCATAAAATATATTCCTTAGTTACTTAATAATATGATCTTGGCCTTTTTAACGACCTGACCTTTAACCAAAATTGTTGGCTCAACGGTTTCTTTCACCACAGGCGATACCACGGTAGGATCTTTTTCTACCGAGAGAACATCTAGGTTCAGTCCGTCATTGAATTTCTGATTGGTGTAATCAATAATCTCAATGTCGTAATTGGATATATACCGTCTAAACTTGAGGACAGAATTCTCTAACCCCTTTCGTTGGTTTTCCTGAAGACTGTCAGCAATTTTTAATAATCGTTGTTCAACTCGCCACACTTCTGTCGCAAGTTCAACGAGTTCAGCGACGCTCGTAGAAAGATTTATAGATTTGGGAGCAACAGCGTATTTAATTTCCTCGCTAATCTTTTTGTAGAGTTCATCAAATTTATCTGAAGCTTCTGTACTCTGCCCTGATTTGCGTCTAAGTAAATATAGAAATGCAAATATAAAAAATATCGCAATTACGAGAACGAGTATAAATATTGGATTTAAAAATAAGTTATTCATTTTATTTCATTAACTCGTCAGTAGGGACACCTACTGCTTTAGCCAATTTGGCAATGGTTGCGAGAGTGGGGTTTGTCTTACCATTCTCGATATTGCTTATAAAGCTTCGACTGACCTCAAGTTCCCGAGCAATATCACCCTGAGAGATATTCTTTGCTGTTCGGATACGCTTAAGGTTATTACCTAATTTTTCTGACTCGCTTTTCATAATCTCACTATACGCTCTGTTATAGTTTAACACAACAGTATCATATAGTGTACTACCTCCAGAGTGTTCTAGTTGTGCAGAAAGTATGCTCATGATAATTCGACTTTCTCTCTTAAATCTTGGAAGCAAACTGGTGATATTTGTTGCTTAGTAAGGAGCACCATCGATACGCTAGCCCTGTTTTTCGATATATTTCGTAGTTCATCTTTAGAAAGGACATAGAAGCACCACTGATCCATATCGAGGATGTCGAGCGTGGCGTGTTCTTGGTGTTTGAACAGTGCAAGGACGTAGATGTCGGATTTGTAGTCGGCAAGCTTGTTCAATTCAGAAAGCTTAGTGACGGCTTCCGAGTAGTACAGTTCTTTTGCTTTGAGTCCTGACCATTGGATCGTCGTGAGTTTGTTCTGATCCCAGTCTTGGATATATGAACAGCATTTCACTTCTATCTTCTTTCCTTTATACAAAACATCGTAGTCACCCCACGGACTGCGAACTTCAATCTCCATATTGTCCTTGAGTGCGTTCTCGACGATGAACTCGGCAAGTGCACCTCGAAGTACGTTCGAGTTCAGACTTGAAAAGCCATACTGCCAGAATTCCAGTACGGAGAATTTCTTTTGACCGACATTTTTAAATTGTTCAGAGCCTGTGAGTTTGCTCACAGGAATTCTTTTATACATTTTTTTGGACGGTTTTAGTTTCGGTCAGGTAGCAAAAAGCTCCTAACCAGGCCGATATACCCCGTGAGATATACCCATACCCCTTTCGAGATATGACCGTCCAAAGTAGCTCTGATTAGGAGTTCTTTACTTTGGACGGATTTTCGACCATATCCGAAAAGTTTTAAGGCTTTTCGGGGTTAGGTCTCTTATTCAGTTGTACCTAGAACATAATACCAAAATTGATGGTATTAGTCAGTAGCTTAGCTTAGAAAAAGGCAGTTGCGAAGCCCTTTTACCGACATTTGACAGATTGCCAAAATCATTGACAAACAGTCATTTGTTTGATATGATACTTGAGACTGCTCTTTGAGATAAGAATCACTGCATAACGATGTTTGAGATGAGCTTTTTGAGCCTTAAATCAGGGCCTAGAAAGCTCGTCTCAAACTGAGGCAAGTCGTTCCGAGCGTTCTCGGTAAATCAGCAAAAGGAGATGATGTCGATGAAAACATTGAACACGTCTGCACTGGTAACCGCAGACAGTCCGAAAGGACAGAGAGCTACCGAAACGTTCCGTGCCCAATACAACAAGGCGGGACTCAACGACGAAAGCGCACAAATCCTGAACGAGAATCCCGGCTTCGCCGTGTATCTCGCCGAAGGTATCCGTCGCTTCTCAGCCAAAGCGCCCGACTACGGTTTGGCGCAGTCAATCCTCGGCACGGATTTCATCACGCCAGAGGAAGTCAGCAAGGCTCGCCCGAGCATCGTGTACACCGACGACCAGATCACGGCACTCGCCGAAAGTCTGCCGTCGGAAGACATGCTCAAGTGGTGCAAGGACAACGGTTACGCCGTCATGCCCGCACCGCCCACGGCGATGTCACTGCTCGACGTTCGGGAGATCCAGTCCACCCACTTCTACTCGAAGACGGGTGGGTGGTATTCCGACCAGAAGTTCGCTCGCGAAGACAGGACGTCTTTCGGATGGCTCGCCATCAAGAAGACTCCGATCTCCGACTCGACCAGCAAAAACTGGAACGAGCAGAACAAGCTTCTGTCCGCACTCGAGACGGTGCCTAACGCCGCCGAGATGAGCTGGTTCATCACGACCTATTTCGAGGTCCGTGGTATCCGACTCTTCGAAAGCATCTACGTTCGGACTTCCAGTCTCGGCTCGGGCGGTGGCCGTGTTCTCGTCGGCAGCTTCGTTTCCGGGGGTCTCATCGTCAACGACTGGGACGGCGACCGCCGCGACAGCAACATCGGCTTGTCGGGTGCCAGGAAGCAGTGATCCTTGATCCCTTGAGGACTTGTTCCTCTTGAATACTTGAGCCTTCGCGAAATTTTTTTTCGCGAAGGCTCTTTCTTTTTATACATAAACAAAATATACTCTTATTATCTTGCTCATGTAGCTTGGATCACGGTTCAAGCTCGCGAGATACCTCACCTGAGAACTGCCTGAGTGCCATTAGTCTACGGATTACGGCAGAGCGCAGTAAAGGATAGAGAGAACTTCTTGCCTGTTTCTAGTGGAGATGTCTTTGAAAAAAGACTGCTCCCAAATAAAATTCAGAGATGGGAGGATATAGACCTGTAAAGGTAGTAAACCTCGATTCTCGGTGACACAGACGGAAATGGGCAATATCTCGACTCGGACGGTAACCGTGTTAACGTCGGCAACTTCGATTCCAAGGGTCTCAACGTCAACAACTGGAACGACGACAACCGCAACAGCAACATCGGCTTGTCGGGTGCCAGGCAGTCATAACTCTATCCAAGGAAAACCCACGTAATGTGGGTTTTCTGTTAACGCTCTCTCGTGGACTTTATCCAGCCTCCAAGCATTCTTCCGATCTCATCAAGGTTCGCTTCGATAATGATGTATTTCTTGGAGTCGATTGCCTTGATGTCCTTCATGAGACGGATGCACACTCGTAGAAAGTTAAGCTTGACGCTCGTCTTCTCCAAGGTCGGCAATTTGTCCGCTTTGGATTGCTGGCTTGAGAAAAGAATTCCCTCCAGAACCTCGATCAGAAGACTCTCGCACTTTTGCCAGAGCGTATAGCGGTCTTGTTTTGGTACGCTCAGCCTCAGAGCATAAAACTCTTTGTACAAATCGTAGGACTTCTTGAATATTGGTATGTCTAAGTCATTCATATATGAAGATTCATAATAATTTATATTGGTTGATAATTTCTCCCGAAACACTTTTCCGTGCGTGGGAAATATTCAAATCCGACAAACGCAACAAGCCTGATGTTATAGAGTTTGAGCTGAACCTCGAGCAAAATATTTTTGATCTTTACAGGGATTTGAAAGCAGGAAAATACAAGCACGGACCATACCGAGGATTCTGGATTCACGACCCCAAGCTCAGGCGAATCCACAAGGCTACGGTACGAGATCGAGTGCTTCATCATGCTGTGTTCTATATTTTGAATCGAATATTTGAGCCGACCTTTATCAACGATTCGTATTCCTGCCGAATCGGCAAAGGTACGCACAAGGGCATGGAAAAGGTTGCCAGCATGATTCGAGCTGTGAGCAAGAACTACACGCATCCGTGTTACGCACTGAAATGCGATGTGAGAAAATTCTTTGATTCGATGGATCATGACACTCTTCTGAAGATTCTCTATAAGAAGGTTAAAGATGAGAAAGTACGCTGTCTTCTGAGCGAGATTATCGAGAGCTTCGAGGCAAGTCGTCCGAATCTTTTCGAACGCAGGGGTGTGCCGATTGGAAACCTGACCTCGCAAGTGTTCGCAAACATCTATATGAATGAATTTGATCAGTTTATGAAGCATGAGTTGAAAGTAAAAAATTATGCACGGTACACCGATGACTTCGTGATCATTTCCGATGACAAAGCATATCTCGAAGGATTGCTAGAACCGATTGGAAAATTCCTAAAATCAAAGCTCCATCTCGATCTGCACCCGAAGAAAATAATCTTGAAGAAGCACACCCAAGGTATCGATTTTCTTGGGTACGTGATACTTCCGCATCACATCAAGCTCCGCACGAAAACGAAGCGCAAGATTCCCAAGAAAATCCGCCAAAGCGTAGCCCTCTACAAAGACGAGCGGATAAACGAGATAACAATGAAATCCTCACTCGCTTCCTACTTGGGAGTACTTTCCCATGCCGATGCTTACGAGATGACCGAGAGCGTAAGGAATTTGTTTTGGTTCTGGCTGAGTGAATAAAACAAAATCCTCGCAAGCCGACTCGACACAAAAGGTCGAATCCTCATGCGAGGAATCTCTCTTGGACGGCTTTTCGACCATATCTCTTTCGAGGGTTAGGTCTTCGGATTTTGTACGGCAATTATATCAAAAATATTCATAAGTTGAGATATAGACATCAACATTGTTTCAAAAAAGATTTACTTGTTGTATAATCTGGACAGAAGCAACTTGAAACACCCAACTAAGGGTTTTCCACCACAGAATGGTCAAAGGGCTTAGTAAGCCAAGGACAATACAAGTTTTGTGTGGGAAATCCGAAATGATTTTATATTGAAACTGGATGTGCTGATGTCACCGGCAAACAGACCACGGTACTCACGGCCAAGGATAAGGCACATCAAAGGGATATAAATTTCGAACAATAAGTAACCTATTCATTTAGGAGTATTTTGTTGTTGGAAATTTGTACCCCTTTTTTGATTTCTAGCACCAAATTCTCAAATGAGGGTTTGGTGTTTTTCGTTGCTTCACATTAGCAACTAACCATAAATAAAATGGCTAAACAAAAATTAGAGTGGCGCACTGAGCGTCGCAAAGTGAAGGATCTCATTCGTTATGAAAAGAATCCTCGCAAATTATCAGCAACCCAGCTTGATGGACTGAAACGCAGTCTCAAGAAATTCAATGTCGCCGAACTGCCCTGCATCAATACTGACGGCACGCTCGTGGCAGGAAATCAGCGGGTCTTGGCACTTTCCCTTCTTGGTCGAGGCGAGGAAGAAATCGAAGTGCGTGTACCGAATAGGACTTTGACCGATGAGGAGTTCAAAGACTATCTTCTGACTTCTAACCGTAGTGGAGCGTCATGGGACTTCGAGAAACTTGCCGCCGAGTTCAACCTCGACGAACTGCTCACTGCAGGTTTCGACTCATTCGACCTCTCAAACATCTTTGACGACAACCTTGAAGTTGAGGACGACGAGATAGACATCGAGAAAGAGATTAAGGAGGCACAGACAACAGACATCAAGTCTGGGGACAGATTCTTGCTCGGAACTCACACCCTGATCTGTGCAGACAGCACGGATCCAGAGACGGTACACAAACTTGTCGGTGAAAACAGAATTGACCTCATCAATATAGATTATCCGTACAACATCGGCGTGGACTATTCCGCAGGTCTAGGTGGGAAGCAAAACTATGGAGGGACGACCAATGACAAGAAGACCGATGCTGAGTACGAAGAATTTCTTGCCAGCATTCTCACCAATGCAATAAGTGTCACAAAGAAAGACGCACACATCTTCACGTGGCTCGATGAGAAATATATCGGCACGATGCAGAACGTGTTCAAGACGACAGGTGTCGAGTTCAAGCGATTGTGCCTATGGGCGAAAAACTCACATAACCCGACACCAAAGATAGCGTTCAACCGAGCCGTCGAGCTGTGTATGTATGGGGTTAAGGGCAAGCCATTCCTTTCGGACAAGATAAAGAACCTGACCGAATTCCAGAACAAGGAGATCGCTTCGGGCAATCGGCTCATTGACGACATCCTCGACATGTTCAACATCTGGCTCGTAAAGAGACTGCCAAGCTCTGATTATCTCCATCCGACAATGAAGCCTCCTACCTTGTATGAAAAGAGTATCAGGCGATGCAGTAGACCAGGAGATGCCGTGCTTGATCTCACGGCAGGTTCGGGAAGCCTGATGGTTGCCTGTGAGGCACTTAAGCGTCGAGCGTATCTAGCGGAAATTGAACCCGTGTTCTGCCAAGTCATCATTAATCGCTTTAAGAAAATATCAAATGAAAAAATCATCAAACTCAATTAAGTACGGCGACAGTTTTCGCCTCGGCAACCATCTGCTTCTTTGTGCCGATTCCCGCAACAAGGACATGGTCGCCAAACTAGTCGGAGATCAAAAAATAAAAGCCGTGGTCATCGACCCTCCGTACGGAGTTGCCGTAACCGAGAGCAAGGAGGGATTCCAGACGCTCGCGAAGAACAAGGTGATCGCAAACGACCATCTCCAAAGCGACGAGGAATACCGCAAGTTCACATCGGACTGGATCGAGGCAGTTACTCCGCATCTTGAACGCAAGAACTCTTTCTACATCTTCAACTCGGACAAGATGGTCTTCGCCCTGCGTGAGGGCATGGTGGATGCGGGTGTGAAGTTCGGACAGTTATTGATCTGGGTTAAAACGCACGCAGTCATCGGACGCATGGATTACGCACCCCAGCACGAACTCATCGCATATGGATGGTTTGGAGTGCACGAGTTCCTGAAGTCGAAAGACAAAAGCGTCCTTCTCTGCCCGAAGCCGAACAAGAGCAAGATGCATCCGACGACAAAACCCTTGGACTTGATTCGTCGTCTCATCTTGAACAGTACACGGATTGGTGACGTGGTGTATGACGGTTTCCTCGGAAGCGGTACCGCACTGCTTGCATGCGAACAAACCAAGCGTATCTGCATCGGTGTCGAGCTTGATCCCGAATACTGCCAGACGATCATCGACCGCTTTGAGAAATTAACAGGAATTAAGGCGGAACGGTATGAGTAGACGTGACACCATCAAAGCCCGACAAAACAAGCTCAAGGAGGCGTTCCTTGAGCAGTTGAAGCGTACACCGACGATCGAGACTGCGTGCCAGAAAGTCGGAGTGGCTCGGGCGACAGTGTATCGATGGATCAGCGGGAACAAGAAGTTTGAAAAGCTGGTGGACGAAGCCTTGGTCGAAGGCAGGACGTTCATGTCAGACATCGCCGAGAACCAGCTCTTTTCCCTCATCGGCGACAAGAAGATCGAAGCAATCAGGCTGTACCTGTCGACACACAACGCACGGTACAGCAACAAGATCGAGTTATCTGGATCTGTGTCGAAAGACGAGCCGCTCACCAAGGAGCAGAAGAAGCTTATCCGCGAAGCTCTAAAGCTTTCGTCATTACGCAACTATGGCAAGAGAAAGGAAAAGTAAATCCGACAAGCTGTTCGACAGGGTTCTCTCGGACAAGGCGACGAGAAAGGTGCTCGTGCGTGAGCGGTTGGAGTATTTCTTCCCGATCTACTTCCATCGGTACATGCAGTACGAGACTGCCAATTTCCACAAGGAAATATTCGACATTCTTGAGAACGAAGCGATCAAGCTCGCCGTCATCTGTGCCTTCCGAGGCTCCGCCAAGTCGACCATCATCACGACCGCATACGTCCTGTGGTCTATTCTTGGCGTGCAACAGCGGAAGTTCATCGTCATCTGCGGTCAGACCGAACAGAAATCGAGACAGTACCTTCTCAACATCAAGAACGAGCTTCTGAACAATGACCTCCTGAAGAAAGACCTCGGACCGTTCACTGAGGAAACGAACCATCTGGGCAATGCCACGGCGATCATAATCAAGAAGCTCAACGTGAAGATCATGATCAGCTCAGTCGAGCAGAGTATCCGTGGTATGCGACACGGCGAGCATCGTCCCGACCTCATCATTCTCGACGACATCGAGGACACGAACTCTGTGAAGACCAAGGAAGGTAGAGACAAAGCATTCAACTGGCTAACGAGCGAGGTTGTTCCTGCGGGTAGCAAGAAGACCCGCATCATTGCCGTGGGTAACCTGCTCCATGAGGACTCGGTACTGAAGCGTCTCCAGAAAAAAATCGAGAGCGACGAGATGACGCACATGAACGGCGTGTATCGTGAGTATCCGATCATCGACGATCAAGGGAATCCTCTCTGGCTTGGGAAGTATCCGACCCCTGACGATATCGAGATGGAACGGCAAAAAACCATGAGCGAGACGGCGTGGTATCGGGAGTATCTTCTGAAGATCATCTCGACCGAGGAACAGGTCGTGTATCCCGAATGGATACAGTGCTATGCCAAGATGCCGTATGACGGATTCCGAAGCGTTGCCATCGGTATTGACTTGGCGGTGAGCGAGAAGGAGTCTGCTGACTATACCGCCATGGTGGTAGGTCATGTCTACGGATATGGGAAGAACATGGCGATATACATCCAGCCGAATCCGATCAATGCACGTATGCCGTTCCCAGTTCAGACGCAGACAATCAAGTCACTCGTCGCCACGGAAAAGCAGAAGCATCATCGGGTGAAGCTGTACATCGAGGACGTTGGGTACCAGAAGGCACTCGTGCAAGTATTCGAGAGCCAAAGATACGATGTCGAGGGCGTGCCGACTGGACGGAGCGACAAGACCGCACGACTCAGACTGACGACTCCCTTCATCAAAGAGGGTCGTGTGCTCTTCCCCGAGAAAGGATGCGAGGAACTTCTGATGCAACTGACAGGGTTCGGCAAAGAGACGCATGATGACCTTGCGGACGCTTTTGCGATGCTTGTTTTGAAAGTGATCGAAGATAATCCGCGCTGTGGGACAGCAGGAACTTTTGCGAATGGCGTACGCTTTGATGCCATCTAGACTTCCATGAGGGACTGCGTCATTCATTGGTATGTGGATGACATCGAAGCAATCATAGATGCGAGCAAGCATTTCAAATACCATGAGCCGACTGGCACGACTCCTTTCAATCGCATTTCCAATCTTCCTGAGACAAAGAAGCACATGAAGAGAGCGATCAAGGAACGGATGCAACTTCTAGTCGGAGCGTATATCTCGCTTGCCTCATTTATCGACGACGACCTCGTCGATTTTTTGGAGAGCGACGAATCAAGTTTTGATAAAGAAAAGATAAAGAGGGTTTACGAGACGGTACTGGATGACATGGAAAAGCTGAGGGAAGAAATGGAGGAATTCGACCCTTTTGAGTTACCAACTTCGGGAGTCTCGGACTCACTAGACTCATAGAGGGTATTGCGTCATTCATTGTGTTGTATGACAAACATAACAATACAAAAGCCGGAAATGGGGTTGGCACAGGAGGTATCCCCATCAGGAGTTAAGTACTGCCTGTATGCAAGAAAAAGTACGGAACAAGAGGACAAGCAAGCATTATCAATTGAATCGCAGGTTAAGGAGATGATCACCCTCGCCGAACGGGAGGGTCTGGAGATTGTGGAAATAAAGCGAGAGTCGCACTCTTCAAAGGAGGTTGGGCAAAGACCCGTGTACAACGAGCTAATCAATGAGATCAGACAAGGAAAATTCAACGGAATACTTACATGGGCACCCGATCGCTTGAGTCGAAATGCGGGCGACCTTGGTAGTGTGGTAGACCTGATGGATCAAGGATTGCTCCACGAAATACGCACCTACGGACAGAAGTTTACGAACAACCCAAATGAGAAGTTTCTCCTGATGATCCTCGGATCGCAAGCGAAGCTTGAGAACGACAACAAGATGGTGAACGTGAAGCGAGGATTGCGAGCAAGGTGTGAGATGGGACTCTGGCCGTCGGTACCGCCGACTGGGTATCTGAGCCACTCTGACCGAAACAAGAAGTGCGAGGTAGTACTCGATGAGCAACGAGCTGACGTGATCAAGCAGATGTACGAGAAAGTGGCATACGACGGATGGTCTGGACGAAAGCTCTTCTACTGGCTCAAAGACGACATACGGTTCAGAACAAAGCACGGAAAGCCACTGACCCTGAGCAACATTTACATAATATTAAAGAGTACCTTCTACTACGGAGAGTTTGAGTACCCTAAAGGAGGCGGACAGTGGTACAAGGGTGTGCACGATCCGATCATCACCAAGGACCTCTACTTGCAGGTGCAGGACAGGATCACGAGCGACCACGTGGTGCGTGACCAGAACAAGGAGTTTGCCTTCACGAGGATGATCACCTGCGGACTCTGCGGATCAGGAGTGACAGCAGACGAGAAATTCAAGAAGCTCAAGGACGGAACGACTAACAGGTACGTCTACTACGGATGCACGAAGTTCAAAGACAAAAACTGTCCGTGCGGGTATGTGCGAGAAGAAGACTTGATTGAACAGCTAGCCAGCGTGCTCGACGTGGTATCGCTCGACGAGATCGGTATGAAAGACAGGATCAAGGCAGAAATAGAATCACACAATGAGTTCCAAGAATCGGTACTCGGGAAAGAGGTTAAGGAGAAGATAAAGATCAAGGAGATCGACATCAGGAACTATGCGAAGCACATCCTACGAAAGCGACCAATGCACGAGAAGCGAGAGCTATTGAAGCATCTGAGGAGTAAGCTGGTGCTGAAAGATAAAACACTTACACTCGTATAAATTAAAAGCCTATGCCAGGATTTTTTATAGCATCAATCGCCTCAAGTCTATCTTTTACATCTCCCATCTCATCGTAATACGACTCGACCTCGTCTATTACCCCCTGCATTTCCTTAGGTCTCTTGTAGAGTATCGCTTGCAGATATTCTGAATCAAGTGCGGAATCCAGCGGCAAAGGATCAGTCTCTTTCATAAAATCAACTAGTGAGGAATCTTTTGTTGTCATCAGAAATATGAGTGCCTCAACCATAGCTCTATCTTCGCCCTCAAACGTTATTGATTCATCTCCCATTAGTACTTTTCCAGCTTTTGAACTACTACTTGAAATTTCATCGGTATTCAAACCCTTCTTTCCAGCAAATTCTTGAATGACTTTATAAAGTGCTCTGGCAATATCTTTAACGAGTCTTCCAATAAAGTTTTTAACCTCTGGAGAATTTTCTACATAGAAAATAGAAGACTCCTCTTTGATATCTATACCGAGGTGCTTGTGCAAAAAGTCGAGAAATGCCTTTTTGTCTTTCGAGAACACAGTAAGCTCCTGAAAACTGAGCCTGTCGTAGCGATGAGTATTATAAAAAACTGAGAGCAGTTCTAGAAATTCCACACACGGAGGATTAAGTGTAACGGAGGTTGCTTTCTTAACTTTTTCCAGAAGACGAAGATGTTCATGTGTTTTGAGTGATTTCTCAAATTTCTCAATATCAACATCATCCTTAAATTCAATAAGTATTATTGCCACCTTGGATAGTCTTTCGATTCCTATTGATAGGTTATATAGGACTGGGAATATATCAGTTTCCTGACCCAAGGTTTCGGTATCATGAAGAATCCTCAATCCATCATAGATAAAGCCAGCTGCAATTTCTTGTTCTTGACCGAGTTTAAAATTTTGCCAAAATTGTGTAGGTGTCATGTATAGACCAATTATATAATTTTCTGGAAGACAAAGCAGTTATTCTTGATAAACACAAAGGCACCCAATTGGGTGCCTTTGTGTTCTGGAAACTGCTCTCAGCAGGTATGCAATGTGCGGAATAGTTACCTTTGATTTCTATCGAAACTTGAGGAGTCTAGGACACCCCCTTTGGAGGGTTCGTGCCCATGACTCGTTCTTAAAATGCTTTACAAAATATAGCGATTTTAAGAGTCTCGATAGCTCTCACTTGGCTGCTGCCCGACAGGGATTCGAACCCCAATAACATGCTCCAGAGGCATGTGTCCTACCGTTAGACGATCGGGCAATTTATATTTAATGTATGTGCGTCTCTGCGGCAACTGATGGGTGGTGAGGGGGAGGCGGCGGTTGCGACAGCTTCCGCCGCCTCGGGCACTATACTGCCAGAAAGCGCTGAAGATTCAAGCGAGTTACTCGCGCAGCCAGTTGCACGTACCGGTGTGGGTACGAGAATCAAACAACAGCGGCACCACGCTGGCGTTTTTCATGCGCAAAATATCGGTGAACACACGCGCCGCATCAAACACCGTGAGCGGATCGTCGTCACACAAGTGAGCGAGAAACAGGTTGATAAACACTGAGTGCGACACTACCGCGATGCGGGCGTCTTCTTTATATGTGGCTAGGTGACTTTTCGCCTCGTTGATACGTTTTCTCACCGCTTCATACGATTCTCCGCCTTTAGACTGCCCGTAGTACCAGCGCACATAAAACCAAAGCGACTGCGGGCTGAAGTGGTGATATCCGTAGAGGTCGTCCGGACGCATAAGCTCGATGAAGGTCGGGCTGGTTTCGGGTACCAAGTCACACACCTCACCAATAATGCGTGCTGTCTCAAGTGCCCGCACCAGCGTGCTCGAGAGCAAATGAGTCGGCTCATACGCTTTTACCACTTCGGCGGTGTGATGAGCCTGCACGATGCCTTCTGGCGTGAGCGGCGTGTGCTCGACTTGATGCCGGTGTGCGACGTTACCGCCTGTTTCTCCGTGTCGTACAAAATATATTTCCATAAATCAATTATTCAGCAAAATGGGCATGGTCATTCCAGGTTACCAAAAACCACTCATTCGTTTCAATATCACGACGTACAATTGTGATGCCGGTGTTGTGCATATTGAGTGAGCGGCTGATAGACGACCACACCTGCGGCATAGGCTCTCTTTTGAGAAGGATGCCAGCCGCAATGAAGCGGATGAACACGCCGTGGCTAACCACAAACAACGAGTCACTGCCGTACCGAGCAAAAAAGTCGAGCGCTTCGTTGGCACGCTCAGCTGCTTCGAAATACGTTTCTCCGTCTTCGTACTTCCAGTCGGGGTTGCTGTGGTTGGCAATTTCAGTGGCAAGGAATGTTTTAAACTGCTCGCTTTCGCGAGATGCTCCGTGGAATGAGGTCGGTCGTCCAAATTCCCGCAGGAGCGGTTCGGTGATGATTTCTTTCTCCGTTACTTCGGCAATTTGGATGGCGGTTTGCTCTGCGCGCTGGTAATCGCTTGCGAGCAGGTGCTCAAAGGAAAGATTGCGAGCTCGCTCGGCCAATCGCGCGGCTTGCGCGTGCCCTACCTCAGAGAGCGGTTCGTCTGGTCGCTGCACTATTTTGTGATGATTGGCCACCGTCGCCCCATGTCGCGCAATATACACGTATTGGTACACGTTCATGGGGTTGGCTCGGTTACTTCGATGATCGCAATTTCAAGTGGAAGCGATGGAATGGGAGAGCGCGCAATGGCTTCGGTGGCTGACAGGAATCGTAGCAAGAGATGAGAGTTGAGCGGAGACGCTTCGGCGGCATAGGTAGTGATTTTGTCACGAGCTTCCGGGCCGAAAGCCGCCAAGATTGATTCAGCCTGGGTGGGTGCGTTACGAAGCAACATCACCGCGCGGAGGTGTTCAAGAAGAAGCCGGGCAAAAAATTTCATGTCGGTGTGTTGTCTGCTTGCGTCGCTTAGTGTCGCTAATGCAGCCACTTTATCTTTGGTATGTAACGCAGTGAGGAGCGCGAGCAGTGTGCCGGTGCGCGGAGCACCGATAATAGCCGCCACCTCGTCTGCGCCGCCGACCTCATCGCCCGAGGCAAGAATGACTTTTTGAGTAATGCCGAGCGCATCGCGAAACGAACCATCGGCCGCCATGGCGATGAGGTCGGCGGCATCTGGACTTAGTTTGAAGCCTTCTTTCTTCGCCACGTCGGTGACTGTCTTGGCGAGTACAGCGCGTGATGGCGAACGAAATCGAAACACCTGGCAGCGTGAGAGGATAGTGTCGAGCAATTTTTCTTCTTCGGTCGTCGCCAGAATAAAGACTACGTGCGCGGGCGGTTCTTCAAGTGTTTTCAAAAGTGCATTAAACGCCTCTTTCGTGAGCATGTGTACCTCGTCGACGATGTAGACTTTGAACTTTGATTCAAACGGAAGTGTGTGCACGGCCTCTTTGAGTTCGCGCACGTCGTCGATACCGCGGTTGCTGGCCGCGTCGATTTCGTACAGGTCGAGGTCGCTCGTGCCGATTGCTCTCGCGAATATGCGCGCCAGGGTGGTCTTACCAGTGCCCCGCGAACCGGAAAAAAGCAAGGCGTGCGGAATTTCACCTTTTTTAATTGCCCCCTCAAGTACGGTGACAACGTGCTCTTGGTCGAGAACTTCTTTGAATGAGTGCGGTCGATATTTGCGATACAGCGCTCCGGTGACTGGCATGTGAGCTAGTATAACAGATTGGCTTCAAGCATTAAAAAACCGCGCACTCAACAAATGAGAAATACGCGGTCTACGCAAAATGGAACTGGGCGACTATATGCCGCCGATGGCGCGAAGACGCTTGGCAGTGTCTTCGGGGCGCCGGAAGAACGAAAAAATGCTGCGGAAAAACTGGCCGATGAAAACCATATTCAGTCCCCTCTTGCTAAATTGACCTTTTTATAGTATAGCACACAATCCTATTTTTTGCAATAGCAAGGCGGGGCGTCCTGTGGACGCCCCGCTTTACCCTTATTTTTAAGTCTCTTTAGGTGCTCTTTTTGGCCGCCTTTTTCACAGCCTTTTTAGCGGCCTTTTTGGCCGTTTTCTTGGCTGGTGCTTTCTTGGCGGCCTTTTTTGCCATTTTTCGCTTCGGCACTGCTACTTTGGCGATGGCTCCCCAGTGTTGCTTCATTTCCTTTTTAAAGGCGTCGATGTCACCTTTCGTGGCACTTTTGAGTCCGGCGTAGGTGCCTGCGACAGCGTTCACCACCGCCTCGTACTCATCTTGTGACATTTCTTTCGCCTCTTCGAGCGTCTCAAGCACTTCGGCTTTAGCTTTGAGTGCCCAGCTTTTTACCGCCTTGCGATTTTTTGCGGCGTCTTTACTTCCGTAGAGGAAATAGGCGCCGGCGGCAGCTACGGCAGCGGCCGTGAGTCCGACACCAATTTCAATCTTTTCTGCGTGGGTAAGGGATTCTTTCTTTTTTGGCATATTGCGTTACTACTTATTAATATCACTTGGGCGAGCTTTGCGTCGCGACTTTGGCCGCTCCGCCTGGCCACCCAGTATGAAGTTGAGAATACGGGTAAAAAATCCTCCTCCCGCCACTAGTTTGCGGACTTCCGCCACATCCTGAGCCATTACCTCACTGGCAGATTCGATGCGTTCTAAAATGGCTCGAGCGAGTTTTAAAATGCGATACATTTGATACAAAATGAAACAAATGAACACACAAAAAACCACCGTCGCCACACTGGCGATGAAGAAAAAGATATTTGCCTGTAATACCTCACTCATCTCTTGTAGTCTAACAACGATTTACAAGCTTGTGCGGTAGTCCGTAAGAAAAGCGTGGACAACTGCCTCGATGTCGCTCGCGGTCACCTGCTCCATGAGCTTTGCCCTCAAGTCAGCCGCTCCGGGGAAACCATTCACGTAGGCTTTGTAATGCTTTTTCATCACCGCGAAGTTTTTGTGTGGAAGTAATTCTTCAAACAACTTTGTGTGCTCGACCATGACCCGCAGCCGTTCTTCGAGTGTGATATTTGAAAGATCTTTTTCAGGATGAAAAAGCCAAGGGTTGCCAAAAATGGCGCGCCCGAGCATCACTCCATCAGCGCCCGACTGCTCAGCCTTGTGGCGCGCGTCGTCGAGAGAAAGCGCGTCGCCGTTACCGATGATCTTGGTCTTACTTCCGAGCCTATCCCGCATCTCGACGACGCGCGCCACCCGCTCCCACTGCGCCGGCACTTTGCTCATTTCCTTGCGCGTACGCGCATGTATCGTGAGGGCAGCCAGATCTTCGGTGAGTAGTGCCGAAATCCACTCGTCAATTTGATCTTTGTGGTAGCCGGTGCGAGTTTTGACTGACACTGGAATATCTTTCGCGCCACGCTTGGCAGCCCGAATAATCGCTTTCGCATTTTCGGGGTGCTTCATCATGGCGGCACCACAGCCTTGCTTTTCAATCGAACGATCCGGGCAACCCATGTTGATGTCAATACCATCAAAACCAAGCTCGAGGCAGAGCGCCGCGGCGTACTCCATGTGTGCCTCGTTGCTGGTGAAAAGTTGTGCCACAATTGGCCGCTCTCCCTCGCTGTATATAAGATCAGCCAAAAGTTTTTCTTTCCCTTCGGGCGTGGCGCGGACGAGGCCGTCGGCCGCCACAAATTCTGTCCACATCACATCCGGCCCACCCTTGGTACCGTCCGCCCGTTCGTGCGCGCTATACTTGGCGATCATCCGCCTGAAAGCCGCGTCGGTGACATCCGCCATCGGCGCCAGTACGAAAAATGGTTTTTTAAGCTGTTGCCAAAAGTTCATAAGAATAGTACTTTACCTGTTGGAACAACCATTGCAAGGAGTGTGAGATGGGTAGTTTAAAAATACCGTTTGGCTGGCTGATGGTTCCGTTTGTGCTTATCACAATCGCATTCATTAGCCGTCCGGATTTTACGGCTGAAATGTTCGTTGCGACTCTGGTTGTATATGCGCTTTTCTGCTTCTGCACTATAGCCTTGACTCTGAGCGCGCAAATGCCAGATTCCGTTCGCCGGCCGCCGCAATTTCTGCAACACTGGTGGTCTTGGTCTCGCACCAGTAGTAAGCCGCGCGAGGCAAAGAAACAACCGGCTGTAGCGTCTGACGACGCGGAAACACAACCGGTGACACCGCCCAGCACCACAGTGCACTAACCCTCAACCTGAACCGCTTCCGAACTGGAGGCGGTTTCTTCTAGTTTAGATTCATTCACAAACACTTTGTTGCCAAATCGTAGGTCTATGTACTGAAAGTTGCCTGGCGCGATGTGCGCAAATTCATCCGAAAGCAAAATCGTGAGTAGGTTGTCGACGGTTTTCTCTGGAGTTTCCGTCAAGGTTACCTTAAACTCGCCGCCGCCAACCACCTGCAGATAGGCATCTCGGGCGACATCAATGTCAGCGCGGTAGACATGCCAGCCGACAGCGCGAAGAAGCGAAACCAACTCACTAATAGCCTGGTAGTCGGCTGGCAGGATCGCCTGCACATCATCTTGTGGCTCGACCCCGAGCGTCACGACCCGCAGTAGACTGCCGCCTTTGAGGAGCGGCGCGGTAGTGAAAGAATAGCCGGTCTCGTCGATAAAAAAACAGGCCGACGACTCCGTCTCCGTACACCAAAGCGCATCTGGGTGATATTCGTCAAACGTCACGACAAGCGTCTCGCCGCTACTCCGCTCGACGCGCACATCTTTTATTCTCTCGACGCGAGACACTTCGGTGGTGATGGCTTTTTGAGGGAACGTGAATGCAAAGGCGCGCGGCACGAGCCCCAGATAGGTACCGGCGAGTTGTGACTGTACCTTTTCCTCAATCAGCGAGTGGGAGATGGTTTCGCCGCCTTGCACGACGATCTCATGAAGTGTGAGTGCAGGGATGCGAGTGCCATACCAGACACTTGATACGAGCATGCCGAGAAAGCTGAAAATAAGCACGCCCACAATCACTTGGCGAATAATGAGAACAGTGCTTGGATGAAGCGCTCGTTTCTTCTTGGTGACGCGCCTTTTCATGCTGGTATCGTAGCATGAAACGGGGGGGGGCTTTATGGCCGCCGCGCGTTTCATCGCCTTTGTACTCTACCCAATCTTGTCTTTGCCGAAGTACGTGCGGAGTACGGGTGGAATATGAATACTGCCATCGGCTTGTTGGAAGTTTTCGACCAGCGAAACGAGGATGCGGGGCGTCGGTATGGCCGTGCAGTTGAGTGAGTGCGCGTAGCGTATCTTGCCGGCTTCATCGCGATAGCGAATGTTGAAACGACGGGTTTGAAAATCGTGGAAGTAGGAAGCCGAGCTGATTTCACGATAGGTTTTCTCGCCTGGTACGAAGAGTTCGATGTCGTACTTTTTCACTTGCCCTTGCCCTAAGTCTCCGCCGCAATTAAGCACCGTGTGGTACGGAATGCCGAGCGATTCGATGAACTCTTCGGTATTTCGATTCAGCTCTTCGTGCCACCTTACACTCTCTTCGTGTGACGCTTCGCAGAGCACCACTTGCTCGAGTTTGTAAAATTCATGCACACGGATGAGCCCTTTGGTGTCTTTTCCGTGACTGCCAGCTTCGCGTCGGTAGCAAGGAGAGAAGCCAAGAAATTTTATGGGGAACTGCGACTTTTCGAGCACCTCGTCAGCATAGTAGCCCATGACTGACACTTCGCTTGTGCCAATGAGATAGTCGTCGTCTTGGGTGTTGTACACGTCTTCGGCATCATTTGGTAAATGTCCGGTACCGTAGAGGTTGGCCTTGCGCACGATGGTCGGCGGAATCACTGGTACGAAGCCCTTGGCTTGGAAGAAGTCGTTGGCGTAATTCCAAATCGCCCACGAAAGACGCGCGCCGTCGCCGAGAAGATAGTAACCGCGAAAGCCGTGAACCTTGGTGCCTCGTTCAAAGTCAACCAGGTTGTGCTTCTGCATGAGCTCGATATGATCCTTGGCTTCGAAGGCAAATTGCGTCTGTTCACCCCAGACTTTTATTTCCTGATTGTCCGCATCGCTATCACCATCGGGGACGGTCATGTCGGGGATGTTCGGCACCTGGAGCATGAGTGCTTGCCACTCTTCCATAATTGGCTTGAGCGTCTCTTCGTCCTTTTGGCTCTCGACTTTGAGGGCTTGCATCTCTGTGATGAGCGCTTGCTTTTTAGCTGGGTCGCTGGCGGCCGGAATGCCCTCAGAAACTTTGTTTTGTTCGGCCCGCCGCGCCTCGAGTCGTGTCATCAGCTCACGCCGCTCGTCGTCAACCTTCACCAGACGATCAAGATCGACTTTGGACTTTTTCTTTTGTGCCGCCAACTTCACTAAATCAAGATTTTCGCGGATGAATTTAATATCCAACATTAAGTAAAAATAAAGAGCGTAGCGACTATATTTTACTTACTTCAAAATCTGCTCATTTCCTAGAGCTAGATTTTGAAGCACTGCCACATAGTCTCGCGCTAATCTCATAATATTCTTCATTATACATGAAAGTGCACAGCTCGCGCTGTGCACTTTTAAAATTTCAAGAACTGTATGCGGTCAAGCTGCGTTTTAGAGAAGTACTGAATCTACAGACGCTTCATCTTCTTAATCTTTATCTTCCATTCGGAATGGAAAATTCTTCCAAGTTGCCTTGTGCAAAGTGCTTCAACGGCTCTCAAACCATTGCTGTCAAACACCGCTGGAACTTCGCTATTGTCAAGATAGACCGGCGTCTTGAAATTCACCGTAACTCCTTCGAGCGGAGTTACCACCCCTTTAACAATAATCAGCATCGTGATCTCCTTTTTTGCCAACCGCTACTAAAGCAACAACGGGCTAAAAAAGCAAGTGTTAGAATGTCGAGATGCAATTTCCGATTCATGAGCTACCGGCTGCGGAATTTCCAAAAAGCCGTTTTGTAAATACCCAGCCACCCCCC
>JBBTRC010000008.1:77710-110055 GCA_038065355.1 Patescibacteria group bacterium
CAAAACGGCTTTTTTAAATTGCCGCAGCCACCCCCATCACTCAATTACCGAGGTCGACTTCCCTCACCTGATTTAAAACTCCTCTCTATCGTCGGGTCACGTAAGTACACCACCTATGGCAAACAGGCGGCTGACGAACTTATCGGTGGACTGCGTGGATACCCGATTGGCATTGTCTCTGGTCTCGCGCTCGGTATTGATTCGCTCGCACATGAAGCCGCTCTGCGAAATAGTTTGTACACGCTTGCCATTCCCGGTGGCGGTCTCGGGGACGAAGCCTTGTACCCGGCCCAACACAAACAACTCGCCTACCGCATCCTCGAAGCTGGCGGTGGCTTGCTGTCAGAATTCGCGCCGGATTTCCAAGCGGCGAACTGGTCTTTCCCCCAGCGTAACCGTTTAGTGGCCGGCATCAGTCAGGCCACTCTACTTATAGAGGCACAAGAAAAATCCGGCACGCTCATCACGGCCAGACTCGCGACCGACTACAACCGCGAGTTACTCATCGTGCCAGGCAGCATTTTTTCCAAAAACTCCGCCGGCGTACACCAATTCTTAAAATTGGGTGCGACACCAGTCACGAGCGCGGCCGATATTTTGGAAGTGCTTAAAATAGATGTAAAAGCGCCGGCGCGGCCAAAGACCACGGCGGTACTACAACCCATCGAACAAAAAGTTATTTCTCTTCTCTCCGAACCCCGCCACCGTGACGAACTCATCCGCCAGCTCGGATTGTCCACTGCCGAGGCCACCCAACTTTTAATGCTAATGGAGCTTACCAACCTTATTGTGTCCGAACAAAACATCTATCGAAGTTTGATATAAAAAGAAAACCGCCCAACCGAAGTCGAACGGTCTCCGGCGGCTCATCCGTCGTCAGACGCTCTTCGCTCATCGAGAAAAAAGCTTACGAGTCCCGCAAGGCTCAACACGACTGCAATAAGCACGCAGGTGAAACCGAGAGTTGTCATCTCCTGCATGCCATTCGGCTGCGCCAGGGCTTGGCCTTTGTACGCCCAACTCGGCGCTTCTGTGCGTGCAGTAAAGGTAAAAACCGCAACGACCAGAGCAACCACGTTAAGAAGAAGGGCTAGACGGTACTTCTTCATGGAAAATCTCCTTTTCTGTTCTGGTAATACATTATCACACAAAATCTTGTATGTCAATGTAATAAATTTTGGTTATTGTAGAGTCTGACAAGAAATTAGAAAATACCCCAACCACTGGGATAGGTCAGTTGACAAAAACTTACTGTGCTAGTATTTGTTACACACATTCATGGCAAAACAGACACTCGTCATTGTGGAATCGCCGGCCAAGGCGAAGACAATCGAAAAATATCTCGGCGAAGGCTACCAAGTCCTTTCGTCTATTGGCCACGTCCGCGACCTGCCCAAAACAAATAAAGATGCTGTCGATATTGAAGCGGGCTTTATTCCCCGTTACATCATTTCGCCGGGCAAGGAAAAAATCATTGAGGGTCTCAAGAAAGCCGCCAAAAAAGCCGACGAGGTACTGCTCGCGTCCGACCCGGACCGCGAGGGAGAGGCAATCGCCTGGCACGTCGCCGAACTCATTAAAGAAGAAAACGATAATCTGAAACGAGTCGCCTTCAACGAAATCACTAAAGACGCAGTCCAGGAAGCCATCGCTCACCCCCGTGACCTAGATTTAAATTTAAAGGAAGCACAAGAAGCTCGTCGAGTGCTCGACCGGCTGGTCGGCTACGACCTCTCCGGTCTCATTTGGAAAAAAGTGCGCTATGGGCTGTCGGCTGGCCGTGTGCAATCGCCAGCGCTCCGCATCGTCATGGAACGCGAACGAGAGATTCGTGCCTTTGTTCCTGACGACTACTTTGTACTGACTGCCCATCTCAACACCAGCACCGACGTGCTGCCATTTATTTGTGTTGAAGAGCCGAGTGAAGAAGCGGAAGCAGAGCGTATCAAGAAAGTCGGCGAAAAATACCGTTGGCTCGTGAAAGATGTGAAAGAGTCGGAAGTGAAGCGGGTGCCGCGCCCGCCCTTTACCACGTCGACGCTCCAGCAAACCGCTTCGACCCGACTCGGCTTCTCGCCCTCTCGTACCATGGGCGCGGCACAAAAACTCTACGAGGCTGGCCACATTACCTACATGCGCACCGACAGCACCAATATGAGTACGCAAGCCCAAAAACAAATCATTGCACTTATTCACGCCGACTACGGAAAGGACTTCGTCGCACCTCGTACCTACAAAACCAAGAGTAAATCCGCCCAAGAAGCCCACGAAGCCATCAGACCTACCAACTTTGCGAAACATTCAGTTGGCAGTACTGCCGATCAAAAAGCCCTCTACGAACTCATTTGGCAGCGGGCGGTTGCATCACAGATGACTGACGCGACACTAAAGCGTACAAAAATTCTCACCAATGTGACCGACGCACAAGAGACGATACCTGATTTTGCTATCAACGGTTCGCGAGTTATTTTTGACGGTTGGCTAAGGGCTGATCCGCGCGCGCGCGGCGAAGATACAGAAGTGCCCTCAGTCTCAGTCGGCGAAACATTTTCTTGTCGCGAAGTCGCCATTGAGGCAAAGCAAACACAACCTCCCAACCGCTACACCGAAGCCGGCCTCATTAAAGAACTCGAGAAGCGCGGCATCGGCCGGCCTTCTACCTACGCGTCCATTATGAATACCATCGTACAACGCGGGTACGTCGTAAAAGAAGGTCGCACGCTCGTCCCCACCGACACCGGCGATGTCGTGTCGAGCTTTTTGGAGACGCACTTCAAAGAATACATCGACGACGATTTCACCAGCGCGATGGAAAATCAGCTTGACGACATAGCCGCCGGCGAAAGAACCTACCAAAAAACCCTGACTGACTTTTACGCGCCGTTTCACAAAGCGGTCGAAGCAAAAGAAGACATTGCCAAGCTCACCAACCTCGGGCCGGGCCCAAAGGAGTTCCCTTGCCCGGTCTGCGGCGCCGCCATGGTAAAAAAACTTGGTAAAAATGGAACGTTCCTTTCCTGCGAACGTTTTCCCGACTGCGACGGCGCGCGCTTGATTGACGGTTCGGAAGCCAAACCAGACGCACCGATCGGCACACACCCCGAGACCGGGGAATCGATGTTTGTGTTGAACGGACGCTTTGGTCCCTACGTCCAGCTCGGCGAAACGCCGGAAAAAATAAAGGGCAAAAAACAACCAGCACCGCGTCGCACCAGTCTTCCTGACGGTGTGAAGCCTGACGAGGTGACGGCCGAGATGGCGGTCAAGCTACTCATGCTCCCACGTGAACTCGGGCTCCACCCCACCACACAGGAACCAATCGTCGCAAACACCGGCAAATTTGGCCCGTACGTTGCTCATGCCGGCGACTACCGATCGCTCAAAGGCGGGGACAATCCGTATGACATTACCTTTTCGCGCGCGCTTGAAATTTTCAAAGAGCCGAAACAAATGCGCAAAGGTGAGAAACTTCTCAAGGAGCTCGGCGTGAATCCCAAAACCCACAAACTCGTTAATGTATTTGAATCCAAATCCGGCCGTTACCTGAAAAAAGGATTTAAGCGAATTAGTATCCCTGACGATGTTAAAACGGAGGACATCACTCTCGAATTGGCAATTGCCTTACTTGGACAAAAGTAGCTTTTACTTGTCAACTCACGCTCATATCTCTACAATGGCTGTATGACTACGGCTGAAGATATTATCGTGCTCTTGCACAAGCCAAGCGACACCGACAAAGCGCTGGTTCGGAAAGCGTATGAGTTTGCGGAAAAGGCGCACGCTGGCCACACTCGTTACTCGGGCGACCCGTACATGGTACATTCAGCCACTGTCGGCCGAAAACTGGCCGAAATGGGCATGGGCCCGCGCACTATTGCCGCCGGCCTCCTTCACGACACCATCGAAGACACGTCGGTGACGGCCGAGGATATCAAACAAACGTTTGGTGATGAGATTCTTTTCTTAGTCGATGGGATCACAAAGCTAAGTTCTGTCCGTTACTATGGAAGCGACCGTCACAACGAAAGCTTGCGAAAGTTATTTGTAGCGACGAGCCAAGACATACGCGTGCTTATCATCAAGCTGGTCGACCGACTCCACAACATGGAGACGCTCCAGTTTGTACCGGAAGACAAGCAACTTCGCATCGCCCGCGAAACTCTAGAAATTTATGTACCGGTCGCGCACCGTCTTGGTATGGGCAAGATCCGCAAGGAGCTTGAGGACTTGGCGTTCCCTTACGTGTACCCGGAAGAGACGAAGCGAGTCCGCGAAACATTAAATACGCGCATCGGCAAAACACAAGAAGCACTCGAACGCGAGCGAAAAATTCTTCAGAAGCGCCTCGTGGACACTGGCATGTTGGATTTTTTTACATCGTATCGAGTGAAAGGTCTCTGTAGCCTCTACCATAAACTCAAGCGCAAGGAATGGGACATAAACATGGTGTACGACCTGCTCGCGATGCGGATTATTGTGTCGTCCGTCGAAGACTGCTACCGAACTCTTGGCATCGTCCACGAGCTGTGGCGACCGCTCCCCAAGCGGGTAAAAGACTACATCGCCTTTCCCAAACCAAACGGGTACAAATCTCTCCACACCACCGTGACTACTCAAAATGGTCTCATTCTTGAGATCCAAATACGTACCAAGCAAATGCATCAAGAAGCAGAGTTTGGTGTCGCTTCACACATTTTCTACAAACCCCCAGAAGTGACCGACAAAACAGCCAGTCGACCATCTGTGTTCTCAACCTTAATTCCCAACCTGTTTCGTCCCTTTAGCGGCCGAGATAACAATATCGCTGAATTCTGGAACATGCAGAAACACAAAGACGAGCCGCACCAGATGAAAATTCCTCGTTGGATTTCACACATCGGCCATGCCTACACCGAAAAAAAGAACTCCACTGAAAATTTTGTCGAGGATGCTCGTTCCGATTTCTTTTCAAACCGTATCTTCGTGTTTACTCCAATCGGTGACGTGGTGGACTTGCCTGTCGGCGCTACGCCAGTTGATTTTGCATACGCCATTCACTCCGAAGTCGGCGATCATATGTTTGCGGCAAAAGTAAACCAGAAGTTGGTTCAACTCGACACCGAGCTGAAAAATGGTGACATTGTTGAAATTGATACTCGCAAGACTTCACACCCGACCGAGCGCTGGTTGCATTTTGCCAAGACATCGCTGGCTAGGCGACGTATTCGTAATTCCCTCGAAGAAGCTAGACTGTAAAGTTTTTGATGGAGTAGAGGTCGCTGTCGTCGATTTCCGGTACTGGTATGGGAGCAGTAAGGTCTGATGGCGCTGAATCATCAACCATCGTTGGTTCATTCTGCGTCACTTCAAGCGGAGTATGTTCGCTCAGTTTGGCAACCTCTTCCGTCGCTCCGACAGTTTGTTGTTGCAACCTTTCGGCTTGAACGCGCTTCAGTATCTCTTCAAGGTCTTGCTCGGAAAAATAGTCGATGGTCAGTTTACCGCCGAAATCGGTTTTCAAAATTTGCACACGGGTCCCGAGGCTTTCGGTAAATTTCTTCTCCAGTTCAATGAGATGCGTATCAAATTCTCCAAGGGTTTTCTTGCGCACCCTATCGGTGGCGATTTTTCGCACAATCCGTTCTACTTCACGGACTGATAATTTTTTAAGGAGCACTTCCTTAAAAATAACCTCCTGCTCTTCTTTACGATCGCTCAACATGAGGAGCGTGCGCGCGTGACCTTCTGAAAGTTCACCTCTACGTAGCGTATTGAGTATATGTTCCGGTAGTCCCAAGAGGCGAATTGAGTTTGAGACATACTCGCGACTGCGGCCAACTTTTTTCGCTACCTGAAGGTGAGAGAGACCAAACTGCTCGGAAAGTTGTTTAAACGCGAGCGCGCGATCAACCGCATTGAGATCCTCTCGCTGAAGGTTTTCGATAATCGCCAGCTCGAGCTTCTCTTGCTCGCTCTGTTCGCCGCTCCGAATAGTGACTGGCACCTGTGACACGCCTGCGAGCCGGCTCGCACGTAAACGCCGCTCGCCGGCAATGAGCTCATACTCCGAGTAAAAAGTCCCGTCTTCCCGCTTAATTTCCTTACGAGTGACCGTGAGCGGTTGTAGCACGCCATACATACGAATCGAATCCGCCAGTTCCTGCAGTTTTGCCTGGTCAAACTCCCGCCGTGGTTGAAAAGGGTTGGGGACGACTTTTTCGACCTCTACCCAATAAATTGAATCGTTTTGAAATGCCATAACAAAATACCGAGCGCATTACCTCCATAGGTAGTTTCATGCTCTTATCTCACCATTTTAGCATATTCAATTTTCCACCCCTGTTTATAACTGATGTTTCATTTTAAAAAAGAGGCCGTACCCGAAGGTCGTGCCTCTTCATCAGAGCTTACTTGCTCATGACTTTGCGTTTCTGTGTGACTCTCCAGGCGTCCGCAATGAACACAAGAGAGATCACCTGCTGAAGAAAGAGCCACGGGTATCCCTGGATCCACATAAGCCACCCGCAGGTGACATGCATGAGAACGTACCAGAGATACCCTGATGCCCTTTCCTTTGCAAGCAAATAAGTTCCAACAAGGAAACCTGACACGAGTCCGATTTCCAACCACTGGTTGATGGTAGTAACGCCTCCAAAGTCGTAGAGGCTGTAGCAAAACCCAAGCGGAATGCATACGAGCGCCAGGCGATCAAGCCAACGCGGCGGATTGTGGGTGGTGCCACGAAAAGCCAGAACAAGCCCAAGCACCATGGCGGGGGCACCGCTTGCTTCAACCGATGCCGCAATCCAGTTTCGCCACATAACAAAAATGATCACCCAAGGGGGTAAACCAAAGAGGTATACCGCCCACGAAGCAATTCGCCATTGGCGTGCACGTGCGCTCTCGCCGCGATTACGCGCGTGTTCCGAGAGCCATAAGAAAATCTTGTTGAGAAGGTAGCCGACACCTCCCCACACTTGTAGGAAGATGTCCATTCTGACCTCCGTTTTGTTTAGAATGTACTGCCGAACTGTACCTCATCAGTACAGAAGGTTCCAAAGCAAGCTAACATTTTACACCATGAAAGTCAATATATTGCAAATATTGCATCTTGTCAGCGGTGTTGAGAAATTTTCTTTTCTGTCTTTAGTTACTACTGGTGCCAGAAGTGGGACTTGAACATTAACATGTTCAGTACCCGTTTTGGATGGATTATTTCATAAACTCACAATCCACCTCAAAACAGCTTCAAGTCCGTGTTACGGATTTATTAAAATAAATCCTACACCTCCGGCAGTCAAAAATCCGCATGACAGCGGATTTTCTTTGTGCCGGAAGTGGGACTTGAACCCACACCCCTTGCGAGACACGATTTTGAGTCGTGCGCGTCTACCATTCCGCCACTCCGGCTTATTTATTATTACGTGCGTCAAAAATCGACAGCGACAGTGAGTTTAGCAGATTATATAAAAAAGACTAGACTTTTTTTCATTTTCAGATACTGTTGCGAACGAGTAGTTCTTATTGTTCGTCACAATCATCGGAGGTACACATGGCGCATGAACACGCTCATCGTCTCATCTACGCTGCCGACTTTTCTTTCGACAAGGCCACTGATCTCAAAGAAGCGTACGTACAAGCTTCACGTATGTTTGGTGAGGTTATTGATTCGCTCGGCCCGCTCGGCATTACGATCAAGGGAAACACTCTGTTTCGATTTCTTGGTTATAGCGCTCTAAAAATTGCCGCAGACGCTGACTTGCGTATATTTGCCGACTACAAACTGTTCGATGTGCAGAGCACGATGAAAAACGATTTTTCGTGGCTACGTCTCGTCCCACATCTCGACATCCTCACGATTGCCGAGGATGTGCATCGGAGCGTATTCAAAACAGCGGCCGATACACTACTTGACACAATCATTGCGCCAGTGAACCCGCTCACTGACCTCAGCGACGAGGATTTCCGCTATCGTGGAGAAACAAGTCGCGAGTATGCCGTGCGAGCGTTTTTTGCCCGCGTTGCCGACTTGCCGGCAACCGGAGTGATCTGCTCACCCGTCGATCTAAAGCTCGCACCCGCCGGTTTCACCGAAAATCGGGAGATCATTACTCCCGCCATCAGGCCGGCCGGGGCGGTTGTGCCGGGTGACACCAACGCGGGGAACGCCCTGACGCCACGCCAAGCTATCCTCGCTGGCGCTACCAAACTGGTCATTGGGTCACCGCTCCGCCTCAACAATGATCTTAGAGGCAACGCGCTTCGGGTTCTCGATGAGATCGGTGAAACGGTCACCGAACGGAATGGTGGTTGATTAAGATGGCCGGAATCGCTTCGCGATTCCGGCCCTTTCTTTACATTTTTAGGTTTACCTGTACAGTTCCAAAGGATTCAGAACAGAGGAGTGCTTTATGATACCGATCAACGCACGGAACATTCTGGTTGAACTTGGTTGCGTACATGAAGGTGATTACTTTTTCGCTCTCAAGAGCAGCAAGGTCGCCACGAAGTACATCAACATCGACCCTTTACTTACACAACCGCACCATCTGCATTCCATCGCGAATGCGTTGGTATCTCTGGTGCCATCCAGACACCTTGAGCCTTACCTTACGTTTGCCGGGCCGGCTGTTGGTGCAATACCGCTGGTCTACGAAGCAGCAAGGGTGATGGTAGAAATTTCTGGCTGGCGTGCGCAAGCCGTGTTCGCTGAAAAAACTCCGACCGGTTTTTCATTGCAACGAGCAGGCTTCGCGGCTGCTGTGCACAAGCGTGTTGTCGTCATTGTTGAAGACATCGCCACCACCGGTGAATCGGCGAAGAAAACTGCTGAAGCAGTACGTGCGGCGGGTGGCGAGGTTGTGTGCTTTTGCTTCATCTGGAATCGGGGTGGGGTAAGCGAAAAGGATATGGGCGCGCCTGTCTACTCGCTGATTGAGGAGCCCGTGCAAACGTGGCAGCCAGGCGAGCATCCAAAATGGGGCGTATGGCCGCTTGTAACGGATGTCGGACACCCTGATACGTTTCAAGACTATCAGGGCGGACGAATCAAACTTCTAGCATAAACTTTTGCTTCTTATTTACACAGCTGGCTACCTCGCGTGGTCAGCTGTTTCTTTTTCTATTATTTGCTAGACTCGCGGTATGTTGAAACAAAAAGTCATCGCCATTGTTGGGCCGACCGCCAGCGGGAAAACGTCTCTATCTATCGATATCGCCACTCATTTCAATGGCGAAGTGATTTCGACTGACTCGCGGCAAGTGTACCGTGGACTCGATATCGGAACTGGCAAGGTAACCCCGGAAGAAATGCGGGGTGTGCCGCACCACCTCACTGATATTGTTGACCCCGCTACCATCTATACTGGACATGACTTTGTGCGCGATGCGACGGCCGCGCTTCTTGATATCAAGAGGCGCGGCCGTCGCCCCATTATTGCCGGTGGTACTTTTTTCTACCTTGAGCTACTACGCGGCCACTCGCAAACAGCGCCGGTAGAACCAAACCAAGAGTTGCGGCAAAAATTTGAACCCTTATCCAACGAAGAATTGTACGAACGTTTGCTTATCAAAGACGAGCGACGAGCACACAGCATCGATCGCTACAACCGAAGACGGCTTATCCGAGCGCTGGAAGTCGTTGAGACGCTCGGAGTAGTGCCGGAAACAAAAACAGCAACGACTCCCTACGACTGGCTTATGTTAGGTATTGATATTGATCAAAAGACGTTGCATCAAAATATCCACACTCGCCTTGAGGCGCGTCTTGAAGCGGGCATGATTGAGGAGGTGGTGAAGCTGCAGGAAGCTGGAATAAGCTGGCAGCGTTTAGAAGACTTCGGCCTTGAGTACCGCTATATTGCTGAATATCTGCAAGGCCAATTAGAGAAAGAGGAGATGGTTGCCCTTTTGGAAACAAAGATCAGACAGTTTGCTAAGAGGCAAATGACTTGGTTGAAACGAATGAAAGAGATCGAGTGGTGTGTGCCGGAAAATCGCGAAGCGATTTTCCGACGGATTGAGGAGTTTTTAAACACTCCCTCGAGTTGACCTTAACTTCCCTTTCCCATACTATAACTGCCGCACCAAAGGGTCTATAGTTTAGTGGTAAAACAGCGGTCTCCAAAACCGCCGTCCTCCGTTCGAGTCGGAGTGGACCCGCTTGAGAGAGTCTGCGAACGAAAACGAGTCCGCGAGTGTAGCTTTTTCTTAAAAAGCGTTACACCGACTCGAAGCTGTTTTGAGATGGATTATGAGGAAACGAAATAATCCACCCAAAACGGGTACTGAACCTGTAAGGTTCGAGTCGGAGTGGACCCGCAGTTTGAACGCTGTGAAAGCTGCGGATACATATCTGTTGTTACCAAGTATCAATATTAAAGTCCGGGACAAGCCGTGGAACTGACATGCGTATGATAGGAGTTGCCTGTCTGTTCGAATAATAATTTACCACCACAAGTGCTCTGAAGATTTTTCATCAAGTTATACAAATTCTGTTCCCCTGCCTGAGAATTGTTGATAGCATTAAAATCAACTGCCAATGCCCCCAAACCTGTTCCTCCGCCATAGTGACAAGAGTTTACTGCATGACTGCAGTCAGTAATGTTGCAACTCGATACAGTATTACCATTAGTGAGTGCGCACGCAGGATATGTACGATCGACTGTATACAATTGACCTTTGTCTACAAGTGGACCAATTTGTGAGTCATTAAGATAGCAATTCATAATTGCAGTTATATCAGTAGGGCCAGGCAAAGTTGCAACTTGTCCCACAGGTGACCCTTTGTATTGGGCCATCAGTGTTGCCGGCTGACAATTAGCGGGAGGTGGCGTCGTTGATGGAGGTACTGAAGACACCGGATTCGAACCAAAGCAATTTATAGTAGACCAAGGGCCGAAGCCATTGACATTGCCGTTGGCGCCACCAGTCGGCCCGACCAGATACCGCATTAACGTATCGACAATCAGAAAGGCGCCGAGGACAATCACGATACCGATAATGGCGTTGGTGAGCTTTTCCTTAGCATCACGCTTAGCACTTTCATTTCCGCCGGACGACATGAGGTTAAACCCAGCAATGACCATGAGAATGGCAAAGAGGAGGAAGAACATTGTCACGAGCCACTGGATGATGGTGTTGAACAGCGAGACGAGTTCACAAAAATTACACTCCCGATTGACGGTATACGTATTACCCCCCGATGATTGCGTCAGCCCGCATTGCACAAAACCCTGCGCGTTGGCTATGTCGGGCAAGACGACGAATGCGACAGTAAACAAAAGAAACCCACCGAACAAAACGTATTTCATAGATATGGCAGAGATACTAAAATAATAGCATGGCCGTCTGTTTCCAATGCTTGCTACCCACGCCGCGAAGCTTTGAAAATACTCGCAACTATGCTATTTTTAGCGCACTCTTTTGAGCATCTGCGTCGGTGGTGGAGTGGATGAAAAATGAAATTGATTCATTTTTCATCCGGTCTACGAGCAGCGCGAGTAGATTGGCTGTTGTGAAGGGTTGCGGAGCTTCGTTTCACCAGCCAAAGGAGGAAACTTGGTCAAAACGCTTATCAACAGCTGAGCGTTCCCACAAAAAATATATTGCGTCGGTGGTGGAGTGGTCAATCACAACAGACTGTAAATCTGTCGGCTTATGCCTTCGCTGGTTCGAATCCAGCCCGGCGCACGAGTATAAAAATGAGCATTCACGATAGTGGATGCCATTTTTGTTCGTGCGCCGGACAGTGAAGCACTTTCGTGCTTCACGTTGGATTCGAACCGCCGGAAGCATGCTGCACGGAGCGAAGCGAGTACAGCAGCTGAGGCGTGTCCCGCAGCACTTGCTATTTTGTGAGGTGACGAAACAAAATAGCTTAGTGACCGTCAGGATCAATCCAGCCCGGCGCACTTTTGAAAACAGCCTTAAATCTTAGGGCTGTTTTTCTATAGGACAAGATTGGTTTTGATACTGTGCTTGACATAAGTTTAACTTAAGTTAAACTTATGTCATGAATAGCAAAGCAAAGAATACAACTGTCGGCCTGAAGGAACTTCGTGAAAACATGGAGACATATATAAAGCGAGTAAGCAAGGGTGAGTCAATCACGGTATTTCGACGTTCTACTCCGCTGTTTCGTTTGTCTCCTATAGATTCAGAGGAAGCCGGCTGGGAAACCATTGTCGACTTCACCAAAGAAACTGGCCGCGGAGTACCTGTAGAACAGTTACTTGCTTCAATGAAGAAAATGCATGGACAGAAATCAAAAATTTCTCAGAAGGCTCAATAGCAAAGAGTTTGTTTTGGTTGAGAAAATCCTACAAAAGATTTTAGTCCGTGACACAAGCAACCTTGATATAAAAAAATTATCTGGATACCGAGATGTTTATAGAGTCCGAACCGGGCATATCCGCATAATCTTTATAGATACAGGTAATTATACTGAGGTTTTGGAAATTAGTCGCAAAGATGAAAAGACCTATAATAAGTATTAGTTGGACACGAGATTTGGACCACTTCCATCTTGGCGCACAATTAAATATAAAGTTCTTTATATTCAAAAAATACCCTCAAAGAAGAATGTTTTGCGAGTATACTTTAAATGCAGATTTACGCTTGCGGTAGTGTTGTCGGAATCTGTGAATCGCTGCTCCACTCTCTATAATTAGTTGCTTATCTGCGTGTTATTATTTTAATTATATGAACCAAACACCATCTGAGAAATCGACTCCGAGTATTCCAAAACCGACGCGAGTTATTCTACGCATCTACGGAATAGCAATTATCGGTTTTGGTTTGCTTAGTTTAATAGCAGCTTTTGTTAATTCTATTAATTTAGTTAATTATGTTACTTCTCATACAGATTTGCTATTAGAATCGTACTTGTTGCTGCTGTGGACTCTCACGAGCGCAGTAATGAGTGCAATATACGGATATGGCGTGTTTCGTTTGGAGCGATGGACGATTTTACCGAGTTGTGCACTGGCAGTAAACGCTTCTCTTTTTCTTTATATATACACTACACTACCAAATATCTACCCTGTCGTCGGTGTGGCTATAACGGCTTTAAATATCTTAATGATTTTTGTAGCGATTAGTAGCATTCGATATTGGAGCTTGTTTTCTGACGATCGCAAAAAAATCAAAACTGTATTTGGTGTCATTTTTATTATTTTATTACTACCTTACATTTTGTATGGACTAGCGAATATATTTATTCGGGACTACAGAACTGTGAACGACTCTGATCTTATTTTAAAACCAGCTCCGCTTCTTTCGCAAGACGACAATGCTCATTTCTATCTACCCGACACTGAAACTTTTAGTGACACGGGGAAGGCTGAATTCGAGTCAGCATTTGAGACACTTCGGAGTGTTGAAAACGACGGGCTTAGTGCCATTGAAGCAAAACCTAGTATTGTTCAAACTAGAAACCTTACTGACGCATTCATACTGGCATCAAAACAAAAGGGATATCAGTGTCCTGTATCGATTAACACATTCCGAACCGACGCGGAATTGTGTCGACTTAAAGATTTAAGAGACCTTGGTGCGCTGACCGCACTACGATCTAAAGTTTCATTTTTGGAAGGGGACATTACTGACGCATCAGAAAGTGTCCTGGCTGTAGTCAGAATGGCTCATTTTATAGAAATTTCGGGCCAATCTACAATTGAATACTTGGTGGCATTGAGTCTGTATACGATGGCCGCAGAACCACTTAATGATATTGCCAGACACTATGAAAGCTACAATTCACACACGTCATCAACGGCTTCCTCAGCAACTTCGGGTATTGCGCCGTCGGGGATTTTTTCCGCGTTAGTAAACCATTCGCCCGATCGCGCAAACCTGATTGCCGTTCATAAGGCTGAATATATGTCATATAAAAATGCCTTTATCAATCCGGCCGTTCTCAAAGATGTGTTTGGTGCGGAAGTGAAAGAGAGTTATTTCTGGCAACCTAATAGAACTACAGACATTATGGCTGAGGTCACACGCGAACTAATTGACGAGACAAACTTGAATTGCGAAGAAGAAACAGCCTGGGCAGCGAAAGTTGGAGAGTTAGTTTATGAAGCAAACCCCGAATCAATCGAGTACTATATACGACCAAACTTTTTAGGTCGCCTTCTTCTTAGTACTGTAGTGGGCGGGATCACAGACACTCGTGACAGGATGTGTACGATCGAGCAAACATATGGGGAACTAAAAACTCGCTTTGAGAACCTCTAAAAACGAGAGTTTCTTATTTCAACAACATTCTCTGTTAAAAAAATAAAACCGGCCGAAGCTTTGCTTCGGCCGGTTTTATTTTTCGTGTTTTTGTGCCTTCTTTAGGCTAAGCAATAACTCTCTCTTTTTTGCTCGTGGTGGGTTTTTTCGCGACGGTCGCTTTTTTTGTCTTTCGCCGCGCTGATTTTCTGACTTCAAAGTTTAGTTCGCCTTTTTTCATTGTGACGTTCACGGTGCCGCCCTGGAGCATCCCCTCTCCCACCATCAGGTTGGCCACTTGGGTAAGGATCTTGCTCTGGATCAGCCGACGCAGTGGTCTGGCTCCGTACTTCGGATCGTACCCTTCTTTAGCGAGGTATGCACGCACCTCGTCGTCAACGGTCAGTTTTATTTCTTTCTTCAGAAGACGCGTAATGACGTCAGCAATTTGGATATCAACGATCTTGGCGATCACTTCTGGTGTGAGTAGCTCGAAGACGATAATTTCATCAAGACGATTGAGAAATTCTGGCCGGAAGTGATTTTTAAGGCTATCCATCACCTTGTCTTTCGCCTGCGTGTATTGGCTCTTTTCGCCATGATCGACAGAGAAACCGAAATTCGACATGCGATCAATGTGTTCGGCGCCGATGTTGGAGGTCATGATAATGACCGAATTTTTGAAGTTGACCTTGCGGCCTTTGGCATCGGTCAGGTGTCCCGAGTCGAGCACTTGCAGTAAGATGTTGAAGACCTCTGGGTGAGCTTTTTCTATTTCATCGAGCAAAATAACTGCGTAGGGTCGGTGGCGTACGCGTTCGGTAAACGAGCCGCCTTCTTCATGGCCGACATAGCCAGGCGGCGAGCCGATAATTTTTGATACCGAGTGGCGCTCCATAAATTCAGACATGTCGATACGAAGGAGCGCGTCAGGGTCGTTGAACATAAATTCAGCCAGCGCACGCGAGAGTTCGGTTTTTCCGACCCCAGTCGGGCCGAGGAAAAGGAACGAACCAATCGGTCGGTTCGGATCGGCAATACCAGCGCGCGAACGCTTGATAGCATCGGACACCAGTTTGACCGGGTGATCTTGGCCGACCACTTTGGTCTTAAGCACCTCTTCCATGCGCGCCAACTTTTGTACCTCAGCTTCCAGCATGCGTGAAACTGGGATGCCCGTCCACTGCGAGACCACGGCCGCGATTTCTTCTTCACTCACTTCCTCTTTAAGTAAGCGTTGGCTACGCTGTAATTTTTGGAGGCGTTTCATCTTAATATCAAGGTCTTTTTTGATTTTGGGAATGGCATCATAACGGATTTCCGCCGCCCGCACCAAGTCGGTCGTGGCTTCGGCGTTGTCCGCTTCGACCCGCAGTTCTTCGAGTTTCTTTTTCAGTGTGCCGATTTCATTAAGCGCACTCTTTTCGTTGTTCCATTTCGTTTCAAGCGCTGAGGTGGTTTCTTTAAATTCTCCGATTTCCTTTTCGATTTCGGTGATACGGTCTTTTATTTTTTTCTTATGTTCTGAAATTTCTACCTCCTTTCGCAAAGCCTCGCGTTCAATCTCCAGTCGGCGAACTTTGCGGTCAGCTTCGACGAGTTCAGCCGGTTTGTTTTCAAGCGAGATTCGAAGCGCCGAGGCCGCTTCGTCGATGAGATCAACGGCCTTGTCCGGCAAGAAGCGGTCGGTGATGTAGCGGGTTGAGAGGTTGACGGCCGCCAAGATGGCGTCGTCGGTGATGCGCACCCCATGAAAAAGCTCGTACTTTTCGGCGAGACCGCGTAAAATCGCCACTGTGTCTTCGGGTGAAGGTTCGTTCACATAGACCGGCTGAAAACGGCGAGTGAGTGCAGGGTCGCGCTCGATGTGCTTCTGGTATTCTTTGAGCGTCGTCGCGCCGATCACGCGAATCTCGCCGCGCGCGAGCGCGGGCTTCAGCATGTTGGACGCGTCCATCGAACCGTCGGCTTGTCCGGCTCCCACGATAGTGTGAAGCTCGTCGATGAAAAGAACGACTCGGCCGGCTGATCCTTCCACCTCTTTCATGACAGCCTTAAGTCGCTCTTCGAATTCACCCCGAAACTTAGTCCCGGCGACCAAAAGGCCGAGGTCGAGCGAAAGAATTTCTTTATCCTTCACCGACTCCGGCACCTGGCCGAGTACTATTTGCTGGGCGAGACCTTCGGCGATGGCGGTTTTGCCAACGCCGGCCTCACCAATGAGCACTGGGTTATTTTTGGTGCGGCGAGAAAGGATTTGAATGACGCGCTGAATCTCAACATCTCGCCCAATCACCGGATCGACTTTGTTTTCTTGGGCGAGCTTGGTCAGGTTGCGCGTATACTTTGCCAGCGTACGAAACTTCTTCGGTGATTGGGCATCGCTCACATTAGCTTCGCGAAGCTCGCGCAAGGTTTCAGCGACGCGATTTTTCTGGATACTGGTGCGTTGCAATATTTCGGCGGCCGGGCCGGGGTACTCAAGACAGGCAACGAACAAATGTTCAACCCCGACGTATGAGTCGCCGAGCTGTTGCGCGTAGGTACCAGAAAATTCGAGCGCCTTCGCGAGCTCCGGCGTGAGGTAGAGTTGGTATGATTGCGAAATAGTATTTTGCACTTCGGGCATTTCGAGCGCCTCGAGAAGCAGGTCGGTGAAGGCGATGATGTCAACATCAAGTCGGTCAAGCAGAGCAATCACCATACTCTCGTCTTGCATCACGAGCGCGGTAAAAAGGTGGATCGGACTGACGTGATTTTGGCCGCGTTCAATCGCCAGCTCGTGCGCTTTGCGGATGGCTTCTTTGGCTTTGGTCGTGAAGTTATGAAAATTTGGCATAGGAATTCAAAGTTAACAGTGTTGGTCGAAGCGAACGGAAAAATTCTGGCGTTGCTATCATCCCTGACATTTAGTAGTACGTAACCAACTAGTCTATATTGCAATAATATTACTCGTGGGTCAAACTTTTCATTTGCGCAAGGTGAGCTTTGAGCGCCGCAGTGAGGCGCTGCAGATCTACCACGGATGTCTCTGGCCCTAAACTGAAGCGGAGAGTGGCGCGGGCGCGGGCGGGGTCGCCGGATATCTCGCGCACCACCACGCTCTCTCCCCCGCCCGCGCCCGCGCACGCACTTTTGGTACTAACCGCAAAACCCTGACTATCGAGCACGATGGTGGCAAACTCCGTATCAATACCAGGAAGCGATATGTTGATGTTGTTCGCGAGCCGGTCATCTCCCACCGCTCCATTTATAACCAGGTTGGGAATTTCTTTTTGCAGAAACAACATGCCCACATCACGAACCGCTGTCACCTTCGCCGCTCGCTCTTTCCAGGTCATCTCTGCGTCTCTAAGAGCCACCGAAGCGCCGACGATGCCGGCGACGTTTTCAGTGCCTGGTCGCAGTCCCGCCTCTTGGCCACCACCACGTAGATGAGCGCGAAGCGGTACCCGTCGGCTTCGCACCAATACACCGACTCCCTTCGGACCAAAACACTTTCCCGCGTCAAACGATAAGAGATCGGCACCGACCGCATCAAACTGACACGAAAGCCAGAGCGGTGCCTGCGCCGCATCGACATGGAAATAAATAGAGGTATCGAATTTTGCTTCGGCAACTTCGAGCATTCTTTTAATGGCGCGCGTCGGTTGAATAGTACCGATCTCACTATTTGCGTACGCTAGGCTGACCAGCACCGTCTTTCTCGACAGTAACTTTTGCAATTCTGAGAGTTTTATTTTTCCGGTCTCATCAACTGGTGCCGTCCGCACCGTGAGTCCGGCGCGTGCCAACTTTTGAAACGTCTCTCTAAGAGAAGGGTGTTCAATTGCAGTGGTTACGACTTCCATATCGGTGTACGTCCGGCCTTTCTCTAGGAGCGCCTCAAGCAGACCAACGATGGCGAGATTGTTCGCTTCGGTGCCGCCGCTCACAAACGTCACCAACTCCGGCCGCACCTGGAGCGCTTTTCCGATTCGTACCCGTGCGAGAGTGAGTGCCTCAGCCGCGCGCGCGCCTTCTTGGTGTACAGCGCTCGGATTTCCAAACTCTCGTTCGTACCAGGGGCGCATGGCCCGCAACGCCGCTTTGGAAAGGGGCGTGGCGGCCGCGTAATCAAGATAGACTCTCCTTTTTTTGAACATGGTCAAAATCATGACATAAGGTGCGAAAAGTGCAAATCTCTGCTATACTGCCCCGCAATTATTAACCCGCGCCTGTCCAGGCGTTTTTAAATGAACAAAAGAGCAGGTACTGCGACTATTGTGAATGCCCTAGTTTCTAACAACCGTATGGGAGTATAGAAACGGAAATACCCTTGGGGTATTATACAGGCGCCTCATCAGATTCGACCTACCGAGGAAGAATCTGATGGTGGCGAGCTGTAGAGAACGTAAGAAACAATTCTATGACAAAAAAATCACCACAGACCTCTGATATCGCCAAACGGCCGCCGGTTGTGGTGGTGATGGGTCATATTGACCACGGCAAATCAACCCTGCTCGATTACATCCGAAAAAGCAACGTGGTCGAAGGCGAGGCGGGCGGCATTACCCAACACCTATCCGCCTACGTGGTGGCTCACAAGACAAAAGACGGAGCAGAGGAGACTATCACCTTCCTTGATACGCCTGGCCACGAAGCATTCCAAAAAATGCGCTTGCGCGGCGCTGACGTGGCCGATGTCGCTATTTTGGTTGTGTCTGCCGAGGACGGCGTCAAACCGCAAACACTTGAAGCACTGGCTTCGATTGTCCAAGCTGGCATCCCCTACGTGGTCGCGATCAACAAGATTGATAAACCAGGTGCCAATATCGTCCGCACACAATCAAGTCTCATTGAAAACGAAATCTACATTGAAGGAATGGGTGGTGACATTCCGTGGGCGGCAATTTCCGCTAAAAAAGGTGACGGGGTTGACGAGCTTTTGGACTTAGTCGTTCTTACCGCCGATCTGGCCGAGCTCTCTGGTGACAAAAACGCTCCCGCAACCGGACACGTTATCGAAAGCAACATGGACGCTAAGCGCGGCAACACCGCCACCCTTATCATCAAGAACGGCACACTCAAAAGCGGACAATTTGTGGTCTCTGGCGAGAGTTATTCACCGGTGCGCATCATGGAAGATTCTCAAGGCAAAACGATTAGAGAAGCTTCACTCGGAGCGCCGGTGCGCATCATTGGCTTCACGGAAATTCCTCAAGTCGGTACTCATTTCGTGACCGTAGCGAGCAAAAAGGAAGCTGAAGTAGCTATCGCTGAACATACCGCCAAAAAAATCCAACCAACAGCCGCCTCTAAGTCCGACTTGCCGACCATTCCCATTCTCATCAAGGCCGACGTGGTCGGCACTATCGAAGCCATCGAACATGAACTAGCAAAGTTTGTATCCGACCGAATCGTTGTCCGCGTCATTGCTACCGGCGTCGGAAATATTACCGTCAACGACGTGCAGAATGTCAGCGCCACCAAAGACGCTATCATCGTCGGCTTCAACGTGAATGTCGATCGAGGGGCGAAAGATTTGGCAGAACGCTTGGAGGTAGAGATCGACACGTTTGATATTATTTACGAACTTTCAGAGTGGCTCAACACCGCCCTTAAAAATCGCACGCCACAGAGGGAGGAAAAGATCGAAACGGGCACAGTGAAAATACTGAGACTCTTTAGTACGCAAAAAAACACCCACGTGCTTGGCGGCCGACTGGAAGAAGGCACCATAAAGCTCAAACAGCGTGTGCGTGTGTTGCGCCGCGACGTTGAGATCGGTACCGGTACCGTCAAAAACCTCCAACAGCACAAGTCGGACGTCGAGCACATCGACGAAGGAGAATTTGGCATGCAACTCGAAACAAAAGCCGAAGTAGTGCCGGGCGATTACCTCAAGCCGTTTGATATGGTGGTAACCTAACATCTATGTCAGAGCCGACCTCAGAGCGACAAGCGAAAGTAGCTGAACTCGTCCAGCACGCGGCGGCCACCTTTGTCCAACACGAAGCCAACACCAATCCGATGATCACCATTACCCGAGTCGATCTCTCACCCGACCTCACGCGGGCACTGATTTTTTTTACCACTATTCCCGACGGTCGCGAGAATGATGCGCTTATTTTCTTGCAACGCAGTGCGCACGACTTGCGCGACTATCTGAAATCGCACGCAAGACTGAAACGCATACCCCACCTTGACTTTTTGCTCGACGCCGGCGAACGGCATCGACAACACATCGACGAGCTAGTCGGCGAGATCCATAAACCAAAATAGTAACCATTTTCTTTAGGAAAGTGAGGCGTAGCTGTTTTGTCGCAGACACTAAATAATGCTAAAGTAGCACGTACTTTCTTGTTGTCCTTGAGATGAAGTAGAGACAGCAAGTCAGTGAGCGGACGTCGCTTAGAGTACAAGAATGTCCTGGTGGCGAAGTGGTAACGCTGAGGTCTGCAAAACCTCCATGCGCGGGTTCAATTCCCGCCCAGGACTCACGAAAACGAACGTTTTCGTAGTGCGGGGACGGCAGGAGTCCCCTGTGTCAGGGAAGGCAAGCCCCACTTGGAACGCTAGTATGTTCTCATACAGAAACTTTGCCGGGATGGTGGAATGGTAGGTATTTCATTATGGGATAATGAAATACGGGGACGGGTGAAGTCCCCTGTGTCTTGAAAACACAATTCAGTGCAATTACAGAATAAATTCTTGCCGGGATGGTGGAATGGTAGACACAGGGGACTTAAAATCCCCGGCCCTTTAACAAGGCGTGCGGGTTCAAGTCCCGCTCCCGGCACAAAGAAAATTCGCAACCGTGCGGATTTTTGACTGCCGGGAGGTGTAGGATTTTGAAAAAATCCGTGACACAGACTTGAAGCTGTTTTGCGCTGGATTGTGAGCGTAGCGAGATAATCCAACCAAAACGGGTACTGAACATGTAATGTTCAAGTCCCGCTCCCGGCACCAAATTCACACCATGAAAACTGTCATCATCGGCTCACAAAACCCCGTCAAAATTGACATCGCCAAAGAAGTCTTCGCGATGTGTTTTCCAAAAGAAAATTTTACTTTTATTACCCACCACGCCACTTCTAACGTCGGAGACCAGCCGCAGTCGTCGCCCGAAACAAAACTGGGCGCGCAAAATCGTTCCGACGATTGCAAACGAGTACATGCAACCGCTGACTACTTTGTCGGGCTTGAAGGTGGTGTTGAACGCGACGACAACCAATATTGGGCGTTCGGATGGATGTGCATCCAAGACCAGTTTGGCAACTATGGCTACGGACGTACCGGTACCTTTGCGCTCCCGACTAGCGTGAGCGATCTTATTGATCAGGGTCAGGAGTTGAGCCGAGCGTGTGACATCGTATTTAATGAAAATAACTCTGGCTATAAGCAAGGTGCAATCGGAATTCTCACCAACAACATCGTGACGCGAAAAGATCTTTATCGAAACGCGTTAGTCTACGCGCTTATCCCGTTCTTGAAGCCTGAATTGTATAAACACTAGACTTGTTTTGTCTCTCTAGTTGCGCTACACTCGCAGTCACGGGGAATATCCGCCCATAGCTCAGTTGGTAGAGCGGCTCGCTCTTAACGAGAAGGTCCAAGGTTCGAGTCCTTGTGGGCGGACACGCGCAAAAACAGCAGTCGAAAGACTGCTGTTTTTAGCAGGTGACCAGTGTCACCTGCGGCGCATGTCCGAGCCGCAGCGATGTTGCGAGCGCGCTTCCTAGCGCGAGCAACCGCGAGGCGGGGTCGCGAGTACTTAGCACAATCAACACTATAGTGCTGATTGTGGTTAGTAACTCGTGACGATAGTTGCAACAGCGAAGTGATCCGAGCACGTAGCAAAAAGTCATCCTCTTCACTTGACACTCATTTTCTCCGAGTTATAGTCAGACCAGCTGTACATTGAGTTTTACATTTCTCGACCAAAAGAAGGAGATGCGATGGAACAGAAACTCGCAGTGTCTGTAGACACTGCCTTCGGGCTCGCTTTCAATATCGAGAAAACGCCCGGACGTAATAGTGGTTTCAAGCCCGCACAATTCGACCTCGGCGCTGGCAAAGAATTGTTTGGCGATCTCCGTCTCGACGGGTTTGCCGCCCTGCTACGAATCGGATTCGCCAAGCGGTTGGTAATCGTTGGTGGGCCCGAAGGGCGCTATAAGCACGAAACACCAACCATCAATCAAGCGTGGGTAATTCGTGAGATGCTTATACACGATTACGGAATCCATTCCGACGACGTGCGGTTCATCTCATCGCGGCCGAATACGCGTGGCAACATCGCTGCCATTTCGGCAAGAATGGGTGCCGACGCGCTCGGCTCGAAAGATTGTGCTGTCGTAAGCAACCACTACCACCTTCCGCGCGCATGCCTCGACCTCAAGGCGGCTGGTTTGTCAATCCACACTTATCCGGCTGAAGCGTTCTGGCTTCTTGAAGACGAGAACCGCAAGAATGGACTCATTCGTCGACTGGGGGGCGGGCCGCTGGCGGAACGCATGACAGAGGAACTGCAGGGCATCGCGCACAAATTGCGCGGCACCTACCAGCCGCGAACCGATGCGCCAGCGGTCAATACCACGAGCGAACACCAGAAGTAAAATAATTCGCTCCGAAGAACATCTTGAGGCCCGGTATCACCGCGGCCTCATTTTTTTAAAAAACAAGAGCCACCCGAGAGATGGGTGGCTTCAAGGTTTAAATCGTTTTGCGCGGAAGGTTGAATTTTTGCAACGCTAACTTAAAATCGCTGTACGCAAATCCGTTGTCACCGGACACCGACACCCCGATATTAATCGTACGATTGGGATGATACTCGTCGGACGTTTGGTATTTTTCGAACAACTTTCTCAGTGAACCCAAGAAATTCTCCCGATGTTCGCCGAAAAGCGTCTCAATTGTTTCGCGACTGACCTTCCGTTCGTCAATACCGTTCCCGTTCAAAACGACCGGGAAAGAGCTCGCGTCGGAAAACCCCAAGCACGATAGGTACACCGCGACCTGTACAGTCTGCTGGCTATTGAGACCGGCCTTAAAACCTTTTTGGAGTGCGCTCATGAACGTGGCAATCAGATCTTTCTTCGCACCGTTTACTACAGGTGTTACCGGGTCGGTTGTGAACGCGAACATGCACTGCTCCTTTGCTGTTGGAGAGGAACGAGAAGCTACTTAGTTTTATACTCGCTATGGAGTCTAAAGTCAAACGTGATCTGGCTGGATTGTAGTCAAGAACTTTGCTATACTCGCCGCACGCAAATGCGTGAGTGGCGGAATGGTAGACGCGCTAGTCTTAGGAACTAGTAGGGAAACCTGTGGAGGTTCGAGTCCTCTCTCACGCACCAATGGCCGGCCGAAACGTGAATACGTTTCGGCCGGCCGTTTGTAATGAGAGCTTCTGTTACAATACTGAAATATGACCAACACCCTGCGCGAAATTGTGAGCCACCAGTCATTCAATTTCACCAGTAGCGCTATTCTCCTCTTGGCGTACTTGGCTTTCCTCTACAACCACATCACCAGTATTTATTTCGGCACCCTTAGCCCGACTGGCCTTATTTTCGTGGCGATGGAAAGCACGGTCATTCTGCTCATTTTTCTGCGCCGCGTGCCAGTGATTCGTTCTGACAAGCTGACCGCCTGGCTGTCGGCACTTGGCGCGACGTTCGCACCACTTCTCCTCGTGCCCTCCGGAGTCGTCGTGCAGGCCCATCTTGGTGACGCACTCATGATTCTCGGCGGTATTCTGGCGGTGCTCTCTTATTGGTCACTCAATACCAGCTTCGGAGTGTCTCCGGCGTTGCGCTCTGTAAAAACTTCCGGTCTCTACCGCTTCGTTCGACACCCGATGTATGCTTCATACCTGGTACTCTACGCCGGCTATTTACTCATCGCCTTTTCTTTCACAAACGTCGCGGTGATTTTTGTATTGGTTTGTCTTCTTGTTGCGAGGATTCATTTCGAGGAAGAGATTCTTCAGACCGATGCCATTTACAAAGAATATAAGAAAACGGTTCGATACCGATTGGTGCCCCTTGTGTTTTAGCAAAGACGGGTGCGTCTACACTCCGCGTAATCTGGTTTTCTTAAATTTTTGGCGGCGGCGAACGAAGTCGTTGTAGTAGCGCGCGAGCGTTGGTTTGATGCGCTCTGGCAGCTTATCCACTTGTTGGCACGCCCATGAGCAATAACCACCGCGTTCCTCTAGGCACGCCACACAACCTAAAAATAACGTGTGACAAATCTGATTTTTGCAGTGATAGTGAGTGTCGCTTTTGTTTGACCGGCAGAGGTGGCAGTGTGAAATAACTTCGCCGCCAACCCGTTCACCGAGTCGTTCGTCAAAGACGAAGTTTTTTCCTTTAAATTTATTCGGCAATCCTTGTTCTTGTACCTGATGCGCATAGTCGATGATGCCGCCCTTGAGATGCTTCACGTCCTTGAAACCATTGTGTCGAAGCCAGGCGCTGGCCTTCTCACAGCGGATGCCACCAGTGCAGTAGAGCGCCACTTTTTTATCTTTATATTTTTCAAGTAGCCGTGGCGCGAGCGTCAACTCTTCTCGGAAAGTTTCGACATTCGGGGTAACGGCTTTTTCAAAGTGGCCGACCTCGCTCTCGTAGGCGTTCCGCATATCTACGACGACGGCATCTTCGTCGTCGATGTACGCGTTCATTTCGGCAGCGGTGAGATACGCGCCGGTTTTTGTAACATCAAACGAACTGTCGTCGAGACCGTCGGCCACGATCTTGTCTTTCACTTTGATGGTGAGTTTAAAAAACGACGGGATGTTTTTTTCCTCAACGGCAATTTTGTAAGGAATACCAGCGAGCTCGGGTACCGATTGCACAAAGGCGTCAAACTCATTCCATTTTTCCTTCAGCACGTCCATCTGGGCGTTGATGCCCTCGCTCGCCACGTAGATGCGACCACGACACTCAAACTCATTCCATTTGGAAAGTAAAACTTGGCGAAACGCGACCGGATCGGCAATACGCACATAACGATAAAACGACACGGTGGTACGAGGCCTCGTGTCTTGTGAGGCCGCTAAGCGCTTTTCGGCGCGACTACGCATGTCGTTGGCAAACATTTTTTGCATCGGAGAATCATACGCTAAAACAAAAATTTTGCCATAAACAAGAGCCTGATCTATCCTTCATTACATATTTTGAGCATCCGCGGGGGTGAAGTGCCTGTAATGGTAACCAAACATCGGAGCGTGTGAAAAATATGTAATGAAGGATAGGATGCTCAATTTCCGTTTTCCCTTCAAAATACGTTGTAAAGCAAAGCTTGTTTTATCACTTTTTACTTGACTTTTTAGCTATTTCATGATATCATGCTAATTAGATATCGGACATCCGTCCGCTGGATCAAACCAAGAGTCGGGTCTCCTCCCGCTCTTTGACATCAAGGAGTAAAAAATGACAGAACGTAATTTCTTCCAAACCCTTGCGATTAAGTTCAAAAGGCGTCGGCGCATTGTGTTACGACGATTCACTCGTCGACTGCAAAAGTCGACCTCATCAATCGCTGCTGGTGTTCGAAAAGCCCAGCAACGAACTACGGAGTTTAAAATGACCAACATTCACGACGCGAAACGAGCAGTGTTTCTACTCGTTATTGGTTTGCTGGTTTGGAAGGCAGATCCGCTGACGCGGAACGTGTTTCTCTCACTGATTGTGACCTTAAGCATCATGCTTTTTGCCTTACCGCTGGTTCCTGGTTTTATAAACGTTTTGGCTAATAAACCCGACGAAAATCGACCTAAAGTTGATATTCAGCCTGGTTCTGACGCCGTCGAAACTGAACGACAGCTGGCAAACGTTGGGCCATATGAACCATCGACATTTGCCTTCTTTACGTTCATCGCTCCTGGTCAAATCAAGGCAATCATACGGGGCGAAAGCTTCAGGCGCTTCATTATGCGTTTTGAAGGCCACGCCTTCCGAGGCGAAACAAAAAGTGGACGTGCCGAGGGACTGAAGGTGAGCAGTCGGGAATTCTGGGACATCGTCAAAACCGACAAATCTCCAGAAGTCAATGATAAGGACGCGCACCCTATCCCGAGGGCCATCCGCAAAGGCTATTTTGACCTCTCGTGGTGGTGGTCACGTTACGTTTACGACATAACTGGAGCTGTGTTCATTGGCATCCCGCCGTTTCAAACGGCGCAAGTCTATGAACTTGAGCGATTTCGCAAAGCACTCGGCCTGCTTGGAGATTTCATCTTCATTCGGGTAAAAAACTTCAGCGACCATGTACGGGCGGCAGAATTTCAATTCTTCGTCCAAATCCCGAGCGCAGAAACGCACGATCAAGCAAAGGTCAAATTGCAATTTGCGCTCACTGTGGTCGTCAAAAACCCCTACCGCGCACTCTACGACACCGACCTGCGATGGTCGTCGCGACTCTCGACGGCGGTCATCCAGGCAGTTTCTGCTCGCGTGCGTGAACTTGACTACAAACAAGTCATCGCGCAAGATGCAACCACGAAATCATCACTTGATGAAGCGGTGATTATGTTAAATGCGATTGGTGACACGACCAGTCCCAACGTCGCAACACGGACACCATTGCTTACGATTGGCCTCGAAGTCAAAGAGATTGAACTCCTTGATGCCGAAGTCAACGATCCAATCCTGGCAGCTCACTTGGCGGACGTTGCAAAAGCCACCGCCGATGCTGAGGCTCGTATCAAGCGGGGCACAGCCGAAGCGGCGGTAGTCGAAATGACTGCGAGCGCCGCGCAGAAGCACGGCCCGTATGGTGAACTTGCTCTCAGAATTGAGGGTAACGTTCGCACGACAGCAGCCGCTTCCGCAAAGGGAAGCACGGTTATCCTAACCGTTGGAGGCGATAAGGGGTCAGCAATTGGCCCCGACACTGCCCTTCTACAGCAAGCCATCGAAAGGAATAACCAATGAACTGGGCCTCAGTTGCCTTAGTGGTGGTGATGGCGCTTATTGTCATCATCATTGGTCTTATGGTCGGCATTTCTCTTCACCGAGTTATGCCGACTATTTCTCTCCCAGCAAGAGCTTCACCAAAAATTATCTCGGTGAAGAAACTACTTCCCGCCCTGGGGTTAGCAGTTGGCATCGTTGTTGTTGCGTATTTCCTAGCGCCATTTGTCTTGGAATACAACAACTACCACAGCGCCATCAAGCAGAACGGTGAACCGATCTACATGATGGATCCAGACACCAAACAGGTGGCCAAGCACAGGACGGGCAAGTACAAGGGCAAGAAGATCACGACCTTCGAATGCCGTCCAGAAGTTGCTCTCAAGAGAGTTCCTCATGAGGGCTTCGACTACGCAAAAGAGGGCACTTGCTCCGCCAAGGACGGCACCACTCGTCTGGTGCCGTACAATCCACCGAAGCCGGGCTGGCTCGCTTTTCCCGAAAAGGCGAAAAAGCTTGGCCAGGCGTATAAAGACGCTTCGACGGACACCGCCGAAGCGTCTGAATTCGTGAAATTGTGGCAGAATCTAGGCTGGCAGCAGTATTTGGTCTTCTTGATCCCTTTATTGCTGCTGTACCTGCTGCTATCGAAAGTGCCAGGGAAAAAGGTTGTTGCTGGTCTATTTGTTATATCGACAGCCTTCGTCGTTGCTACCAACACGGGCACAGGATGGTCAAATCGACCAAAACCCTTGTTGGAGGCATGCTATGTGCCACCAACCGTCAGCGACCGGCCGATTCCTCTTGGCGGCATCTATCTCGATTTCTGCGGTACTGAGAAGTTACTTCTCACGACGAGAGATGGGAGGATACCACACGTGGGATTTGATCCGCGTTTTATCGAGAAGTACAAGGAGGAACTCGAAGGGTGGACTCCCTACGATTTCCTCCTCGTCGTGCCAGCTGGCGTTCATGATAAAGTGTGGGTTAAAGCGAAAGATGAGCGTCTCGAACTGTGGCTTTCGATCCACCTTCTTGACCGCATCAAAATCGTCATCTACCCATAACGAATTTAACTCCTTGTGTTCTTCACAAAGCCCCGGCGCATTCATTGCGTCGGGGCTTTTCTTTTTTGGCTCATGCCATTTTTTAATCTATTCGCGCGCCACAAAACAGGCACAGAGTGACGAAAGATTTTAGTTACTAAGGACTAATGAACGGATTGCTTGATCCTACACAAGCTGGGTCGGTTGGGTTGGTGGCGCAGAAAAGCTGTTGATCAAGACCAAAGGTACCGGCAAGAAGGCTCAAAATAGCATACGCGGCAATCATCACCACCAGCCCGATAATCCCAAAGGTAATCTGGCGAACGCCTTCTTCGCGCGCGCTGGCGTTGTTGGCGCTCGCGATGTACTTGGCGGCCCCGTACATAAATACCAAGAGCGCGATACCTGATAAAAGGGCGATGAAAGGAAAGAAAATAGTGGTGTTGAGTCTCTGCACAAACGCCACCGCCTGCGCGACGGCGTTGTTGTGAGCTTGGGTGGCGGTGACCGCAGTCGCGGCGGATAGCTTTACAAACGGCAGAAAGAGCGTCAATAAAAGTACCCACACCGCACATGCCTTTGAATAAAGTAACCTTTTCATAGAGTTATTATCGCACGCGTGCCATTGACTTTACGGGGCGCATGTTTATTACAAAAACCGCCTACGTAGGCGGTTTTTGACAACGTGTTTACACTGGAGGAGGAGGCGGAGGTGTCGTGGTGAGGCCAGTACTGCCAGCGAGAAGATTGACGATACCCCAGAAGACGATGATGAGTACGAAACCGAGAGTGGCGTAAATCATCAAGCTCTTGCCCTTGGCTTTCGCCTCATCGTTGGCGCCACCGAAGATGAAGTATTGGAACATACCCCAGACAAACACCAAGAAGCCGATGCCAATGATGAATGGAATGAGGACGTTGTTGATAAAGGTAAGGATGTTCGTGAAAGAGTCGTCTAGCGGTGTGCTGTTTGGGTCAAACGCTTGTGCCGACACCATAAAAGGTAGCATGAACGCGCCGACTCCCGAGACAAAATGACTAATTTTCTTCATATGTGCAATGTAATAAATAAATTTAACGTTGTAACGTTCTCCACATTATAGTAAATATTACCACATAAATCTGCTATTTGGTGTGCACAAGACCAATAGGCACTCACGTCGAAAAATGGTCGGGAAAAGGTGACAAGAAGAGCTACGGGGCAGTTGGCACTTGGAAATTGGGGGTAAGATCCCAGGGACTAAACGAACTAAAGGCGAGTAGATTTACAATGCCCCAAAAAATAAAGATCAGCACCATGCCGATGATGGCAAAAACCATAAGGTTTTTGCCTTTCTCGCGATCGTCTTCATTGGCACCGCCGGCGATAAAGTAGCGAAACATGCCCCAGACAAAAAACAAAAAACCGACAACAATAAAAAACGGAACGAGGGTTCGCTGGATAAAGATAATGATGTTGGCAAGAGAAAATTCGAGCGGCGTTGGATTCCCGCCCGGCACAGTGAGCTGTGCGTAGCCTACCATAGGAAGACTACACAAAAACAAGAGCAGGGTGGCGCATAGCCGATGAGAGGCTCCGAAGAATTTTTTTATAATTGATAGTTTCATACGCGTTGATTATCCAAAAAATGTGACCTTGATCATCTCAACAATACCCCAGACGCTGATCATCACGACGAGCACCAAGACAGCCGTGACCACAAGCCGCTTCCCTTCCTCACGCTTCGTCTCATCGGCGGCGTTGATCACCCACGCGTCAATAATCTTCCAAAATATAAACACGAGCAAAACGGCAAAGATGGCAATGATCACCAAATTGATAAGGTCGAGAATGAGCAGTACGAGCGCGTCAAACGAAGTTGGCGGAGAACTTGGTGTGAGTGAAGGAGGATTTGGCATATGCTGAGAAGGCGTACTAACTACCGAAGGTGGTGACAAGATTGCCGATAATCTGCGAAATGGTCACCGCGCCGATGATAAGGACGCCGCCGATGACCGCGTAGGTGAGCGCTTTGGTGGCTTCTTCGATTTTCGAGGCGTTGCCGGCCGCGGTGACGTACTTGAAGCCAGCCAGGATAATGAAAATGATCACGATAGGCGTGAGGATAACAATGAGCACGTTCAGTACCGCCCCGATAAAACTCTGGATGTCAGGAAAAGCGAGTGGGTTTGTAAGACATGTAGAACCGGACGGACATTGCGCTAGTGACACTGTCGGCAGCGTTAGAAGAACGAACAACAACAGAGTCGCTATTTTGTGGGTGTGAAATCGTAGCTTCATAACAAGGCTAATTATACTCTAATTGTAACCGGCGGACGGCATCGTTGGCCGCCGAAGTGACATCGCGGCGGTTTTCATTGATGTCGCGCGTCATGGTCTCCAAAATGTCGTTGGTGGCGTTGATGTCAGGATTTAACCACCCATACGCTACCGCTGCCGACATGAAGGTGAGTCGTCCATAGGTGTCGTTGCTACCGGCGGCAATCGCCTCGCGGTAGGCTGGTACCATATCCGCCGCGAGCGCGAGCGCAGTGGTCTGCTCAAGCGCGCCAAGAATGGTCATGGCGGTGTACGCGCCGGTGAGATTGTCGGAAGAACGCAAGGCTGAAAGTCCATAAAAGCGGCCGTACGTGCGACGCACCGTGGCGGTGGCGCCTTGGGGGATTTCGGCGATGTCAAAATTGAGGTTCGGATTCAAACGTTCAATGTCACGCGCTTCACTGCCGTAACCAAAGTAAAACACCAAGTCTTCACTCACAAATTGCGCGCGGTCTTCGGTGAACGAACGGTTCCAGGAGTAGAGCGTGTTGCTTGGCTTGCTGAAGCGGACGTAGAAGTCGGCCGCGCTTCGCAAAGGGTCGTTCTCTCCACCCGTCTGTTCTTGGAGACGGATGCGGTAGGCGCCGTCTGACTCTTCGGTGACTCCGCCGCTGCCTCCCTGTAGCAAGAGCGCCGATAACATGCCAAAAGCATTGCGGATGTTTTCGTACTCTCCCATGGCAACAACGCTGCGGAAAATGGTGCGGTCAAAATCGCGTTCGATGAGAGTGGGAAATTGCGTAGTAATGAGTTCTTCCCAGGTCGCCGGCGGCTTCAAGAAGCCGGCGTTGCTCAAGATGTTGCGGTTGTAGTACAGCATGAGCGGGTCGATGGCGATCGGTAGCGCGTAGATGCCGTCGTTGCGAGCAAAAAGTTCTGCGCCGTCAACATAGCGACTGCGGAAATCCCGTAGTGGGTAGGTTTCGTAAGAGAATGGTTGTAGTCGGCGGCGTTGGTCGACAAGCTGTTCGTGTGACACGAGTAGCAAGTCAGGACCAACACCGTCGGCGAGCGCGTTCGTGAGCGCATTGTCAAAGCTGGTTGGGTCAACGTACCGATATGAGACTTGCCGGAATGACTCATTACTTAGAGACAAGCTATCGAGTACCGATGTCACCGCCGCTTCTGGCAACGTGCCCCAGATCTCGACGGGGGTGCGGATGATGCTCGTGTCGTTCTTGTCGTCAGCGCCAGGTTGGTTGGTCGCGAGCAGGATGAGGGCAATGCCGGCGAACACTCCAAAGATGATCACGAGCGCGAGTTCAAAGGGGCGGAGTTTCATACGCGTCGAAAGGCTAACCCGTAATGATGTTCGCCGGCGGGAAAGTCGCGATCGAGGACAAAACCGTGCGATTCGAGGAGTGCCGTGGTGTCTTTGGCGGCAATGACTTGCGATGGCTGTGGCCCGAGGCCACCAAATGATTCTGACCAGTCGATAATAATGAACTTGCCGCCGCGCCTGAGAGTGCGGCTCATTTCGGTAATGGCATCGTCTTTTTTTTCTATTAAAAATAACGTGTTGATCAAAAAAGCCGCATCAAGCTCGCCGTCGGCGATAGTGATGCCGTTTGGTTCTTCGAGATCGCACCAGAGCGGAAAGACGTTTGAAAGGCCGAGAAGCCGAGCCTGATCGCCTAGTTTTTCAACTAGTTGCTTTTGAATGTCACAGGCATACAGGCGCCCGCTTGCGCCAACCGCCTGTGCCAGCGTCTTCATAAAAAAACCGCTGCCAGAACCGAAGTCTGCCACCACATCACCTTCACGAAGGTGAAAGTGTGATGCCACAATCTCTGGTACCACAAACCGACCGCCAATAGCCATTGCTACTAGTATACCGCGCGTGCGTGCGTTTTTGGGATGGGATTGTGTAAAGCGCGG